>NZ_CP064188.1:1301273-1626592 GCF_015353075.1 Rhizobium sp. 007 | reverse complement strand
AGCGCTCATGGACGGAATGGCCGACATGCTGCAACGTTCGCTCGGGCCGCTGACCATGCTGGAAATCGAAGTGCTGCCGGGCGTTCCAACAATTGCCACCGATCCCAACCAGCTCGAAACAGCAATCCTCAATCTGATTGTGAACGCGCGTGATGCCATGCCCCGCGGAGGGAAAATCACTGTCAGAGCGCAGGAACGGACGGTAGGTGAAAGGGAAGGGATCCTTACGCCCGGTGCGTATCTTTGTCTTTCGGTCATCGACGGCGGAGAGGGCATGGACGAAGAGACACTTGAACAGGCGACGACACCCTTCTTCACGACGAAGGGTGTCGGGAAAGGCACCGGTCTCGGATTGCCGATGGTTCAAGGGCTCGCCGCGCAGTCAGGCGGCCGGCTCGTCTTGAAGAGCCGCCTCGGCGAAGGCACGGTCGCCGAGCTTTGGTTCCCTGCGGTCCTGGCACAGGACGCACCGGTAGAGCTCCCGGAAAAAGCGGCCGATCATCCCGGCCTTCCGCGCTCGCTGCGCATCCTGGCCGTCGACGACGACAGTCTCGTGCTCATGAACACGGTTTTGATGCTGGAGGACCTAGGCTACGACGTCATAGAGGCGGCATCGGCCGCCGATGCGCTGGCCATCCTTTCCAGCGAACAGGTCAACCTTGTCATCTCCGACCACGCAATGCCGCGGATGACGGGTGCAGAGCTTGCAGAGGCGATCCGCCGTGATTGGCCGCACATGCCGATCATCCTTGCCACGGGCTATGCCGACATTCCGCCCGGCGGCGGCCTCATCGACCTGCCGCGTCTCGGCAAGCCCTTCTCGCAGGCACAACTTGCCGAGGCAATCAGCCGGACGATTGCCACGGCCGGTGCGTCCGAACCTCGCTTCGGATCACGAATGCCAGCAGGCCCGCCACCATCAGCGCCAAGCCAAACCATGTGATCGCGTAGACGAGGTGGTTGTTCGGAAAGACGATGCGTGTCAGTCCGCCGATCGGCAGACCACCGGGATTGGGAGTGTTGTCGGCATCGATGAAATACTCGGCAGCGTCTGCCACATGCTTTTCCGCCGCGATTGCAGCTACATCGCGGGAGTACCAGCGCCCCGAGGCCGGGTCGTTCGATTGTAGCAACGAACCCTTCGATTCCGTGATCCGCATCAGCCCTGTGATCGTGACCTGACTGGAGAGTTGGCCGGACGGCCGGGTTTGCGGATCGCGCCTGTCGGTCGGCACGAAGCCGCGGTTGATCAAGACCGTCTGGCCATCACCAAGCGACAGCGGTGTCATCACCCAAAAGCCTGGACCCAGTTCGGTTGAGGCATAGACCAGCGTCTCCTTGCTGTTTTGCAATGTGCCGGTCGCCGTTACACGGCGGTATTCGTCGTCTGCGGCATGGACTGCCCTTCCTGTCGGGGCCGGGGCCGGCTCGGCGTGGACCCGTTGATCGACCCGAGCAATGAGGTCACGTTTCCAGGACAGCCGCTCCACCTGCCAGAGGCCGAGAGCGACGAAACCTGCCGTCGAAAGAAGCATCAGACTGCATAGCATTGCCAGCCGGATTGATGGTCGGCGTCGGTCTTTCGGTAAAGGAAAGCTGTCTGGCATGGCGGAAAACCTGCACGGGCGGCCTTGCCGCCGCCCGCTCGACACCCCTAGGGCATGTTCTTCATCATTTCAGGGCTCATCGGCATCATATTGGTATTCAGATGATGCATGACCCAAAGCGAGCCGGAAAGCGCGATCGCCACGATCACGATCGTGAAGATCAGCGCCATCATCGTCCAGCCGCCTTCCGAGCGGGTGTTCATATGCAGGAAGCAGATCATGTGAACGACGATCTGGATCGCGCCGAGCGCCATCACAAGAAAAGCAGTCACCCCCGGGCTCTCGAAGACACCGGCCATGACAAGCCAGAAGGGAATGGCGGTCAAGATGACCGAGAGGACGAAACCAATCGTATAGCTCTTCATCGAGCCGTGGCCTGCCCCGTGTCCGTGGCTATGGCCATGATGGGCTTCGTGTGCGTCCTCATGTGCGGGTGCTTGCGAACTCATCCGAGAACTCCCATCAGGTAGACAAAGGAAAAGACGCCGATCCAGACGACGTCGAGGAAGTGCCAGAACATCGAAAGGCACATGAGGCGGCGCCGGTTGGCCTCGATCAGGCCGTACATCGAAACCTGCACCATCAGCGTTGCCATCCAGATGATGCCGGACGTGACGTGCAGCCCATGGGTTCCAACCAGCGTAAAGAAGGCCGAAAGGAAAGCGCTGCGCGATGGACCTGCACCCTCGTGGATCAAATGAATGAACTCATAAAGTTCAAGCCCGATGAACGCCGCCCCGAACAGGCCGGTCACCGCCAGCCACATCAGCGTGCCCGATTTGCTGTTCTTTTCCATCTGGAGCATGGCGAAGCCGTAGGTGATGGAAGAAAAGAGCAGCATCGACGTGTTGACTGCCACGAGCGGCAGATCGAACAGGTCCTTCGGCGAAGGCCCTGCCGCATAATTGCGGCCAACAACGCCATAGGTCGCAAACAGCACCGCAAAGATCAGGCAGTCGCTCATGAGGTAGAGCCAGAAGCCGAGATTTGTGCTGCCTTCGGGATGATGTTCTTCGGTCAGATAGAACTCAGGCTTTTCGGCCGTGTCGATAGTATGATCGCTCATGGTCATTATACCTGTGTCGCAAGCAGTTCGGTCCGCTTGCCTTCCGTTTTACTGACCTCTTCGGCCGGGATATAGAAGTCGCGCCTATAGTTGAAGGTATGGACAATGGTGACGACGAGCAGCGCCGCGGCGGAGGCCACGACGAGCCACCACATGTACCAGATCAGGCCGAAGGCGAGAGCCACGCTGATGGCCGAAAGGATTGCCCCGGTGCCGGTGTTCTTCGGCATGTGGATCGGCTTGAAGCCTTCGAGGGGTCGTTCGTAACCGCGGTTCTTCATGTCGTACCAGCTGTCATGATCGTGCACCACAGGGGTAAAGGCGAAGTTGTAGTCGGGCGGCGGCGACGACGTCGACCACTCAAGTGTGCGGGCATCCCATGGATCGCCTGTATGGTCGGCAAGTTCCTCGCGCCTGATGAAGCTGACGACAAGCTGGACGAGGAACGACAGTATGCCGAGCGCGATCAGGAAAGCACCGAAGGCTGCGATGATGAACCAGATCTGCAGCGACGGGTCCTCGAACTGCGACACGCGGCGGGTGACGCCCATCAGGCCGAGCACATAGAGCGGCATGAAGGCGAAATAGAAGCCGGTCAGCCAGAACCAGAAGCTCATCTTTCCCCAGAAAGGATCGAGCTTGAAGCCGAAGGCCTTCGGGAACCAGTAGTTGACGCCTGCAAGCAGACCGAACAGCACGCCACCGATGATCACATTGTGGAAGTGGGCGATCAGGAACAGCGAGTTGTGCAGCACGAAGTCTGCAGGCGGAACGGCAAGCAGCACCCCGGTCATGCCGCCGATGACGAAGGTCACCATGAAGCCGACGGTCCAAAGCATCGGCACTTCATAGCGGATGCGGCCGCGATACATGGTGAAGAGCCAGTTGAACATCTTCGCTCCCGTGGGGATCGAGATGATCATGGTCGTGATTCCGAAGAAGGAGTTGACGCTGGCGCCGGAACCCATGGTGAAGAAGTGATGGAGCCAGACGATATAGGAAAGGATGGTGATGACCACTGTCGCATAGACCATCGAGGCGTAGCCGAACAGGCGCTTGCCGCAGAAGGTCGCGACCACTTCCGAGAAGATGCCGAAGGCCGGCAGCACGAGGATATAGACCTCCGGATGGCCCCAGATCCAGATGAGGTTGACATACATCATCGGATTGCCGCCGAGGTCGTTCGTGAAGAAGTTCGTGTCGGCGTAGCGGTCGAGCGCCAGCAGCGCAAGCGTTGCCGTCAGGATCGGAAAGGTGGCGACGATCAAGACGTTGGTGCAAAGCGAGGTCCAGGTGAAGACGGGGAGCTTCATCATGGTCATGCCAGGCGCGCGCATCTTCACGATGGTGGCGATCAGGTTGATGCCCGAAAGTGTCGTCCCAACACCTGCAACCTGCAGGCCCCAGATGTAGTAGTCGACGCCGACCCCCGGACTGTAGTCGGCGCCTGAAAGCGGCGGGTAGGCAAGCCAGCCGGTGCGCGCGAACTCGCCGATGAAGAGCGACAGCATGATGATGATGGCGCCGGCCGTCGTCATCCAGAAGGAGAAGTTGTTGAGGAAGGGAAAGGAGACGTCACGAGCACCGATCTGCATCGGTACCACGAAGTTCATGAGGCCCGTGACGAAGGGCATGGCCACGAAGAAGATCATGATAACGCCGTGGGCGGTAAAGATCTGGTCGTAGTGGTGCGGCGGCAGATAGCCTTCCGATCCGTTGAAGGCGATCGCTTGCTGGATCCGCATCATGATCGCGTCCGAAAAGCCGCGCAGCAGCATGATGACGGCGAGGATCACGTACATGATGCCGATTTTCTTGTGATCGACGCTGGTGATCCAGTCGCGCCACAAGGGACCCCAAAATCTGTAATGAGTAATGAGGCCGACCAGGGCGAGACCACCGATGACCACGGCTATGAAGGTCGCGACGAGGATCGGCTCGTGATAGGGGATCGCCTCAAGGGTCAACCGGCCGAAGATGAACTTCAGGAGGTCAGGATTGGAAAACATGGATTAACCCGTTCATTGGTGTCTTAGCGACGCAAAGCGCCAGGTTTTAATTGTTGCTGCCCGGTTGAGCCGGACTGCCGCTGCCGTGATCCATCCCGGGCATCGAATGACCGTCATGCTGCATCCCGGGCATGGTCTGCCCGCCCTGCTGCGGCTGGGCGTCAGGCTGCTGGCTGTTGCTGTCGGTGCCCTCGGGTTCTTGCCCGCTGCGTGCCGGCGTGCCGGTTGCAGGGAAGGTCGGGGCATTGGTGCGCTCACCCTGTTCGGCATGGCGGTTGTCATATTCCAGCCGCTCCCGGTTTTCGGCGCTCTCCTTGCCTGCGCCGCCCATCATGTCGATGTGCATCACCTCGTTCATGCACATCTTACCGGGCGTCGCGCACATGTTGAGGATGGCCTCGTAGAGGCCGGCCTCGGCGCTGGCGTAGTAGCGCACGGGCTCTCGTTCGCTCGGCCTTTCGAGTTTCAGGTAGGCATCGCGGTTAAGCGCCGTACCTTGCGCTTTGACACGGGCGATCCAATCGTCGAAGCCCTGCTGGTTTAGGCCGTGAAACTTGAAGCGCATGTGCGAGAAGCCGTCGCCGCTGTAATTGGCAGAAAAGCCTTCGTACTCGCCTTCCTTGTTGATGACGGCGTGCAACTTCGTCTGCATGCCGGGCATGGCGTAGATCTGGCCGGCGAGCGCCGGAATGTAGAAGGAGTTCATTACCGAAGACGCGGTGATTTTGAAATTGATCGGAACGTCGACCGGGGCTGCCAGTTCGTTGACGGTCGCAATGCCGAGGTCAGGATAAAAGAACAGCCATTTCCAATCGAGCGCCACGACTTCGACGGTGAGCGGCTTCGCACCAGCAGGAATCGCGCGTTCTGCATCCAGCCGGTCAAGCGCGCGGTAGGGGTCGAGCTTGTGTGTGCTGATCCAAGTGATTGCGCCGAGCGCAATGATGATGGCAAGCGGCGCTGACCAGATCACGAATTCAAGGCGGGTGGAGTGATGCCATTCCGGATCATAGGTCGCCGCTGTGTTCGAGCGCCTGTATCGCCAGGCGAAGAACAGTGTGAGGAACAAGACCGGCACGATGATCAAAAGCATCAAGAAGGTCGAGACCAGGATAAGGTCTGCCTGTTGATTGGCGATATCGCCCGAGGGCGACATCACCACCAGATTGCACCCTGCCAGCATGAATAGCGGCAACACGGATAGAAGGCGGGAAAACTTCATCAGTTTTTGCACGTCTCTAAGCTCTTGTTGTTTCGTCCGAACCGCGACTAAAGCACGAAACGGCATGGTGACATGAGGTGTTTGGTCGCAGTGCAGCAAATATGCCGCGATGCGGCAGAATGTTATTTCACGGCTTTCTGAAAAATCCTGATCAATTCAAGAAGGATTGTGCCGGGATCAAATGTTTTTCCGGCCTATATATCCGCAAATGCGCAGTTGGCCAGTTTCGCAAGCCGCCCCGTGCGCATTTTGCGATCTACATGCAATTTTGAGAATGGATGATGAACTATTTGCGCCGTCCGGACTTGATAACCCGGCGGGTTTGATCAAGATCGTCTTGAGGCGCTTCGTAAAAGCACCTCAACGAGGGAGGCGTTAAATGGCTGAAACACAGGTACACTACGGACCGTCATCGCGCACGCTGGAACGCGACGCACGCAGAATTCACGATGACAAGCCGGTCTCGCCGGGCAGCATCGCGATCGGCGTCGTCATCGGACGCATGTCGGAATTTTTCGATTTCTTCGTTTACGGCCTGGCCTCAGTTCTCGTCTTTCCGCAGCTTGTCTTTCCCTTCGCGCCGGACCGGCTGACGGCGACGCTTTATTCTTTCGCGATCTTTTCGCTGGCTTTCCTTGCCCGCCCTGTCGGCTCCGTTGTGTTCATGACCATCGACCGCTTCTACGGCCGCGGCACAAAGCTGACGATTGCGCTCTTCCTGCTCGGTGGCTCGACGGCCTCGATTGCCTTCCTGCCCGGCTACAACGTAATCGGCTACTGGTCGATCGCCTTGCTTGCGCTTTTCCGCCTTGGGCAAGGCTTTGCCCTCGGAGGCGCATGGGACGGGCTTGCTTCGTTGCTGGCGCTGAATGCGCCGGAGCGGCACCGCGGCTGGTATGCGATGATCCCGCAGCTCGGTGCGCCGATCGGTTTTGCGCTGGCGAGCACCCTGTTCGGCTTCTTCATCGCCAATCTCTCAAACGATGATTTCCTTTCCTGGGGCTGGCGCTACCCGTTCTTCGTCGCATTCGCCATTAACGTCGTGGCCCTCTTTGCCCGCCTGCGTCTCGTCATGACGAAAGAATTCGGAACGCTCCTGGAGCAGCATGAACTGGAAGCGGCGCCAATTGTCGATGTCCTTCGCATCCACGGTCGCGATATCCTGATCGGCGCCTTCGTCCCTCTCGCAAGCTTTGCAATGTTCCATCTCGTCACCATTTTTCCGCTTGGTTGGATGAGCCTTTACGGCAGCCAACCGCTCGGCACTTTCATGGTTGTGCAGATCATCGGTGCCATGGTCGGCATCGTCGCCATCATCGCCTCTGGCCTGATCGCCGATCGCATCGGCCGCCGCGGTCAGCTCGCCGTCTGTGCCGTGCTAATCGCGATCTTCTCCTTCATCGGTCCGATGCTGATTGCCGCCGGCGACACCGGTCAGGACGCATTCGTCATCATTGGCTTCGGCGTGCTTGGCCTTTCGTTCGGTCAGGCTACCGGTTCGATCTCTTCGCGGTTCGGCCGCGGCTATCGCTATACGGGCGCAGCCTTCACGTCGGATCTCGCCTGGCTGGTGGGTGCGGGTTTTGCGCCCCTCGTTGCACTTAGTCTGTCCAGCCGCTTCGGCCTGCCTTTTGTCGGCTATTACCTGCTTTCGGGCGCCATCTGCACGCTTGCCGCACTTGCCTTCAGCAAGGCGCTGGAACAGCGCGAGTAGCGACCACTGAAGCATGAAGCCCGCCGACCTCGGTGAACTGACCCCCGAAAGTTGGACAACAGCCTTCGGGGGTTTTCATGTCCGGAACTTGCCGAAGATTACTGAAGCGCCGCCTGCGGCTGCTTTGCAGCGCGTGCGGCCGTCAATTCCGCCGTCGTATGGTTCAGGCGGTCGGCAAGGACGCGCATGATCTCGACGGCAATTTCGGGAAAATCGCTGAGAAGCTTCAGGAAATGCTCCTTGCTGATGCGCAGCACTTCCAGTGGAGAGGTAGCACGGACAGTCGCGGTGCGCGACACGTCACAGAGGATGGCGATTTCGCCGACGATGGAATTAACCTCGACGTCGGCGACTTTTATGTCGCCTGCAGGCGAATTCACGAGAATATCGGCGGTGCCGGAAAGCACCACATAGGCCGCGTCGCCCGGATCGCCCTGGTGGAAAAGATCCTGACCGGCCTTGTAGGTCATCCGATCGGAGGTGAAGGCCAAAAGCTTGAGTTTCGCCGGGGCGATCCTTGCGAAGATCGGCACCCGCCGCAGCATTTCGACTTCATCTCTCAACAGCATGAGCGTCTCACCCCCTGCCGCTTCTCCTCGCCGAAGGAGAACGCGCTTTAAAAAACTCTACTGACATTCCCTCGCAAGAATGCCGTCTCAGCCGCTGCAATAGAATATTACGATAACAGTTCCTTGAACATCCCGTTTTTCTCGGAAAGTTCCGGATAGTTTCCCGCTTCCACTAAATCTCCGCGATTAAAAAGTAAAATCCTGTCGAAGATTTCTGCAAGTCTTGCGTTTGAAAGCACCCAGATGATCGCTGGGCGTTTACCCTCCTCGTGCAGGTCTTGGACGACGTTGCGGATGATGTGATCCTGCACACGCTGATCGAGCGCGGGAAGCGGCCGGTTGAAGATGAAATAATCCGAGCGCTTCAAAAGCGCGCGGGCGAGGTTGAGTTTCTGGCGCTGAACCATCGTCAATCGCTTGCCGCCGGAACCGACGTCAAACTCAAGGCCGATCGACAACACGTCGTCGTAAAGATCAAGCGCATCGAAGAGTTCGCTCATGATGGTGCGAATACGATCGGAAGCGTCCGCCTGCTGATAGGCGATACGGCCGAACAGCACGTTGTCCATCAGCGTTGCGGAGGAGGTGAAGCGCTCGGGATCGTGCCGCTCGATGAGAACGGCAAGATCATCCGGTATATGCTCGTGAAACTGCTTGCGGGCGCTCACGATCTTGGCCATCAGTTCATCGCTCAGCAAGCCGAAGCGATGGCGCGGCTCGATATAGGCAAAGCTCAGCCGGATGATCATCGAGCGCTCATCGATGCTCGCATCCTCGAACGGGCGGCTCTGCAATTTCTGCAGCAAGGCCTGATAGGTCGGAATATCATCCGCCGTCATGAAGGTCAGCTGCTGGAAAAAAGGGTGGTCGGGCGGTAGATCGTGGAAGAGTTCGACGGCGTTTTCGGCGATTTCCAGGCCCATCGCATAGAGGTCGTTGCTGAGGCCGGTATCGCGGAAAAGCTGCTGGAAATAGGGGTGTGCCGCAAGCTTGCGGTTGTTCATCATCGGTCGTTTCATCGTGCCGAAGAGCAGGTTTTCGCCGACCGTTGCCTGGGAATTGTAGTTATCGAAATCAAAAGGCACGACGATGGCATCGAGGCTCTCGTCCTTCATACGCTCTCGCAGCGACTGACGCAGATCGACGATGCGATCCGCAAGCGCCACATGCACTGTTGTATCAACCGTCGAGCGGAGGGCTAGGTCGAGAATGTCCTGCGAAATCAACACGGCGTCGAGCACCGGTCGGATCGCCGTCAGCAGATCGTCCGGTCCGGTTGCCCCGGCGGCGTTGTAATCGACCCAGTCGCTGTTGAGATCAAGCGTCGGGTTGCCGGCCTTCAGCGCCTCGGCGGCATGCCATTTGAATTCCTGTGCTGCCTCGTCCTCGTAGTTGGGATCGGTCAGCGGTGCATGCTTGAGACCGTAAAGTAGGTTGTCGCGCAGCGTGCCGTGAAAAAAATAGCTATCGGCGGAAGCGTAGGAAATCCGACGGCCGGTAATCGATTCCGGCAGTTCCAGAAGGTCGCGGCCGTCGATGCTGATACGGCCTGAGTCCGGCCAGACGATGCGGCCGAGCGCTTCGGCGAAAGCCTCCGCACCGCTGCCGTTCGGCCCGACAATCGCCACTGTCTCGTTCGGCCTGATCTCGACCGAGACGTGGTCGACCAGGCGCGCGCCGCTATCGTCGCTGAGGGTGAGGTTGCTGACGACGAGGGCTGCCGTCAGCGGGCCGATTGCCTCTGCCGGGATTTCCTGGATGCGGCTGTCAATGAGCGGCTCGACATTGAACTGTTCATAGACCTGCTGATACTTGACCTGAACGTCCTGGCGCATCTGATCCCAGTCGATCAGTTCTTTCAATGGCCCCGGAAGATCCTTGTAGGCGCTGATGACGGCAACGAGCTGGCCGATGTCAAGGCGCCCCTGCAACGCGAGATAGCCGCCGATCGCGTAGAATAGGAACGGCGTCACCTGCGCCAGGAAGTTGTTCAGGAACTTCACCAGGAACTTCCACTGGTAAAGGTCGTAGCGGATCGAGAAGATGAGGCCGAGACGCGTGGCAATGTCGGCGCGTTCCAGGTTCGAGGTGTCATTGCCGTGAATCGTGCCGATACCCTCGACAATCTCGCCAACGCGGCCGGAAAGCTCGCGGGCTGTCAGCTGCCGCTGGCGGCCGAGTTCGAGCAGTCGTTTTCTCATGCGCGGAATGACGACCGCCTGCACGCCGACGATTGCGGCCGCAATCATGCCGAGCCAGAAGTTCTGGACAATGATGAAGGCAAGCGCCGTCAGCGCCTGGCCGCCGAGAAGGGCAGGCGAGACGAAGGCATCACCGGTGAAGCCGCCCATTGGCTCCACCTCGTCCTTGATCATCGTGGCAATTTCAGCCGATTTCACCCGCTTGAAATGGACGGGCGGGAAACGCAGCACCCGGTCGATGAGTTGGAACCGAATACGCCTTAACATCCGCTCGCCGAGGCGGCCTTTGTAGGTATTGATGTAGAATTTGAAGAGGCCGTTCAGTACGACGAGCGCCAGGAAGACGAGGCTCAGCGCCATCAGCATCTGAAGGCGGTTAAGCTGGAACCCCTCGAAGAACTCGACATGCCCGATCAGCGGGATGTCATAGGCAAGATGCATGAAGGTCTGGGTCGCATTCGCATTCTCGAAGCCATCACCTTGAATCGGGCCGTTGACGATCTGTTTCGGCAAATCGAAGGACAAGAAATAGGGGACCATCGAGACGGCAACGACAGCCAAAATCCAAAGCTGCTGCCGCCGCGTGTTCGACCAGATATAGCGGGCGAGGCTTTTTTCCATGCTAACCGTCAGCCTGATTGGAAAGGGCGGGCCGGGATAGGGGGCCATTCGTAAGGGGAGATGCCGAAAACAGATTCATGCAACCGGACCGCCGGGTATTGTAGGGAAATCAAGGCGAAGCGGATTGCTGTCGAATGCCGATTCTCGCCGGAGCTTCAGTTATATCACAGGATTTTCATAATAGGCGAGCGATTCAACCAAGCATCGAACGGATGATCGAAGCAGTTGTCTCGGCTCCCGTCAGATCGAGCGTGACGTCCTTTCTGGCGGGTGCTGCAAGCATTCTTTCGACTGCCGCTGCCACATGCTCTGCGGTCAGTCCTTGCTCTGGAAGAACTGCGGCAAGACCCAGTGCCTGCAAACGCTCGGCCCGCACCGTCTGCTCCGTTTCGCCGCCGGCGACAAAGGGGATAAGGATCGAACGACAATTTGTTCGCAGCAGGTCTCCGACCGTGTTGTAGCCTGCCTGCGAGATCGAGATTTTCGCGCCGCGCAGCAGCGAGGGAAAGTCCTTGCGGAAGCGCGCAAGCGTGATGTTGGCAGGTGCGGCCCGGCTCAGCCCGATAAAGTCCGTCTCCGGCAGATTGGGACCGGTGACGAGCAGCCAGCGATGACTTGCGGGCAGCATGGCTGCCGCATCGCGCGCCGCGCGGATGAGCTTCAGGCCGACGGCCCCGCCGCCAGCGGAGGCAATGATGTCGAAGACGTCGGTCGGAGCGGCGGCCGGTGGGGGTGCAACGAGACCGGTATATCGTACCTTGTCTGCGATTTCGGCCGTCAGCGGAAAGGTATCTTCAAGTCGCACAAAATCCGAATCACCGTGAACGAGCACGGCGTCGAAGTGACGTTTCACCAGGTCGACGGTTTCCTCGTCCCGGCCGGGCTTGCGGTTTTCTTGAAGGATGTCGCGCACCGAACTGAAGAGTTTTGGCTTTGGATCCGTCCTGCCGATCATATCGAGCAGCGGCAGCAGTTCGAAGCGCATCTGACGCCTGCCGAAGGGGAAGGCCTCGGTGATGACGGCATGCGGCCGCACCTCCTGAAATGCGGCAAGCAGCAGGTCGCGCCGTCTTGACAGAAAGGCGTCGCCGGCGACATTGCCGTGGGCGTCCGCCAGACCCGAAAAGCCGGCATTGCTGGCAACGACCGGCGGCAAGGCTATGGTCTTTATGCCTGCGCCGGGAAAGCCTGGAACTGGTAAGCCGCCTGTTGCGACCGTCACGTCAAAACCGTCCTTGACCAATGCGTCGGCAATGCGGCTTGCGCGCGCGATGTGGCCGATGCCGAGCAGGTGCTGGACGTAAAAGAGGATGCGTTTTGCGCTCATGAGGGTTGTTGCCATTCCTCTTCGAAGAGGTGTATCAGCTGCTTTATGCTGGAATGATAGTCGAAATGCTCACGCACGCGTTTTTCCGCCGCATCGCCCAGCCGTCTTCGCAGCGCCGGATCGCGGATCGCTGCCTCAAGCGCGCCAGCGAGCGCCATCGGATCTTCCGGTGGAACGACGAGACCGTTCTCGCCGTTTGTCAGCAGTTCCGGCACACCTGAAACATCGGTCGAAAGGCACATGAGCCGCTGGCTCGACGCCTCGACCAGCACATTTGGCAATCCATCCCTGTCGCCGTTGGCTGCAATACGGCAGGCAAGCGCAAACAGGTCGGCGCTGCGGTAATGAGCGAGCACCTCCTTCTGCGCCATCGCGCCTTTCCAGGCAATGTTGCCGGCAAGTCCGAGCTCCGCGGCGAGCGCCTTCAATCTGGCCAGGTCGTCACCGCCGCCGATGTGTTCGAAACGCCAGTTGAGGCTTTTTGGAAGCAGGGCAAGGGCGCGCAGCAGCACGTCGTAGCCCTTCTTTTCGACCGCCCGGCCGACGCTCAATAGAAGAACCGGGTCGGACGGATCGGTGCCATCCCGGTTGGAGTGCTGGCCTTCGAAACGGCCGAAGCGGGCCAGATCGAGGCCGTGATAGCTGAGGTGTACTGCATCCGGCCGCCCGGTCAGGCTTCGCATATGCTCCCAGCCGCTCCTCGTGCACGTTACCGCCCAGCGGGCGGTGCCAAGCTTGGTGTTCAGCTCCCAGTCGGGTGACGTCCAAATGTCTTTCGCATGGGCCGAGACGGTCCAGGGCACGCCTGTCAGGATGCTTGCATAATCGGTGACAGAAGCAGGTGTATGGATGAAGTGTGCGTGCAGCCATTGGCCGTTATCGGGCCACTCGCGGGCAAGCACCAGCGCCTGGCCGAGGCGGCGGAAGCGGTTGCGCGACATATCGCGTGGCAGATCGGTCAGAAAGCGTTTCATCAAGGCCTTGAAACCCGGCTTTCCAAAGCCGGCAAAAAGCCCCTTCAGGACGCGCAGCGGCTCTTCGTGCAGGTATTCCGGCAGGTAGACGACGCGCGCCTTGATCTCGTCATGCACCGGGTGGCGTTTCGTGTCGGTCGGCCGCCTCATCGAAATCAGCGTCAGATGGAAGCCCGCTTTTTCCAGGCCGAGCAGCTCTTGGGCAATGAAGGTTTCGGAAAGGCGCGGATAGCCTTTCAGCACGACAAGAATCTTGCGGCGCTCCGGCAAGGCTTTGATCTTATTCTGCGCCGACGACGGCAAGATGGCTGCCGCGATTGTCGAGCCAGTGGCCGACGGTCTGCGAAATATGGTCGAGCCCTTGAAGTTGCATATCGCGTCCGCTCTTTGATGGTGGCAGGCGTTGCGGCAGCCGTTTCAGTGCCTCTGCCATGATGGCCGGATCAGCCGACTGATCGGGCAGAAGCACGTCCACAAGGCCGAGTTCGCTGGCGCGCTGGGCACGCAGCAACTGCTCTTCCCGGGGCTTGACCCGCGGCACGACGAGGGCCGGCTTGTCGAAGGACAGAATCTCGCAATAGGTGTTGTAGCCGCCCATGGCAACGACGCCCGTGGCGCCGACCATGAGTTCTTCCATGTGGTTGTCGAACTCGATCACTTCGATATAGGGGATCTTTTCGCCTTTCCTGACGAGTTTCGCGCGCTCGACTGCCGGCATGTAGGGTCCGAGCACGACCAGCGCTTTCTGCTCAAGCGTCGCATCATGCTCATAGGCGTTCATCACGTCATGTACGAGGTCGGAACCATCTCCGCCGCCGCCGGTGGTGACGAGGATGTAATCGTCCTTGCGCGCGTTGACCGATGTCTTGCCGACCGAAACGCTGCGTTGCAGGAAGCCGACGAAGTCCATCTTCCGGCGCACGCTGTGGGGAACGTCGAGGCCGATCAGCGGATCGTAAAAATCAGGCGGCCCGTAGACCCAGACGCTGTCGTAATACTGGTCGATCTTCTGCATGATACCGTTCCTCTTCCACTCGGCATCGAGCAGATGCGGCGCATCCATGATCTCGCGCAGACCGAGCACCAATGTCGTGCCCCGTGCCTTCAGATAAGCAAGCGTGTCCTCGATTTCGCCTTTGAGGCCCATCGGCTCCTTGTCAACGATGAAGATGTCCGGCTGAAAGGTCTCTGCCGTATGGCGGATGCTCGATTCGCGCATCTTCAGCGTTTCGTGAAGATCGATATGGCTCGCCATGGACGTATATTCGCCGTTGTGAAGCTTGATCACGCTGGGGATCTTCACGAAGTCGACGCGCGCCCGGTAGTCGAACGCACCGGCAATCGTTGCGCCGGAAATGATCAGCACATTGAGACCACGATAATCCTCGACCAGCGCATGTGCAATTGTCCGACAGCGGCGCAGGTGGCCGAGGCCGAACGTATCGTGGCTGTACATCAGAATGCGAGCATCTTCCACGCGTCTGGCCATGGGTATTTCCTTCGGGGCGAACAACATAGTTAGGCCCCCAGTCTTCCGGAGGGCGAGACACAGCAGAGCGGCAAATCTCCACCAAGCCTGCTGCTATTTGTAGGGATCTGCTGCATCGCGCAACCCATCTCCCAGAAAGTTGAAGGCCAAAATGACAAGAACCACTGGAATAATCGGGAAAAGCAGCCACGGATAAAAGGCAATGACGCTGACGCTCTTGGCCTCGGTGAGCAAGATACCCCAGCTGGTGATCGGCGGCCGAAGGCCAAGCCCGAGAAAGGAAAGCGCCGTTTCTCCGAGGATCATGCCCGGGATCGAAATCGTCGCCGAGGCAATCAGATGCGACATGAAGCCGGGAACAAGATGCCGCGCGATGATGCGGGGCGTGCTTGCCCCCATCAGCTGGGCAGCCTGCACGTAATCCTCTTCGCGCAGCGCCAGAAGCTTGGAACGCACGGCACGCGCAAGCCCGGTCCAATCGATGATGCCGAGGATTACAGTAATACCGAAATAGATGACGATCGGGCTCCACGTCACCGGCATGATGGCTGCAAGAGCCATCCAGAGCGGCAGGCTCGGCAGCGACTGCAGCACCTCGATCACCCGCTGGACGATCAGGTCGAAGACGCCGCCCCAATAGCCGGCAAGGCCGCCGATGACGATGCCGAGCACGAAGCTGATTGCGATGCCGATCAGGCCGATTGTCAACGAAATCCGGGCGCCGTAGAGGATACGGGAGAGCACGTCGCGGCCGAGGCGATCGGTGCCGAGCAGGTACATCTGGCCGCCTTGTGCCGGGCAGACAAGATGCAGATCGGACTGAACGAGGCCCCAAAACTTATAGGAATCGCCACGGCAGAAGAAGCGGATCGGCTGAACGTCGTTCGGATTGTCGGTGTAGACCCGGCGCAGCGTGTCAAGGTCAAGTTGCATCGTGCGGCCATAGACGAAGGGACCGACGAATTCGCCCTTGTCGAAGAGGTGCACGCGCTGGGGCGGGGAATGGATGTAGTCGACATTGCGCGTGTGCAGGCCGTAAGGCGCCAGAAACTCAACGACCAGTATCATCAGATAGACGACAAGCAAAAAGATGCCGGAAGCCAGCGCTAGACGGTGCTGCTTGAACTTCCACCACATCAGTTGCTTTTGGGAAGCAAGGTGAATACGCGAACTGGCAGCCGCCATCGTTTCCGTGGCGATGGGATCGAACGGTGCGGTCGAGACATAGTGCTGCAAGGGAGCGCCGGGCGGTGGCAAGGGCGACATTATTTGGTGCTCCTGCCTTGCAGACGGATGCGCGGATCGAGGAAGCCGAGGGCGATATCGGAAACCAACACGCCGATGACGTTCAGGAAGGCAAGGAACATCAGGAAGGAGCCGGCAAGGTACATGTCCTGGCTCTGCAGGGCCTTTATCAGCATCGGGCCAGTCGTTTCGAGCGACAGCACGATGGCGACGATCTCGGCGCCGGAGATGATGGACGGCAGGATCGAACCGATGTCGGCGACAAAGAAGTTGAGCGCCATGCGCAGCGGATATTTGATGAGCGCACGGGTCGGATGAAGACCTTTGGCGCGCGCAGTCGTTACATATTGCTTCTGCATCTCATCCAGCAGATTGGCACGAAGGCGGCGGATCATGCCGGCCGTACCCGCCGTGCCGACGATGATGACAGGGATCCACAGGTGGGACAGGATCGATCGCGCCTTCTCCCAGCTCATAGGCTCGGAGAGATATTTCTGGTCCATCAGATGACCGATCGAGATGCCGAACCAGATATTGGCGAAATACATCAGGATGAGTGCCAGCATGAAGTTCGGAATGGCAATGCCGAGCAGCCCGAGAAACGTCAGCCCGTAGTCGCTCCAGCTATATTGATGGGTAGCGGAATAGATGCCGATCGGAAAGGCGATCAGCCACGTCACCAGGATGGTCGTGAAGGAAACGAGGATCGTCAGCCACAGACGGTCGCCGACCACTGCGGAAACCGGCAACTGGTATTCGAACGAATAGCCGAAATCGCCGTGCAGCATGCCGCCGACCCAATAGAAGTAGCGGATGATCGTCGGTTTGTCGAAACCGTATTGCTGCCGCAGCTCCTCGATTTCTTGCAGGTTCGCGCTCTCGCCCTGTGCGCGCAGCTCGGCGATCTGGCTTTCGAAGAAATCGCCCGGCGGCAACTCGATGATGGTAAAGACGAGCGCCGAAATCACGAGCAGCGTGGGGACCATTGCGGCAATCCGCCAGAGAATATATCTCAGCACGTCACGCCTCCTTCAGCCAGAAAGCATCCGGCATGTAAATGCCGAGATAAGACGTTGGATCGAAGCCGTAGAGCGCCCGCTCCGGCACGTTCTGCATCTTGGCAGAACGCAGGATCGGCTGCAGCGCGCCATTGATGAGCCCGATCGAAAACACCTGCTGCGTATAGATCGACAGCATCTTGTGCCAGATCGCTTCGCGCCTGCGGAAGTCGGCAGTGGCACCCCACTGTTTCAGGAGGTCGACGAGCTCGACCGCCTCAGGCAGGTCGGGGGCGCTGCCCTCCTGGCCGGCAGACAAATAGTACATGCCCCAGATTGGCCATTGCAGCTGATCGTCGACGGTCGGCGCCAGCTGGCTTGGCGCCATGTCGGCGGTCGGAACGCCGTTTTCAATGCCGAACCACGTCGACATCATGATCGTGCCGCTCATGGCGCGGCTCTGAAAGACGTCACGCTGCGACGTTCGCGTGTAGAGCGCAAGCCCGATATTCTTCCAATGATCGCGGACGAGTTCGAGCACGTCGGTATCGAGTGTGCTTTCGCCGGAAGTTTCGACGGTGATTTCCGCTCGCCGTCCGTCCGGCAGCAGGCGGAAACCTTCGCCGTCACGCGCTTTGAGACCCAGTTCGTCAAGCAGGCGGTTGGCTTCATCCGGATCGAACTGAATGAAGGCGTCAGCGTATTCTTGCTTATAAAGCGGGCTGTCCTGCAAAACGGTGTCGGCGCTCGGCTTGCCGAGGCCGTAGAAGGCGACCATGTTGATTTCGTGCCGGTCGATCGAAAGTGACAGCGCCCGGCGGAAGCGAACGTCGCGGAAGAGCTTGCGCCAGGTTTCGTCGGCGCAATTGAGGTTCGGGAGCAGCGCGATCCGCGATCCGCGCGCCTGTTTCCAGAGATTGACTTTGACCGGGAAGCGCTTCTCGGCCTCTTTGAGGAAGGTATAGTCGTTGAAGTCGATGCCGGTCGCCTGCAGGTCGGATTCCCCCGCACCCGCTTTGGCCGCGATGATCGACGACGAGCTGACGTTCAGGATGAAGCGGTCGATATAGGGCAATTGCATGCCGTTTTCATCGACGCGATGGAAGAACGGATTGCGCACGAAAACGAATTGGTCGGCTGGCGGCGCTGTCGTGTTGCGCCATGGATCGAGCGTCGGCAGCTCCGGATTTTCCGGACGCGAGGCGCGCGACATCTTGATGTGCAGATCAACCCACTTCTTCACCCGGTTTTCCCGCATGAGTGCGGAAAGCCGGAAGTCATCCTGGTATTTTTTGTGGAACTGCTTGAGATAATGGGCGGGACCGAAGATGACGAGCGGCAACGGTCCGGCGAGCGCCGGCAGGAAATTCGGGTTGGGCTTGTCCCAACTGTAGCGGACGGTGAATTCGTCGAGCACCTCGAAATGCGGAAGCACGCCGTGCGGGCGCAGCTCCAGCGCCCCGCCGCCGGGCGTCAGGGAGTTGTTGGAAATGACGTCTTCCCACCAGTAACGGAAATCGTCGGCCGTGAAGGGATGCCCATCGGACCACTTGTGGCCTTCGCGTAGGTGGAAGGTGAAGATGCTACCGTTTTCCGATGTATAGCCGCCGAGAATGTCGGCCTGGAACCGCAGGTGCTTGTCATACCCGACAAGGCGGGAATAGCCGTAAACGGTCATGTAGCGGATGTCGCGGGCGGCGCCGATGATGGTGCGCACAGAACCGCCGTAGACGCCGGGCGTCAGGCCGGCCTCTTTCATGTTGATGATGCGCGGATGCTTCGGCAATCGCTCGGGCATTGGCGGAATGCGATCTGCAGTCAAAAGGTCACGCAGGAATTCCGGCTCAATATCGCGGTCGCCCATATCACGTGCAGCAGCCGGTCCGACGGCTGCGCCAAGAAGGCCGCCGAGAAAGGTTCGGCGGGTTACCATGCACGCAGTTCCTTTGCATCTGCACCCTTGCGGGCGCGCACCAGATGACCGTTGCCGAGATCGGCATAGGCAAGTTCGGACGCATCGTCATGTTCGGCGGTAAAGGTGATGCCCCAGTTCTGTTTGTCGGCGGCGCCATTTTTGCGCAACGCTTCGAAATCGAGTGGCCGGTCGAGATCGGGGAAGGGGACTGCGGCAAGCAGTGATTTCGTGTAGGGATGCACCGGATCTCGCAAGATGATCTCGCGCGGGGCGATTTCGACGATGCGGCCCTTGCACATCACGGCGATGCGATCGGCCATATAGTCGACGACGGCGAGATTGTGCGAAATGAAGAGGTAGGTCAGGCCGAGCTCTTTTTGCAGATCCTTGAGCAGATTGAGAATTTGCGCCTGCACGGAAACGTCGAGGGCGGAGACCGGCTCGTCCAGGATGATGAGTTTGGGACCAAGAGCCAGGGCTCGAGCAATGCCGATGCGCTGGCGCTGGCCACCCGAGAAGCTGTGCGGATAGCGGCTCAGGTAACGCCGGTCGAGGCCGATCGCGCCCATCAGCGCTTCGACCTTCTGCTTGCGTTCGGCGCTGTCCCCGCGATCGTGGATTTCCAGCGGCTCGCTCAGGATGTTGCGCACCGTCATGCGCGGCGACAGCGACGAGACCGGATCCTGAAACACCATCTGGATCTTGGTTCGCAGCGCCTGCAAATCGTCGCCCTTGACGGAAAGGACGTCGATCACGTCCTTGCCGTCATTGAAGATCACCGAGCCGCCATCGGGCGTGATTGCGCGCATCAGGATCTTGCTGACGGTGGTCTTGCCGCAGCCCGACTCGCCCACGAGCCCCAGACATTCGCCGCGCCTAATATCGAAACTGACGTCGTCGACGGCCCGCACGACTGCCGCTTGACCTCTGCCGAAAAGACTGCGCTTGCGCGTCGCAAACGTCTTGGAGAGATTGTTGACCGAAAGCAAAAGCTTCGGCCCGTCCGCACCCACCATTCGCTTTTTGCCGAGGAACGATTCCAGATTGACCGGAACATCACGCAGCGCTTTTAGCCGCTCGCCCGGCTTCATGTCAAAATGCGGCACGGCAGCCATCAGGCCCTTCAGATATGGATGCTGCGGATCACGAAATATCGCATTGACGGGTCCAGCTTCCATGATTTCGCCGTGATAGATCACGACGACCTCGTCTGCCATGTTGGCGACGACGCCGAGATCGTGTGTGATAAGCAGCATCGCCATGCCGAGCTTATGCTGGAGGTCGCGCAGCAGCTCGAGAATTTGCGCCTGGATCGTCACGTCGAGCGCCGTGGTCGGCTCGTCGGCGATCAGCAGAGCGGGTTTGCAGATCAGCGCCATTGCGATCATCGCGCGCTGGCGCATGCCACCTGAAAGCTCGAACGGATACATGTCGTAGGTGCGCTGCGGATTGGCAAATCCGACGAGGCCAAGCATCTCCTCGGTTCTTTCGCGTGCCTCGATCTTGTCGGCATCGGTGTGGATCAGCAGCACCTCGCTGATCTGGTTGCCGATGGTGTGGAGCGGCGAGAGCGACGTCATCGGCTCCTGGAAGATCGTCGCCATGCGCTTGCCGCGCAAATCCCGCATTTCCTCGCTGTCGCGGCCGAACTGCAGGATATCGGTGGTCTCGCCGTTGAGCGGATCGGTGAAGAGAATGCGGCCGGTCGCCTTTGCGGCGTTCGGCAGGATGCCCATGATCGACTGGCTGATGACCGATTTGCCGGAGCCGGATTCCCCGACAAGTGCGGTCACCTTGCCCGGAAGAATGCGCAGTTCAGCATTCTTTACAACGCGCAGCTTGTCTCCGAACACTGAGAATGAGACGTCGAGATTCTCGATGCGCAATAAGTCGGACGCGGACGCCATACCAACGATATTCCCAGTCTCTTTTGTGTTCCCGTTAAGGCACACTATCGTACCGCAATCGGGGTGTCCAGTTGATGACGGGGCATGGGGAACCGACACGTTTCGTCTGATTTACAAAAGCAAAAACAAGCATTTCAGCCGCAGCTTACTGAACGAATCCCTCGGCCGTCGCCCGCTTGGCCTGCTTCTTGGCATCGCGGTGGAGGAGGATGACCTGTTCGGCCTCGGAAAGGCCATTTGGCGCGACTTCGCGGAAATTACCGTCGATGGCGCGTGTCGGTGCGGGCGCGCGCGGCTGAAGGATCGTCACCTTCTGGCGGATGCCGCGCAGCTTCTCTTCACCAAGCGTCGTCCATTCACCGCCGCAGTAACCGGCAAACGCCTGGCTGGCGACGACCTCGCGATTGTACTTCTTCGTCAGCGCCTGCAGACGCTGGACTTCGTTGACGGCCGAACCGAAGGCCGAAAACGTCAGGCGGTCCTTGAGGCCGACATTACCGAGCATCACGTTGCCGATATGCAGTCCGATGCCATAATTGATCGCGCCAAGACCTTTTTCGGCGCGTTCGTTGTTGAGTTCGGCAACGCGGGCCTGCGCCTGATGGACGGCAGAAAGGGCCGCCTGCGAGGCGATCTTCGACGGATCCTTGTGACGGCCGCAGGGGTAGACGGCGAGAAAGCCGTCACCGAGGAAGCTTAAGATCTCGCCGCCGTTGCGGTTGAAAGGTGCTGCTATCGCGTCGAAGAACTCGTTCAGCGTGTCGATATAGGCCTGCCGGCCTTCCTTTTCGGCATACATCGTCGACTGGCGCATGTCGCCCATGACAAGGGCGGCCCGGATCGTTTCTCCGTCGCCGCGGCGGATCTGGCCGTTCAGCACGCGCTTGCCTGCGTCGCCGCCGAGATAGGTCGTCAGCATATTGTTTGCGAGCTTGCCGAGCACGGCCATCTTGGCGGCGACGGCCAGATGGTTCTGCATGCGCAGCAGAGCATCGATCATGTCGTCGGAAAAGCCAATATGATTGTCCGTCGACCACGAGCCCATCATGCCCTGGACGGAACCGTCGCCGAAGGGCTGCACGAAGGCGAGATAGTCGGTGATCTTCTCGGCGCGCAGGTCCTCGAAAATCGGGAATTCCGCAGCGCCATCAAGCGAGATGCGGCGGCGGATATGCTGTAGATTGTTGTCGAGAAGATAGTAATACGGGCTTTGGAGAAAGCGGTCGGGCTTTGCGCCCACCGAATGGCGGTAGCCTTCGATCGTGACGCCGCT
The DNA here is from genome assembly GCF_015353075.1 of Rhizobium sp. 007. Classification (NCBI taxonomy): domain Bacteria; kingdom Pseudomonadati; phylum Pseudomonadota; class Alphaproteobacteria; order Hyphomicrobiales; family Rhizobiaceae; genus Rhizobium; species Rhizobium sp. 007. The sequence goes on along the minus strand of NZ_CP064188.1, from coordinate 1,604,455 downwards.
CGCACGCCGCCAGGTGAAGCCCAAAGCGTCATAGAGCGGATGAAGCATCGAAAAGGTCAGGTGCACGCGCGCGATCGGAAGACCGGCGGCAGCAATCCGCTCGCAGAACCCGCGAACGATGTTTTCGAGATCATCACCGGCAAGCGAGGAATTTGTCAGCCATTCGGCGACGCGGTCCAGAAGGATGGAGGACACGCTGGATTCGATCGTGCTCATTCTTGGTATTATCCTCATAAAGCACGTCCGTTCCTGAAGACGATAGAAAACCGGCCCGCGGCACTGTCGTGCGCAGGGCGGAAACTCAAGATGGACGAGCGCTATTATCGTGTCAACGATCTGCCGAGGAACCGGCAGACGTACCTGTCAAACCCACAAAAACCGGGAGGACGGGCAGCCCTTTCCGTCATTCACTTATTCGATTTAAATAGGCGCGCCGGGAATGCGAAACAATGGCATCGGCGCATTTTTCTCCGCTTGGACAATCATCTCGAGCAGCTTGCGAGTCTTTTCGGTCACACCGGAAAGACCTGCCCTGGCAGATGCGGGCCGATGGGGGCAAGGCGATCACGCCGGCTTCACATCGCCGTTGGAAGACGGCGGGTTTCAATCTCGGCGATCTTGCATTATCTCACGGCCTAACTTCCTCTTATTGAAGAGATCTGTCTTGGCCAGCCCATCCTCCTTCGCCGACCTTTCCGCAAAGATTAAAGACCGCTCGGCCCGTGCGGGCGTCATCGGGCTCGGCTATGTCGGCCTGCCGCTGGCGATTGCAATTGCGCGAAGCGGTTTTGAAGTGACTGGCTTCGACATCGATCCGAAGAAGATCGTAGCGCTCGATGCCTGCAAATCCTATATCGACGCGGTGGCAGACGAGGCATTGACCGCCGAGAGGGAGGCGGGCCGCTTTTCGGCGACGACGGACTTTGCTGGCCTTGCAGCCTGCGACGTCATCGTCATCTGCGTGCCGACACCACTTACGAAGCATCGCGATCCGGATCTTTCCTATGTCGAAGCGACGTCACGCTCGATCGCAGCGCATCTTCGTGCCGGTCAGCTCGTCGTTTTGGAATCGACGACCTATCCCGGCACCACGGACGACGTCGTGAAGGTCATCCTGGAAAAGACGGGCCTGAAATCGGGCGTGGATTTCTTCGTCGGCTTTTCTCCAGAGCGCGAGGATCCCGGCAACCAGCACTATCACACCGCGACCATTCCGAAGGTGGTCGCTGGCGACGGCGCGGAAGCGCTAGACCTGATGAAAGCCTTTTATGGTGCGGCGGTGAAAACCGTGGTTCCGGTTTCTTCCAACGCGACGGCCGAAGCGGTGAAGCTTACGGAGAACATCTTTCGCTCGGTCAATATTGCACTCGTCAACGAGCTGAAGACCGTTTATGCGGCGATGGGCATCGATGTCTGGGAAGTGATCGACGCGGCCAAGACCAAGCCGTTCGGCTATATGCCGTTCTATCCTGGGCCCGGACTCGGCGGCCACTGCATTCCGATCGATCCGTTCTATCTGACATGGAAATCCCGCGAGTACGAACTGCCGACGCGCTTCATCGAACTTGCAGGCGAGATCAATTCGGCGATGCCGCGCTATGTCGTCGGCAAGCTTGCAGAAGCACTGGATATCCGTTGCGGGAAGGCACTGAGCCGCAGCAAGGTTCTGGTCCTCGGTCTTGCCTACAAGAAGAATGTCGCAGATATCCGCGAGAGCCCGTCGCTACGCTTGATCGAGATCATTGAGGAGCGCGGCGGCAAGGCGGATTATCACGATCCGTTTGTGGCTGAAATTCCGCCGACCCGCGAACATCAGGCCTTGAAAGGACGCAAATCCGTGGCGCTGGCGCCGGAGATCTTGGCAGATTACGACGCTGTGCTGGTCGCAACCGATCACGATGAGGTCGATTACGCCGCGCTTGTCAAAAGCGCGCCGCTGATTGTCGACACGCGAAACGTCTTCAGGCGGCTCGGCCTTTCGGCAGGTCACGTCATCAAGGCGTGACGCTTGCCGCCGAAACAGCCTTGCCGGTGATCTTGGCGGCGGCAACGGCATAGCCGCCGTTTGCGCCATCTATGAAATGCATGTGGTCGCGTGAGAGCGGCGTCGGCACGAAACACGTCATCAGCGCTGATTTCTGCCGATGCAGGCCGTAGCGGGCAATGCCGCCGGCTTGCGCTTGATCGAGCAGCTTTTCGATCCGCTTCAGACGTGCGGCATCTACATCGATCGTCATCTTCAGCCCGTCGTCGAATTTGCGGAAATCCGAGTTTCCGGCAACGTCCTCCTTGTAGCGCTGGGCGTCGAATTTGCCGAGCGGCATCCCGATTTTATAGAGCGCGGAAAGGAGGGCGAGCTGAAGCACGATGAAGAGCTTTGTCAGGAAGCGTTTTCCCTTCGGTGCAGTCACCTTGACCTCGCGATCGATGCCTTTCATCGAAAAGGAAAGCTTGGGACCTTCCGGCGGTATCGGATGGCCGCCTCGGCCCTGCTCGGCGGCAATCGCGACGATTGCCGTAACCAGTTGTTGAAACTGCGCGCCTGCACCCATTGCGCCGGCAACGGCAATGATGGAGACGATTTCTCCATGTCGCGATTCAATCGGGTTCCAGCGGCAGGAGAGGCCGGCGAGGTCCGGCCGGGTGCCTGGGGCGGCGCGCGCAACGGCGTACTTGCCGTCTTTCATCTGCCGTTCGGCCCAGCTGTTGCCGCCTCCTGAAAACATCGCGTAGCTGACGTAGGGGCTCGCGGAATAACGTGCGATCATGACATCGAGACCTTCGCGGCGGATATCGGCGAGCGGCACGACGGCGGCGCGCAAGATGAAGCCGAGCTCTTCTTCGGCCCAGATCTGTACGGCTGCGAGAGCATCGCGCGCAATCATTTCGAGTGATCCCGGCAGAGCGATGAGCGCCCCGTCGCCACCGAAGACGAAGGGATAATCGCCCTTGCTGACGGCATTCAAGACGGCGGAGATAACAGAGGCGCCCGCCATGTTGACGTCCTTGTAGCGTCCGGCTTCGATCGCCTGCGTCGACCCGACGATATCAGCAAGCGCCAAAATCCAGCCGTCCGGCAGTGGCCGGTAGTTTCCAGCATCGGTCACGTCCTCGAAATCGGTGAAGACCGGCACTGTCGCGAAGAATTGTTGATCCGGAACGGCATTCATGATCCGACCTTATCACAGACGCGTGTCGCCGCGGCAACGGCATTTTGATTTACGGTGGTCGACTTTGCGCGGTTTCATGTGATAGCACCGGATTGCAAAAATGAATGACGGACAAGGACATAGATGAGCCGCCTCGACAGCTTCATCCGCCGTTTGACGGCTCAGCGCGACATCCTCAATTCCATCTGTGATCTGGTGAAGGAGACAGAAGGTCCGGTTTTGGAATTCGGCCTTGGAAATGGCCGGACCTATGATCATTTGCGCGAGCACTTCCCGACCCGCCGCATAATCGCATTCGATCGCGAGGTGCATTCCTATTCGGCCTCGACCCCGCCTGCCAACGACATGGTGACGGGCGATATCCGCGAAAGCGGCCAAGCCTTCATCGGTATCGGTGCAGCACTTGCCCATGCCGATATCGGGACGGGCCATGACGAGATCGATGCAATAACGCTGACCTGGCTGCCGCAGCTGGTGGCCGGCGTTCTGACAAGGGGCGGCGTCGCCGTCAGCGGTCTGCCGCTCGATTGGCCGGAGCTTGAGCCGCTGCCGCTGCCTGACGGCATCAAGGAAGGACGGTATTTTCTCTACCGGAGGATATAAGCCTGCTTAGGTGCGCAGGTTTCCCGTGCCGTAGGCCAAGAGCCCACTTCCTGCGCGGCTCGGTTGTGCATTTGATGAGGCGCCTTCGGTCCGGTCATCCGCACCGATGGCAAGCAGGAGACGACGGTCAAAGACGTCATTGCCGCCAGCGATGCGGCAAGCGGACGCATAACGCCACGCTTGCGTCGGCTTCGGCCGTCCTTGCTGGCGTCAACTGCCATCTATCCCTTGCCATGCATGTGCACGCCGGGGGGCCGCAAGCGAGGGATCAGGGCAGCAAGAGGACGTCGTACTGATCAATGCCGCCTGGCAGGTCGCGGACCTTCATTTCCTGCTCGCCCTCCTCGAAGAAGACGACGCAATCCTCATAGCAGCCGGCAAGCATCGTTACGAAATCGCGGGTCTGTTCAAGGCCGTAGAAAATGGGTGTGAATTCCATGTAGAGCAGCACGCGCCGCGACATCAGCGGAGCCATGGAGCGGCAGGCGACAGGCTCGTAGCCTTCGATGTCCATCCAGACGAGGCTGACGTCGTCCGGATTGAGACCTGCCTCGCGGAGGATGTCGCTCACCGGCTTTACCGGGACGCTCACCTTCATATCCGATGAACTCCGTCGAATGGCGCTGCTCTTTCCATGGTTCGTTGCGTTGAGAAAGAAGTCGATCTCCCCTGCAGTCTCGCCTGCGGCGCAGTTGACGAGCGTGACCGTCTCCTCCAGCCGGTTCTGGCCAATGTTGGTTTGCAGCAGCCGGAAATTGCGAGGATCAGGTTCGACGCTGACGATGCGCGAATAAGCGTTGCTCAGCGCGAAATAGACCGTCTGCGTGCCGATATTGCCGCCAAGCTCGAGCAGCACGCCGTCCTTTCGCAAAAGGCCGCGCTCGCGCAGCACCGCCAGGAGCCGATCGACGTTCCCGCGCTCGAAATGCCCCTTCCGGAAGACTTTGCGGCCGATATAGTCGGATGGCGAAAAGGTCATCAGATGATCGCCGGCATCAACGGTCATGGAAACGACCCGCGGGCCGATGTTCTCGATGAGCAACCGCCGGCCGAAGCGCGTGTCGAAGAAGCGGCTTGCCACGGCGTTCCGCGCTCTGCGCAGGCGCTTTCGCCAGTATTTTTTTGATCCCAACGCGTCAACGGCCATCAGGCTTTCCCATTGAGCGGCCCACCCGCCCGTTCCTTGTGGATCACATAGACTTTCAAAGGCAGCGCCCGGCCGCGCACGCTGATGTCGCGGCTTTCGATGCCGCGCATATCGGCGCCCGACAGATCGGCCACAGGCTCGGAAATGACGAGCGCTGCACCGAACTCCTTGGCGGCGTTTTCAAGGCGGCTGGCAACGTTTACCGTGTCGCCGACGGCGGTGAGATTTCGCACCCTGCCGTACCCCATCGTCCCGACGACGGCCGGTCCAAAATGAATGCCGATCGCGATCTGAAGCGGTATCGTCAGTTCATCGGCGAGTTCGGCGCCGAGTTTTTCAATTTCCGACGTGATCGTTTCGGCTGCTTTCAGCGCCTGGCGGCAGGCCTCGCCGGGCGAAGTGCCGATGCCAAAAAGGGCCATGGCGCCGTCGCCGATGAACTTGTCTATCCGTCCGCCGGCTTGTTCCACTGCCTTGCCGACGAGGGCGAAGTAGCGGTTGAGCAGGAAAACGATGTCGAAAGGCAATCGGGTTTCCGTCAGACTCGTGAAATTGCGAATATCGCAGAAAAGCACGGCAATTTCACGCTCCCGGCCAGGACTTGTTTCCTGCGTGTTGGCAGGAAGGGCCGTTTCGGTCGCCGGGATCAGAAGTGGCGCGACGGTGATGTCATGGTCCGGGCGCAGCTGACAGGCGAGACGCACGTCCGGCGCCGCATTGATGCGCTCGAGCGTCTTCTGCTCCAGTTGATCAGGTTGCGGCAGGCGTTGGTAATCGCCGAGGATCTGAACCCGGCAGGTGGAGCACTGTCCCTTGCCGCCGCAGACCGAGTAATGGGGCAGCCCGCCGAGACGGCTCGCCTCCAGCACCGTAAAACCGCGTGGCACCTTGATCGTCTCACCCCCCGGATAGTGCACGGCAATCTGGTCAGTGCGCTCCTTCCACTTGCGGCGGGTGCGCGCGGCGACGACGGACAGAAGCGCCAGCGAGAAGCTGCCATAGAGCCCGGCGCGTATCATCGCGATCTGCCGCTGGGCGTGCGGGTCGGAATAATAGCGGGTATTCAGGTTTTCCTGATAGCGCCCGGTGTCGACAAGACCCTCATAGTCCGGCTCGGCGATCGTGCGGCCCATCTCGATAAAGCCGAGCAGCGAAAGCACGGGCAGCAGGATGGCAAGCGCCAGAAGCAGCGGTGCAAGACCGTCGTACCAAGGCCGGTAGCGCAGCCAGAAATGCAGGCCGATGCAGCCGTGGATCCAGACGACGATAAGCGCGACTGCCTGCCGGATGCCGTTGCCGAAGGAGAGGATCCACAGCTGGCGAACGACCGTTTCGTAGTTGTCGGCATATCTGTAAAGTTCATGGACGATACGGGTTCCGATCACATGATCGATCAAGAGCAGCGGGATGGCGAGGCCGAGCACGATCTGGGCCATTTCACCGTTTGGCATGACCAGGCTGCGACGCATGTATAGCGAGCGAAGCACCAGCGCGATGTGAATGAAGATCGCGCTGTAGAAGATCAGCGTGCCGAGCGGATTTCGCCAGAGGGCGACAAACAGCCGGCGGCCGTCATCGGCAGCAGCGACGGAAATGAGGCCGAGTGCATGGTTCGACAGGTGGAGGACCACGAAAGTGAACATGACAAGGCCTGAGCCGAGCCGGGCGCGCCGGATGTTGCGCTCCGAAAAAATGCCTGTGTCCGCGATGGTTGCCATTCATTTCCGTTCTTGACGTTCACCTGCATATGCCGAAAGTCGGTTAACTTTAGATCGTCTTTTCCTAAATCTGAATCCGCCACCAGTTCGAGACGCTGGAGCGTGACCTGCGGAAAACCGTTTCACAGCTTCGAGGATCATGCTCTAGAGATGTTGAGGTGAAAGCGAAATGCCATCTTCTCCAGCCACGATCACATTCCATATGTTTATCAGTAACTTTTAAGGAAACGGACAATAGCGGTAATTTTTGCGATAGGCTGGATGGGCGGCGCAATAAAGCGCTTTCTCAATGGAGCGTCCTGATGCGGATTGCATTTTACGCGCCGCTGAAATCCCCAAACCATCCGACACCATCCGGCGACCGCCTGATGGCACGGCTGCTTGTCGAGGCGCTGCATCGTTCCGGTCATTCGGTCGAGATCGCCTCCGAGTTCCGCAATTTTGCGCCAACTCCCGAGGCGGCAACTATGCTTGAAGGCGAGCGGCAGGCGGAGCTTTTCCGGCTAAAAAGCGCGTGGCGCCGTGGACCAAAACCGCATCTGTGGTTCTGCTATCACCCGTACTACAAATCGCCGGATCCTTTCGGACCCGTGCTTGCGGCCGAATTCGGCATTCCCTACGTCACTGCCGAGGCGTCCTATTCCCGCAAACGCGACGCCACCGGCTGGGCATCGGCGCAGGCGACGGTTGCGGCGGCAATCCGGCAGGCGGCGGTCAACATCGTGCTCACGGAACGCGACGGGGCAGGGATCGGGCAGGCTGTTCCCGAGGCCCGTCTTGCTTCAATCAAGCCGTTCATCGACACGGCATCGATCAAAAACATCGATCTGCGGCCGGATTCGAAACGGCTCGTGACGGTCGCCATGATGCGCGCCGGCGACAAGATGGCGAGCTATAAGGTGCTGGCTGCGGCACTGCGCGTGATCGAAGACAAGGCCTGGACGCTCGGCATCATCGGCGATGGCCCGATGCGGGCGCAAGTCGAGGCGCTGTTTTCGGATTTCGCGCCCGCCCGCATCGATTGGCTGGGCGAACGAAGTGCGTCAGACGTCGCAAGTCTGCTCGCTCGATCGGGAATCTATGTCTGGCCCGGTTGCGGTGAAGCCTATGGCCTTGCCTATCTCGAGGGGCAGGCGGCCGGCCTGCCTGTGGTGGCGCAGCGAACAGCGGGCGTGCCAGCGGTCATTGAAGATGGGGTGACAGGCATATTGACGGCAGATGGCGATATCGACGCCTTTGCCGCCGCCACCGGCCGCCTGCTGGACGATCCGGCGCGACGCCAGGAAATGGGCGCGGCGGCGCGGCACTTCGTGCTGGAGGAGCGATCGCTGGAGATCGCTGCCCTGGACCTCGACAGAATACTGAAACGATACGCAGGAGTTGAACCATGAGCGGCAGTTCGACCTGGAAACCCCTCCGTGAGGAACTCGCGCGCTGGCGGGAGGCTGGAAGGGTGGCCCGCTTCTGGTGGCGCGATGACGATGCGATCGAGCCGACGGCGGCGCTCGACAGATTGCTCGGCCTTTCAAGCGCGCATAAGATCCCGGTGACCGTTGCCGTCATCCCGGCAACGACCGGTCCAGCACTTTCTCAACGGCTTTCGGGTGCGAGCGGGGTCAGCGTAGCCGTGCATGGCTGGTCGCACGAGAATTATGCGCCGCCGCAAGAAAAAAAGCAGGAACTTGGCGGACACCGGCCGGCGGAGGCCGTGCTTGGCGAACTTTATGATGGCTTCCTGACGCTGCACCGGCTGCATCCGGCCAGGTTCATTCCCATGCTGGTGCCGCCATGGAACCGCATCGACGGCAGCCTTGTTCCCAAGCTCCCGGCACTTGGTTTCGAATGCATGTCGACGTTCGGCCGGGCGACTGCGGGGGCGGCGATCCCGCTCCTCAACACCCATATCGATATCATGGGACGGCGAGCGGACGGAAAGGGGCCGCGCGTCGGCCGACCGCATGACGAAATTGTAAGCGAACTTGTGGGAGAACTGCAGGACCGCTTCGAAGGCCGAAACGAGCCGGTCGGTTTGCTGACCCATCACCTCGCGCATGACGAGACGGCGTGGAGATTTACCGAGGCATTTCTCTCGGAGGCCAACAGTCATCAGGCGATTTCATGGAAACCGGCAGCTGAGCTGCTGAAAGATCAGATGTCGACGACCTGATTGTCACGCGCGGCGAAGGCGCCGGGGAATGCTGCCTGGGCATTCTTTTCCATCTGGCCAAGCTGCTCGTCCGTGCGCGAAGGCGCGTGATGGAAGAGCGCGAAGCGTTTCGTTCCTGCCATTTTGGCCAATTCGATGCCGTGCTGCCAGGTCGAATGGCCAAAGCCCTTGAAGCGCTGCATCTCGTCTTCGTTGTAGGTGCAGTCGTAGATCGCCAGATCCGCATCCTTCATCAATTCCAGAGACACCGGGTCATAAGTGCCGGGGATATGCTCGACGTCGAATACAAGCGCGACGATCCGGCCGCCCCACTCGATGCGATAGCCGATCGCCCCGCCTGGATGGTTCAGTTTGTAGGTCTTAATGCGCACACCCTCGCGCGGAGAAAGCATGTCGCCGGCATGGAAATCGCGGAAGTTCATCGTCGCCTGGCAGATATCGGTCTTTACCGGAAACCAGGGCGGGCTGATGAACTGATCGACCATATCCTTGGTGCTCATCTTGCCGTCGAGATGGCCGGACCAGATGTTGACATTGATCGAGGGATAGTAAATCGCCTTGAAGAAGGGCAATCCAATGATGTGGTCGTAGTGACAGTGGCTGAAGAACAGATCGACCTGCGTGACGCCTTCGTTGAGCATCGCAAGCCCGGCCTCGCGCAGCCCGGAGCCTGCGTCGAAGATCAACCGGTGGCCGCCGCAGCGCAGTTCGATGCAGGTGGTGTTGCCGCCGTAGTGATCGAATTCGGGGCCCGATACCGGGATGCTGCCGCGAACGCCCCAAAATTTTACCTGAAACTGATCGTTACTCATGGTTCTTCAAAATCGGGCTCCCGCACAGCGCTATCGTAATCATAGTTTAACCCTGATGCGAAGTGCGGAATTCCTCGGGGGTGCCTCTATCTTGCCTATTCTCCCAATCGCTAGCAGCAGAAGGAGTAGATTTTCCTAAGGCAGCAGGAGTTGGTCCGAAAGCAGCCGGATATGGTTTGCTTTGCGTAAACGGAAATGCCGGAGTCTGAAAGCCGGCGGACATCTCCTGTTCTATTAGGTGGCTCTTCCGGGGCGAAAATACAATTCTCCGCTTTTTCTAGCCCATCTTCGTCGGATTGAATGTCACAAGATTGAGATCAAACTATTGCAAGGCCGTCCTATTGGCAGATCCACGGAATCTTGCCGGTTGCGTTCGCGCAGCCGGCAATACTAGAGGCTGGCGGCGATGCCGCCATCGACCATCAGCATATGGCCGTTGACGAAAGAGGAAGCGTCCGAAGCGAGAAAGACCGCCGCGCCGACCAGTTCCTCGACATTGCCCCATCGGCCTGCAGGTGTGCGCGTCTCCAGCCAGGCCGAGAATTTCGGATCGTCCACCAGCGCCTGGTTGAGCGGCGTTTTGAAATAGCCGGGGGCGATCGCATTCACCTGCAGGCCGTACTTTGCCCAGTCGGTCGCCATGCCGCGGGTGAGATTTCTGACCGCACCCTTGGTCGCCGTATAAGGAGCAATGCCCGGCCGGGCGAGTTCAGCCTGGACAGAGGCGATGTTGATGATCTTGCCCCTGCCGCGCCCAATCATCGCCTGCGCCACGGGCTGGCTGACATAGAAAATGCTTGAGACATTGGTCTTAAGCAGTTCATCCCACTTTTCGATCGGGAAAGATTCCAGCGGCGTTCGAAACTGCATTCCGGCATTGTTGACGAGGATGTCGACCGGGCCGATCTCGCTTTCGATATAGGCGACGCCATCGCGCGCGGCGGCAGCATCGGTCACGTCGAAGGCGGCACTCAGCGCATGCAATCCCCTTGCCCTGATCGTCTCTGCTGCAACTGCCGCCTTCTCGGCACTGCGGCCATTGATGACCAGGGAAGCGCCGTGTTCTGCAAGGCCAAGGGCCAGCGCATGACCGATGCCCTGGCTGGAGCCGGTAACAAGCGCTCGGCGGCCGGTGAGGTCGAATAAGGGGAAAGACAAGCGGGGCTCCTTTATTGCGGTGCCCGATTGAAGAGGAGTCCTTGGGTCGATGCAAGCATCGTTTTGACGCAAGGCGCTCCGGTCTGTTATGTGCGGCACTGCAATGGAGGTTCATCATGCGCATCCGCAACGAGACAAAAGCCGATATCCCGGCGATCCGCGCGCTGGTCAGCACGGCGTTTGCCGGCAAGGCCTACAGCAGCCAGACGGAAGCGGCAATTATCGATGCCCTGCGCGGGAACAGAGCGCTTTCCGCCACGCTCGTTGCCGAAGATGAAGGCCGTATCGTCGGCCATATCGCGTTCTCACCGGTGATGATCAATGGGAGGGATTTGGGCTGGTACGGCCTCGGACCAATCGCGGTAACACCCGAAAGGCAAGGCGAGGGGATCGGTACTGGTCTGGTGAAGGATGGACTTGCAGCCATCCGCAAACTCGGCGCCCAGGGATGCGTCCTGCTTGGCTATCCCAAATATTACGGCCGGTTCGGCTTCAAGGCGGATGCTCGCCTCAGGCTTGCAGGTGTTCCGGCCGAATATTTTCAGGCATTGTGCTTCAGCGGTGAAATGCCGTCCGGCACGGTCACCTATGACGCGGCTTTCGACATCACGAATGACGAGGCGCCACGCCACGTGACCTAGTGCAGCCCGCCGACCCCGAGCAGACGTTCCACGGCGGCGTGATCCGTCGACAGCGCTTCGGGCGTGCCGGTCCAGGCAAGGCGCCCCCGTTCGAGGATGATGACCTGATCGGCGAAGTCGAGCGCACTCTGGATGCGTTGTTCAACAAGCAGGATCGTCATGTCGCCGGTCTTGGCGAGTTCGGAAAACGCGGCCATCAACTCTTCGCAGATGATGGGTGCGAGACCTTCCAGGGGTTCGTCAAGCAGCAGAACGGAGGGGCGGCCGAGAATCGTGCGGGCAGTCGACAACATCTGCTGCTCGCCGCCGGAGAGTTGGCCGCCGAGATTGCGGCGGCGCTCCTTCAGACGTGGAAACATCGCGTACGCCTCTTCGAGCGCCGTCTTCGGCCGTCCTTTGAGACCGACGAAGAGGTTTTCCTCAACCGTCAGCGTCGGGAAGATGCAGCGCGCCTGCGGCACATAACCGAGCCCTTGACGGGCGCGAGCTGAGCTGGCCATGGCGGTGAGGTCTGCGGAGCCGAGGCGGATGCGGCCGTCATAACGCCTGGTCTGTCCGGCAAGCGTCGCAAGCAAGGTTGTCTTGCCCATTCCGTTGCGGCCAAGGATGGCAAGGCGGGCGCCTGCGGGCACGGCGAATGAAACGTTTTCGAGAACCCGCGTCGGTCCATAGCCAGCGGAGAGATTGTCGACCTCAAGCGGCGTGGCTGGCATTGGCATAGCTCCCGAGATAAGCCTCGCGCACGCGGGCATCCTTGGTGACCTCGACCGGCGAGCCGTCGAAAATGATGGTGCCCGCCGCAAGCACGATGACACGCCTGGCGAAGCGGAACACGAGGTCCATATCGTGCTCGATCATCAACACCGCGAGATCGGCCGGCAGATCGGCGAGCGCCTGCTCGATCCGGGCGGTATCGCTTTGCGGCACGCCGGCAGCAGGTTCATCAAGCAACAGCACCTTCGGTTTCAGTGCCATGGCGACGGCAATCTCGAGGAGACGCTGCTGTCCATAAGCAATTTCACTGACCCTGCGGCACATGAGATCGCCAAGGCCGAGTGTGCCGAGCAGATCGGTGACTTCTGCCATGAGATCCGGCATCGCGAGAAAGTTGCCGAACATCCGGCCAGTGAGTCCGTCACGCTGCAGGATCGCGAGCGCGACGTGTTCGGCCGGCGTCATTTCCTGGAAGAGCCGTGTGACCTGGAAGGAACGGACGAGGCCGCGCCTGACGCGGCCCGCTGCACCAATTCTCGTCACGGTCTCGCCACCGAGGCGGACATCGCCGGCGTCCGGCGAAAGGTTGCCAGTGACGAGATTGACGAAAGTGGTCTTGCCAGCGCCGTTCGGGCCGATGAGCGCGACGCGGTCACCTGCTGCCACCGAGATCGATACATCGTTGGTCACCACGAGGCCACCGAAGGATTTCCTGAGCTTGACGACTTCGAAGACGGGGCTCATTGCGCAGTCTCCTTCCGGCGGACGAAAAAGGCAGTTGCGGTCCCATAAAGGCCCTTCGGTGCGAAGAGGACGACAGCGACCAGTAACGCGCCGACCATCGTCAGCCAGTGGAACGGGTTTGCAGCCGAGACATAATCTTCAAAGAGCATGAAGATGACGGTGCCGGAGAGCGCACCGAAGAGCGAGCCGGTGCCGCCGAGAACGAGCATCACGAGGCTTTCGGCCGAAAGCGTGAAGGAGAGGCTGTCGAGGCCGACCACCTGTGTGGAGATGGCATTGAGGGCTCCACCGACACCGGCGACGGCGCCTGAAATCACATACATCTTCATCAGCGCCGCTTTCGGCGAGGCGCCCATGGCCCGGATGCGCAAGGCATCTTCCTTGATCCCGCGGCAGAGCATGCCAAAGGGCGAACGCACCACAAGGCGGAGCAGAATGAAAACGACAAGCAGCAGGATCACCCCGAAAACATAGGCGGTATGGCCGTAGAGATCGAACTCGAAGGTGCCGAAGATTGGATCGGCCGAGATGCCGGATAGGCCATCGCTGCCGCCGGTCCAGGATGATGCCTTGTTGGCGAATTCGTGGAAGAGGTTGATGAGCGCGATCGAAAGGACAAGCTGCGGCAGTCCGTGGGCACGCAGGATGACGATGCCGCAGACGAGGCCTGCAGCAGCGCCACCGGTGATACCGGCAAGCGTCATCAAAAGAGGATCGGTGATGCCGTAATGGGCCGAGACGATGCCCGCCGCATAGGCGCCGGAGCCGAAGAGTGCTGCATGGCCGAGCGTCGCCACGCCGCAATATCCGGTGACGAGATCAAGCGAGAGAACGAGCAATGCGATTGCGATGACGCGCGTCAGCAGCGCAAGGTTATCCGGAAAGAGTAAATAGCCGATGCTGGCGAGCGCGACGATTGCGGCAATGCCGGCTGTATCGCGGACGAAAAAGCGATTGCGCCGGATGGGTACTGCTGTCGTGGTTTGCGTGTTCATGGCGAGCGTCATCCTACTTCACCCTTCCGGCAAAGCCGCGCGGAAAAACGCAGATGATTGCAATGACGGCGAGATAGAAGAAGAATTCCCCGTATTCCGGCATCAGGTAGCGGCCCGTGGTGTCGATGCCGCCAAGAACCAGGCAGGCGATCAGTGCGCCGGGAATCGAGCCTGCGCCGCCGACCGAGACAACGACGAGGAAAGTCACCATGTAGCGCAGCGCATAATAGGGCTCGACCGGCAAGAGCTCCGCGCCGACCACGCCGCCAAAGGCGGCCAGGCCGACGGCGACTGCGAAGCTCAGTGCATAGATGATCTCCGTGCGCACCCCAAGCGCGGCGGCCATGGCGGCATTATCAACGGATGCGCGCAGTTTTACACCGAAACTTGTCTTTTCGATCGTGTACCAAAGGGCGCCCGCTACCGCGAGGCCGCAGAAGATGGCAAAAAGCCGGTGCACCGGAATGGTGCGAAAGCCTAGATCGGCGGAGCCCTGCAGGCCGTCTGGCAATGGGATTGTCTTCAGCGTCGGCCCCATGACGTAGTTGGCTATGCCGATGATGCAGAAGGTGATGCCGATCGTCATCAGAACCTGGGTCAGTTCCGGCGCGCCGTAGATGCGCCGGTAGAGGAAGCGTTCGACCGGAATGGCGATGACGATGGTTCCAGTGACGGCGACAAGAACTGCGATGCCGTAGCCATGGCCAAGATCGCGCGTTGCATAGGAGGCAATGTACCCGCCGATCATGGCGAAGGCACCGTGGGCAAGGTTGACGACCCGCATCAGGCCCATGGTGACCGAAAGGCCGATCGAGATCACGAACAGCACCATGCCATAGGCAAGCGCGTCGACGGCAATGCTGAAGACAGTCTGCATGAGGCTCGTGTGTTCCTTTTCTCAGCAGGTGCTGAAGCCCGCTCTGCGTCGTTGAGGGCGCCGTCTCGCCCCATCCACCTGCCGGAACCTTCTCCCCTGCCGGGAGAAGAGACTTGCGGTTTGCGCCATATGCCCTTTCGTCGACAACGGGATGGGCTGATGGGTGGTCCGGGCGATCGCCTTTTAAGAAAGCCTTGCTCCTTACTTTGTCGCCGCCAGACCTGGATCCCCCTGCTTTTCAAATGTCTGGATTTCCTTGTTGATGTATTTGCCGTCCGCATCCTTGGCGACTTCGCGCAGATAGATATTTTCTGTGATGTGGCGGCTTTCGGGATCGATGGAAACGGGGCCGCGCGGGCTCATCCAGGAAAGGCCCTTTACGGCTTCGACAGCTTTTTCAGCATCCTGCTTGCCGCCAGTTGCCTCGATCATCTTGTAGATGACGTGCATGCCGTCATAGGCCCCGACGGCCGGGAAGGTGAGTTCGGCCGGATTGCCGAGTGCCTTGCCGGCGGCTGCAACGAAGGCCTTGTTTTCGGGCGAGTCATGCGAAACCGCGTAGTGGTATGTCGTCAAAATGCCGAGAGCGGCGTCGCCGAGCGCCGGAAGGTCGGATTCCTGCGTCAGGTCACCGGTCGCAAAGAGTTGGATGCCGGCGGCTTTCAGGCCATTCTCGCTATAGGATTTCACGAAGCCAAGCGTCGGCGGACCGGACGGCAGGAATGCAAAGACGCCCTCAGCACCCGAATCCTTAATGCGCTGCATGATCGGGCTGAAATCGTTGGTGGCAAGTGGCATACGGATCGCTTCGACGATTTCCCCGCCTTGCTTTTCGAAGCCCGCCTTGAAGGCGTTTTCAGCGTCGACCCCCGGACCGTAGTCGCTGACAACCGAGATGACCTTCTTAATGCCTTTGTCGAACGCGACCTTGGCGATTGGCATGGAAGTTTGCCAAAGGGTGAAGGATGTACGAACGACCAGAGGGCTCTTGGTGACGATGGCAGAGGTTGCGGCGTTCATGATCACGAGCGGCGTATTGGCCTGTTTCAGGATGGGCGTGACGGCCATTGCGTCAGGCGTGAAATAGAACCCGGCCAGATACTGGACTTTCTCCTTGACGACGAGTTCCTGGGCAAGCGCCTTGGACTTGGCCGGATCGGCGGCCGGCAGGTCGCGATAGATGACTTCGACGGTATTGTCGCCGATCTTGGCGCCATTCGTTGCCATATAGGCGTCGATCCCGGCCTTGAAGTTCTTGCCTTGCAGCGCGAACGGACCCGAAAACGGCCCAACGACCCCGACCTTGATGGTGTCGGCATAGGCGGCGGTACCCATGACGATTGCCGCCGCAGCGGCCAGAACCAGCTGTCTCATCTTTCCTCTCCCTTTATACCCGGCGGACTCCACCGCCGGGTTAGCGCGCAGCTAAATTTCACGTCAGTGTGTCATGCGAAACGGTAATGTAAAATGAAATAAATACGGTAATTCATAACTGATGCATTATGTTAAGCATCTGCCTGAGGCTGACATGAAGGGTGAGGAAGGAAGCTCGTCTACGAGCCCCCGAGGCGGAGGATATTGCCGGTCAGCTCGCGCGCAAGCCGCAGGGCGCCGGCGGTCGCCATGACCATCTGCGGCAGCACGAGCCATTCAAGTGTCCAGGCGGCACCCGAACGTTCCTGTTCGTGAACAAGCGCTTGGTGGATGGCCGAAAGTTGGGCGGCGTTGAAGCGGGAAAATGTGACAAGCGTTTCGGCACCGACCGGGTTCTGCTTGTGCACCATGGCTGACGATCTTCCGCCGCCAGCAAGTTCGATCTCTCCACCCGCCTGCGCCAGAAGGGCGATGTCCTGGCCCATCTTCCCCAGGCTGCCGGTGATCAGCGAAAAGAGGTTGGCAAGGTCGGCGATTGGTGCGCGCTGGTTTTGCCATTGAGGCTCGTCAGTCAGTCCAAGTTCCTGGGCGAGTGACGCGCGGATGTCGGCAGCCTTGCCGCCCAGCCTGTCCAGCGTCCCGGCCGCGCCACCGAACTGGATGGGAAACTTCTGTACCCCTAGCCGGCCGTGATAACCTTCAAGCGGGGCTCGCCATGTCCGCAGACGATCGGAAACGGCAATCGGGATTGCCGCCTGCATGCGGGTATGGCCCATCAGACTGTTCTGGCCGAACTGGCGATCGAGCGCGTCGAGAGCGCGAACAATGGCATCGAGCCGGCCGGAAAAAAGAAAGACGATCGCCTTTAGCCTAATCATCAGGCTGGTATCGATCGCGTCCTGGCTGGTCGCCCCGAAATGGACATACTGGGCCGCCTCGCCGCCCACTGACCTGCGCAGTTGCGTGACGAGATCGGGAACGACGACGCCGTCTGTGGCGGTCGCAACCTTGAGGCCCGCGATGTCGGCAGTGAAACCTCGACAAGCTTCGGCAATGCGGCTTGCTGCCCTTTGTGGGATCAGGCCATGGGCGCCTTCGGCCTTGGCAAGTGCAGCCTCGAAGGAGAGCATAGCGCGGATGTCGGCATCCGCCGAAAGATGGGCCGAAATCTCATCGTCTCCGAAAAGGCCGCTGAGGAATGGGTGGTCGAAGGCGGATGCGGTCACGTGACCTCTCATTGATTTTGCCTACTTCTGCCGCCAGCTTGCCGTTGCAGAACCGCACCGGCTGTAAAGATGCCGGCAGAGATGGCGCGGGATGTCCGCCCCTTTGCCAACTATGCCTTTACCGGTTTCTCGACGGGCAGGATCTTTATATCCGCATTCTCGTCGACACCTCGCGCCTTTGCAACGAACGAGAATTTCTTTCGCATGCCCAGGATCGGCTTCTCGATCATATGCCAGGAAAAGACAGCGATGCCCATCGCGGCGCAGATGCCGATAGCATAGAGCGCGAGCGCGCCGGTATTCGGGATCAGGAAAAGGCCCGGCGCCAGACTGATCAAAATCTGAAGAAAGGGGTCGTGATAAAGATAGACGCCATAAGAATAGTCGCCCTTGTGAAAGACGGAGGGCAGGGGCACCGGCGTCAGACCGACAAATACCGTGATATAGACGAGCGCTGGGATTACGAGCAGTCTGTTTGGCACGCTCTCGATGGAGGGGCTGCTCAAGGTCAGCATCGCCAGGACGCAAACCGCCATGCTGGCCAAGAACAGTGATTTTTTATGCGGAATGAAATCCCGCAATTGATAGGCCAAGATGCCGAGCAGAAACGCAAATACCAGCTGTGCGCCGCGGCTGACGAACAGCGTGCTCAAAACCAGGTTTACGCGATAGGGCAGCAGATGTCCGAAGGACTGGACGATAAGCCCGCTCAGGATAAAGCCACCGGTCAAAAGTGCCAGCTTCTGCCATGACTTGATGATCGAGGTGATCATGAGCGCAGACATGATGATGTAGCAGAAGATTTCCCATGGCACGGTCCACAGAGCTCCGTTGACCCGATGCGTCGGGTTTTGCTCAAATACACTCGGCAGGCTGTAATGAATCCAGCCGATGATGTTGAGAAAATACTTGTAGAAGTCGGCGCCGAGAAAATAGTCATGCAAAGCGACGGTCGTCACCAGCGGGCCGATGATGAGCGCGCAGACGACGATATCGACCGCAAGAGCAGGAACGATGCGCAGTCCGCGGTTCAAGAGAAAGTTCTTCAGGCTGAGGCGCTGAGCGCTGCCGGCGATCAGAAACCCGCTGAGAGCGAAGAACATCGGAACCAGTGCGTATTCGGCAAACCACAACGGGCTCGAACGGAAAAAAGCGTCATTTCCGGTCAGCAAAAATGAATGTGCCAATACGATTGAAAAAGCCAGGGCAATTCTGAGGAAGTCAAAACCTGGACCAAGACCCTTGTGTGCCGTCAGGACGTGCCCGAATGTTTTCTGCATGTTTCCACCATCAAGGTTCAGCCCGTCAAAAGTCTTACTGCGGTGCAGCATTTTTAACAACCCGCCTATCGTCGTTTCGACACGCGCGCAGCTCTCTATGATTGTAAACGGGGTGCCGGCGGCATCGGCTTCCAGCAGGAAGCGCCCTGCATTGAAGGGAAAAGCGCCTTATCTTACCTGCTGATCAAATGTCGAGAAATACCGTTTCCTTCTCCCCCTGAAGGCGGATATCAAACGTATAGGTTGCGCCGTCCCGGGTCGCGATCATTGTTGCAATGCGCTCGCCGAGTTCGACACGGGCAAGCAGCGGATCGGCGTTGTTGGCGTCTGCTTCCTCCGGAAAGTACATGCGGGTGTGGAGCCCGATATTGATACCGCGCGCAACGATCCAGAAAGAGATGTGCGGCGCCATCGTGCGGCCGTCCTTGAAGGGCACGCAGCCAGGCTTGACGGTTTCGAATCTATAGACGCCATCTTCGGCGCTGGTCGGGCAGCGGCCCCAACCGGCAAAATTCTGGTCGGCCGCGCCGCGCATTTCCGATGGGCTGTTGTAAAGCCCGGCGCTGTCGGCCTGCCAGATTTCGACGACCGCGTCACGCACGGGCGCGCCTGTTCCATCATAGATGTGGCCCGTCACGGTGATGCGCTCGCCGAGGGTCTTTTCGTTGACCATCGCGCTGCCGAGGTCTTGTGCGTAAACGCCGCCGATATCACAGAAATTCGGCGTCAGGCCGATATGGACATAGGGACCTGCCGTTTGCGACGGGGTTTCCTTGAGATAGCCGAGTTCCTGCATGATCAGTTGCCCTCCAGCCGGTTTTCGAACAGGGTCGAGCGGCGGCCGCGCAGAACGATATCGAACTTGTAGGCGCGCGCGTCCATGGGGATGGTGTTGCCCCAGTCGAGCGCTGCAATCAGCTGCTCGATTGCAGCCTTGTCCGGGATCGTGCCGACGATCGGACATTTCCAGATCATCGGGTCGCCTTCGAAATACATCTGCGTGATCAGCCGCTGAGCAAAGCCGTGGCCGAAGATCGAGAAGTGGATGTGCGCCGGGCGCCAGTCGTTGACGCCGTTCGGCCACGGATAGGCGCCGGGGCGAATGGTGCGGAAGGAGTATTGCCCATATTCGTCGGTGATGCAGCGCCCGCAGCCGCCGAAATTCGGATCGATGGCCGCGAGATAGGTTTCTTTCTTGTGGCGATAACGCCCGCCGGCGTTGGCCTGCCAGAATTCGACCAGCGCGCCCGAGACTGGCCGGTCACGCTCGTCAAGCACCCGTCCGTGAACGATAATGCGCTCGCCGATGGCGCTCTCGCCGGGGCGGGCGAAGTTGTGGATCAGGTCATTGTCGAGTTCACCGATGATCGAATGGCCAAAGACCGGCCCGGTAATCTCTGAAATCGTGCCGTCGAGCGACAGTAACGCGCGTTGTGGGGAACGCAGCACCGAGGTCTTGTAGCCGGGCGCATAGGCCGGTGGATGCCAGGCGCGGTCGCGGGCGAAGAAGGCGCCGGTTTCCGGCTTGCGGTTCGAAATATCGGACATCTCTTCCTCTCAGGCTGTCTTTTCGGCGTCCATCTGCTCGAAAACCTGTTTGGCGATTTTGATCGCGTGATTGGCAGCCGGAACACCCGCATAGATCGCCACGTGCAAAAGCGCTTCGCAAACATCCTCGCGGCTGGCGCCGGTATTGGCCGTAGCGCGAACATGCATCGCAGTCTCGTCATCCTGGCCCAGGGCTGCCAGAAGCGCGATCGTTACGATCGAGCGCTCGCGTTTCGTGAAGGTTGGGCGCGACCAGACATGCCCCCAGGCAGCCTCCGTAATCAGGTCCTGAAACGGTTTGTCGAAAGCCGTCGAGCCTGCTTCGGCGCGATCGACGTGGTCGTGGCCGAGGATCGCGCGGCGGGTCGCCATGCCCTGCCGGTATCGTTCGGACGGGATTGAGGCTTCATTCATGGGCTTAGTTCTCCATGCAAGGCGAAATCGATGAAGGCGCGGATGACGGCGGTAAGCGCCTCCGGTTGTTCGACGCAGGGGATGTGACCGGCATCGCGGATCGTTTCAAACCGGGCGTTCGGGATCAACTGCGCGGTGGACCTCACCAGGTCCGGTGGCGTCGAACCGTCCTGATCGCCGACAATGCAGATGGTGGGAACCGCAATCTTGCCTGCGGCCTTTGTGAAATCGGCATCGCGGATGGCGCCGCAGGTTGCCGCATAGCCTTCGACGTTCTGGCGGGCAAGCATGTTGCAGTAGCCGGCATAGGCCGGATTTTCCGGGCGGCGGAAGGCGGGCGTGAACCAACGCTCCATCACCGCATTGACGATGCTGCCGATCCCGTTGTTTTCGACCGCCTCGATGCGGGCGTTCCATGTTTCGGCGGTGCCGATCTTATGTGCCGTATCGCAAAGGATGAGGCCGCGCACGAGATCCGGGCGCTGCTGGTAAAGCGACTGCGCGATGAGCCCGCCGACCGAAAGGCCGCAGATGAAGGCCCGCTCGACCTCAAGCGTCTCCAGGAGGCCGATCAGGTCTGAGGCATGATCGTCGATCGAATACGGCAACTGGCCGACATCCGAAAGACCATGCCCGCGCTTGTCGTAAAGCACGATTGCAAAATCACCTGCCAGCCGCACGATCACATCGCGCCAGATCCTGAAATCCGTGCCGAGCGAATTGGCAAAGACAATGACCGGCTTGTCGGCAGGGCCACCAATGATTTGATAGTGGATCGTGACATCGTTGACGCGGGCAAATTGCACGGAACTTCCTCCTGACACGAAATTGAATGTTTAATTCGGTTAGGTAAAATGATATTTCGTGGCTTTCCGATAACTTGTGGGTTATGTGACCAATGATCGACAGCCGTATCAAGTTTCGCCATCTACAGACCTTTGTCGAGGTTGCGCGACAGAAAAGCGTCATGAAGACGGCTGAACTCCTGCGTGTCAGCC
Source organism: Rhizobium sp. 007 (assembly GCF_015353075.1). Classification (NCBI taxonomy): domain Bacteria; kingdom Pseudomonadati; phylum Pseudomonadota; class Alphaproteobacteria; order Hyphomicrobiales; family Rhizobiaceae; genus Rhizobium; species Rhizobium sp. 007. The sequence continues at coordinate 1,582,869 of NZ_CP064188.1, read as the reverse complement.
AGCCTGCGGTGACAAAGACGATCCGCGAACTGGAAGAGGTGCTTGGCGTTGCGGTTTTCGAGCGCGACGGGCGCGGCATCAAGATCACACGGTACGGTGAGGTGTTCCTGAAGCATGCGGGCGCGGCGCTGACGGCGCTCCGCCACGGGCTCGATTCCGTCACCCAGGAGCGGGTGGGCGATGCTCCGCCGATCCGCATCGGCGCGCTTCCGACGGTTTCGACGCGCGTCATGCCGCAGGCGATAGAGCTATTCCTCAAAGAAAATACCTGGAGCCGCATCAAGATCGTGACTGGGGAAAATGCGGTGCTTTTGGAGCAGCTTCGGGTCGGCGACCTCGATCTTGTCGTCGGACGCCTTGCAGGAGCGGAAAAGATGGCAGGCTTTTCCTTTGAGCATCTCTATTCCGAGCAGGTGGTGTTTGCCGTCCGGGCTGGCCACCCGCTGCTGAAAACCAAACAGTCGCCCTTTGGCGCGCTTGCGGATTACACAGTGCTGATGCCCACGCGGGCCTCGATCATCCGGCCTTTCGTGGAAAGTTTCCTAATCGCCAATGGCGTACCGAACCTGCCGAACCAGATCGAGACGGTTTCCGATTCTTTCGGCCGCGCCTTCCTGCGGTCAAGCGACGCAATCTGGATCATCTCGACTGGCGTTGTGGCAGCCGACATCGAAGACGGCATGCTTGCGGTCCTGCCGATCGACACGAGCGAAACGAAAGGGCCTGTGGGTCTGACGATGCGCACGGATGCCATCCCCTCATTGCCGCTATCTATTCTGATGCAGACGATCCGGGAGGCCGCGCGCGAGACTTCCGCAAGATGAAGTGCCGAGGATGTCGGCCGACACTGATCGGGCCGCCGCCCACGCACGGACTGGTTAGCCGCGAGCGTGTTCTTCAATCGAGCCCTCGGCTGTTCTTGTGGCGACGAGGGGCCATGTTGCGGTCGACGCTATGCAATCTGCTTGACACGACGGAGACGGAGAGGCCGACGGTGGGGCTACCTCTGCTTGAAGCCCTTTCAACGACGCGCATTCATGAACGCACCAGAGATCGCGCGATGTCCGGCATCGCTCGGATGGATTTGATCAGCTGAGGCCAAGACGCCGTCGCCATGAGCTTTCATGCTCTCGTAAACAGGTGCATAGAAGAGTGAGAAGCGTCGCGCCAGCATGCGCACGACCTCGACATAACCTTCGAAACCGGTTCGCGTCTGGCCCATGAAGCCGGCGCTGCCGACCAAAAACCCGGCATCGGGGATGTAAGGCGGGCTGCCGATTGCGAGCCGCTCGCCGTGGCCGGCTTCGATCAGCTTTTCCAGCATCCGCGCATAGTCGCGCGTGAAATTCCGCACATTCATGGTCTCCGGCGCCGCCGTATAGCGGGCGTCGTTGTAGCCGTAGAGGATCAGGATCGCATCGCGATGCGGCCCAGCCAAAAGAGCCCGTTTGAAGCGGCCGAGCCCATTGTCCGGCCGCGGCTTGCCATCCGCAAGGCGTGAGCCCTGCAACACGGTACCTGGAACCGCGTGGTTTTGGATCGGCAAGCCGTCGACCTCGGCTGCGAACAGAGGAGGCCAGGCAAGATGCGGCTGGCTGGCGTTCAAGCCGGCCGTGATGCTGTCGCCGAACACGCGGATGTTGGAGATTCCCAGTGATTTCAAGTGGTCCCCGAATTGCATCGACGCTCCCTCGTTTTCCCGCTTGACAGCAGGTCATCCAATCTTGTTTATACGTATTAGCAGCTAATACGCATTAGCAGTCAAGAGGGGACGGGAGGGATTGGCGTGACAGGCAGTAAGCGCTTGACTCAGCACGATATTGCGAAACTAGCCGGCGTCAGCCAGGCGACCGTCTCGCTTGTGCTGAATGGCGCTCCCGCAGCTCTGGCGCGCATCCCGCAGGACACCCGCGAACGTGTGCAGCATGTCATCCGCACGACGGGTTATGTGGCCGACCCGATCGCCCGGCGCATGGCCAAGGGCCTCAATCGCATTCTCGGCGTCTTCACCTACGAACCAGCCTTCCCGAGCGAGCAGGCGGACTTCTTCGCGCCCTTCCTGCTCGGCATCGAGGAAGAAGCGCAGGCGCAGAACTACGATCTCCTGCTTTTGACCGGCGCCGGTGTCGGCCGGGAACGGAAGATCTTTGCCGACGGCAACCGGCTCAGGATCGCCGACGGCTGCCTTGTGCTTGGCCGCGAATTCGATCGCGCCGAACTCAAGCGGCTGGTTTCTGGCAATTATCCCTTCGTGGCGATCGGCCGACGTGAGGACGCTGGCGGACCCGTTCCTTACGTCGGCGGCGATTACACGAACGGCACGCGGACACTGGTCGAGAAGGCGAGGGCGTTGGGACACGAGAAGCTGGCTTACGTCGGCCCCAGTGGATCGGCCGAATCGGTCGCGGACCGCTGGCGCGGCTTTGCAGACGCGACCACCGCGGGCGCCGAGCTGGTTTTGCATGTCGACGAGGTCGGTCGGCCGGCCGGCGAGACCCTCGATGTCATCGTCGCGAGCGGCGCGACTGCCGTCTTCTTCATCGAACTGGCGGATGCGGTGCGCGTCGAGGCGGCGGCTCGCAAGCGCGGCCTTTCCGTCCCCGAAGATTTCTCGGCGATCGTACTCGGCAGCCATGTGCGCGCCGAGCGCAGCCATGTGCAGTTCACCGCCTTCGACATTCCTCGCGAAGAAATGGGGCGGCAGGCGACCGCCATGCTGGTGCGCCGAATCGAGGGTGCGGCCCCGATCGAACAAATTCTTCTGACCTGTGAACCGGTCGAAGGCGAGACGCTTGGTCCCGCCCCTTTCGGCTCTGCAAAGAAACGGATGTGAGAACGTGACATACATGCCTGCGAAAGAGATGCGAGCGGATATTCTGGTGGTGGGCGGCGGCCTCGGCGGTGTAGCGGCGGCACTTGGTGCATGCCGGGCGGGCAAGAGCGTCATTATGACCGAGGAATTCGACTGGATCGGCGGTCAGTCGACCAGCCAGGCCGTGCCCTCCGACGAGCATACTTGGGTCGAGCAGTTCGGCATCACGCGCTCCTATCGAAAGCTGCGCAATGGCATTCGCCAGTATTACCGCGACAACTACCCGCTGACCGAAGCGGCTCGGGGCTGGGGCGATCTCAATCCGGGCGGCGGCTGGGTGAGTCGCATCTGCGCCGAGCCGCGGGTCAGCCTCGCGGTGATGGAAGCGATGCTGATGCCCTATCGTGGCGCCGGTCGTCTCAAGGTGCTGCAGCCCTATAGACCGGTCACGGCTGATGTCGATGGCGATAGGGTTCGCTCCATCACCGTCCGCCATCGCGATACGGGCAGGGAGATCGTCATCGCTGCCAATTACATCCTTGATGCGACCGAACTTGGCGATCTGCTGCCGATGACCGGCACCGAGTATGTGAAGGGTTTCGAGGCCCAGTCCGATACGGGCGAGCCTAATGCACCGGCAAAAGCCCAGCCGGACAACGTCCAGGCGGTGTCGGTCTGCTTCGCCGTCGATTGCGTGGATGGCGACCAGACGATCGACAAGCCGGAGCACTACGACTACTGGTGCAAGTATCAGCCGCATTTCTGGGGCGGCCCGCTGCTTGGTTTCACTGCGCCGCATCCGCGCACGCTGGAATTCACGACCCGCTCGTTCACGCCGAATGTTGACGACAATCCGCTGCTGGTCGATGCCGACCAGCGCAAGGGCGGTGGCGACGAAAACCTCTGGCTTTTCCGCCGCATCGCGGCACGCCGCAATTTCGTGCCCGGCTTCTACGAATCCGACATCTGCTTCGTGAACTGGCCGATGATCGACTACATGGACGGCACGATCGTCGACGTTTCCGAAGAGGAGAAGGCGAAGCACCTGAAGTCGGCCGCCGATCTTTCTTACTCGGTCTTCTACTGGCTGCAGACGCAAGCGCCGCGCGTCGACGGCGGGCAGGGCTATCGCGGCCTACGGCTCCGCGGCGACATCACGGGCACCGAACATGGCCTCGCCATGGCCCCTTATGTCCGCGAAAGCCGCCGCATCAAGCCGGTAACGCGCGTCGTCGAACAGGATCTTTCTTATGCTGTACGCGGAGGAAAAGGTGCCGTGAGCTATCGCGACAGCGTCGGAATCGGCATGTATCGCATCGACCTTCATCCCTCGACCGGCGGCGACAACTATATCGATGTGGCGTCCTGTCCGTTCGAGATCCCGCTCGGCGCGCTGCTGCCTGAGCGGATGAAGAACCTCATTCCGGCCAGTAAGAACATCGGCACCACCCACATCACCAACGGCTGCTACCGCCTTCATCCAGTCGAATGGAATATCGGCGAAGTGGCCGGCATGCTCGCGGCCTATTGCCTGGAGAAAGGACTGAAACCTCACCAGGTCCAGGAAAACGACGAGCATCTCCGCGACTTCCAGCGAGAGCTCACCCGTGAGGGCATTGAAATCCGCTGGCCGGACATCGCGGCCTACTGACCAAGCAAACCGATCTTAGGAGGAGGAACGGGAATGAATTATCACAGGACACTGAAATCGCAGGTGGTGGCGCTTGCCGTTGCCGTGCCGCTCGCCATCGCGCTCCCTTGGGGCGGCATCGCCAACGCACAGGATGCGGTCAACCTGCGAATGACCATCTGGAGCGCCAACGAGGCGCATCTGAAGCTCTTCAACGAGATCGCTGCCGGGTTTAAGAAGGACCATCCGAACGTCACGGTGACCTTTGAGTCGCTGCCGTTCGACACCTACACCACCGCGCTGACCACCCAGATCGCCGGCGGCAATGCGCCGGACATGGCCTGGATCTTCGAGACTTCGGCCTATGACTTCGTCAATTCGGGCGCGCTCTATCCGCTCACCGATACACTCAAGGCGACGCAGGGCTACAATCTCGACGAAGTGAGCGCCACTGCGACCGAACGCTGGGCGAAGGACGGCAAGTTCTACGCCTATCCCTTCTCCACCTCGCCGTTCGCGATGTTCGTCAACAACGACGTCATCAAGGCTGCTGGTGCGAAGACGCCTGCCGAGCTCATCGCCGCCGGCCAATGGACCTGGGACAACGCGATCGCCACAGCTTCAGCCGTGGGCCAGAATGGCAAGGGCGGCCTGATCGTCCGCGACTTCAACTACCAGATCTGGCAGAATCTCGCCTCCATCTGGAACGGCTGGGGCGCTTCCCCCTGGAGCGCCGACGGCAAGACCTGCACGATGACGGAAAAGCCGATGGTCGACGCGCTGACCTTCATCCATGAGGCGATCTTCAAGAAGAAGGCGATCCCGGGTCCCGGCGAAAACGTCGATTTCTTCGCCGGCAATGCGGCGATGACGATCACGCAGATCAGCCGCGCCTCGCTGCTGCCGAAGGACAAGCCCTTCTCCTGGGATCTGGTGCCGCTGCCGAAGGGACCTGCCGGTGACTATGCGCTGATCGGCCAGGCCGGTATCGGCGTCATGCAGACCGGGAAAAACGCCAAGACGGCCGCCGAATTCGTCGCTTACATGACGAGCCCGGAAAACTCGGCCAAGCTCAGCCAGTTCTTCCCGTCGGCCCGCAAGTCGCTGCTCAATGCTGAAGTGCTGAAGAAGACCAATCCGCTTCTGAGCCAGGAGCAGATCGACAAGGTCGTCATCTCCGGAATTGTAACGGGCAAGGTCATCCCCGGACACACCGGCTTTGCGCAGATCCAGCAGGCCGTTCGTTCCGGCCTCGATGCCGTCTGGCGTCCGGATGCGGATATCCCGGGCGCGCTCCAGAAGATCTGCGGCCAGATCGGCCCACTCTTGAAGCGCTAAGGGAGTGTAAGATGGCTGTCGCGCAAGATCGCGCAATTGCGGAAGACCGCTCCTCATCGCCGTTCTGGACGGTTGCGCGGCGCGACAGTCTCGCTGGTTTCCTCTTCATCGCCCCGCAGCTGATCGGCATCGTCGTCTTCGTGCTGATCCCGCTTGGGCTCGTCTTCTGGTATTCGCTGCACGAGTGGAACGTGCTTGCCAATACCTTCACCTATACGGGCGCACAGAACTACTGGATGCTGATCGAGGATACGAACCTCCTGGAAGTCCTGGGGGCGACCGCGATCTTTTCCGCCGGGCTCGTCGTTTTCAACCTCTCCCTGGCGCTCCTGCTTGCGGTTCTCCTCAACCAGAAGCTCGCAGGCATCGCCATCTTCCGCACGCTGTTCTTTTCGCCGGTCGTCGTCTCGCTGGTTGCCTGGACAATTGTCTGGGGGTTCCTGCTTCAGAAGAATGGCGGCATCAACGGCGTACTGCAGGTCTTCGGCATCGAAGGGCCGAACTGGCTTCGCGAGGAAACGACCGCGATGATCTCCGTCATCGTCGTGCAGGTCTTCAAGAATGTCGGCCTCAACATGATCCTGTTCCTGGCGGCGCTGCAGGGCGTGCCGAACGAGCTCTACGAGGCTGCGCGGATCGACGGCGCGCCGCGCTTCAAGCAGTTCCGCCGCATCACCCTGCCGCTGATCAGCCCGACGATGGTCTTGACCTCGATCATCACCATCGTCGGATCGCTGCAGGTTTTCGCGCAGATCGCGGTGCTGACCCAAGGCGGCCCAGGGCTTTCGACGACGGTGCTCGTCTATTACCTCTACCAGCAGGCCTTCCAGTTCCATTTCTTCGGCTATGGCTCGACGCTGTCGATCCTGCTCTTCGCGATCGTCGCCGTGCTGACCTTCGCCCAGTGGCAGATGCGCAAGAGGATCGTCTTCTATGAAAGCTGAGTTCTCCCCGCGCATGAAGGTTTTTCTCTACGGGTTGATGTGCGTGCTGCTCATCCCCTTCGTCTTTCCGACCTGGTGGATGGTGACGTCTTCGGTGAAACCGATCAGCGACATCTTCGCCTTTCCACCGCAACTCGTTCCGGCAAGGTATGACTGGACGACCTACCGCAAGGTTTTCGAGCTGCAGCCTTTCGTGCAGCAATACTGGAACTCGGCCTATATTGCCGCGGTGGTGACGGTCGGCACGATGATCGTCTCCTCCATGGCTGGTTATGCCTTTGCGCGCATTAAATTTCCTTTCGCTAACACGATCTTCATGATCGTGCTGCTCGGGTTGCTTATCCCGTCTGAGGTGACGATCGTGCCGCTTTTCCAGATGTTCCTGAAAGCCGGCATGGTGAATACCCACTGGCCGCTGGTCCTTGTGCCGATCTTCGGGGCGCCGAGCGTCTTTGCCACGTTCGTCATGCGGCAGTTCTTCGTGACGCTGCCGGCGGAGCTGGAAGAGGCGGCACGCGTCGACGGCCTCGGCCGCTTCAAGATCTTTCGGAAAATCGCTCTGCCGCTGGCGAAACCGGCGCTCGCCTCAGTGGCGATCTTCACTTTCCTCCATTCGTGGAACCTGTTCCTCGAACCGATCGTGTTCCTGTCGAGCGCGGAAAAATTCACCCTGCCTCAGGCGCTGACCCAATATACCGACGCCTATGGCGGTCCGATGTGGAACATCCAGCTCGCCGCCGCGACGCTGACGGCGCTCCCCGTTCTCATCGTCTTCATCATCGCGCAGAAGCAATTCGTCGAAGGGCTCGCGCATACCGGCCTCAAGGGCTGAAGAACCGGAAACCTGATTCATGGCTGAAGTTACCCTTTCCCGTGTCCGCAAGAGTTATGGCGCCGTCGACATCATCCACGGTGTCGATCTCGGCATAAGCGACGGCGAATTCGTGGTGCTGGTCGGTCCATCCGGCTGCGGCAAGTCCACGCTTCTGCGCATGATCGCCGGGCTGGAAACGATCACCGGCGGAGATATCAAAATCGGCGGGCGTGTGGTCAACGACCTCGACCCGAAGGATCGCGACATCGCCATGGTCTTCCAGAACTATGCACTTTATCCGCATATGACCGTCGCGACCAATATGGGCTTTTCGCTGGAACATCGCGGCACAGGCAAGGCCGAGATCGCGGAGCGGGTGAAGTGGGCGGCGGACATTCTCGGCCTGTCGCATCTGCTCGATCGCTATCCGCGCCAGCTTTCCGGCGGCCAGCGCCAGCGCGTCGCCATGGGCCGGGCGATTGTCCGAAACCCACAGGTCTTCTTGTTCGACGAACCGCTGTCGAACCTTGATGCGAAGCTCCGGGTCGTCATGCGCGGCGAGATCAAGAGCCTGCACCAGAAGCTCAAGACCACGACCATCTATGTCACCCATGACCAGGTGGAGGCCATGACCATGGCCGACAAGATCGTCGTGCTGAATAGCGGGCGGGTGGAGCAGATCGGCGCCCCGCTCGATCTTTACGACCGGCCCGCCAACCAGTTCGTGGCAGGTTTTATCGGCTCGCCGGCCATGAATTTCCTATCCGGCACGATCACGTCGACGGGTTTCGCCGCACCCGGCATACTGCTGCCGCTTCCGCAAGCCGCCCACGAGTTCAGTGACCGCAAGGCGGTTTACGGCATCCGGCCCGAGCATTTTGCTCTCGACGATAACGGCGTGCCGGCGGAGGTCGCGCTCGTCGAGCCGATGGGTTCGGAGACACAGGTAACGATGAAGCTCGGTGAAACGCAGGTCAAAGGCGTCTTTCGAGAGCGCGTATCGCTCTCAACCCGCGCGACGATCCGCGTCCGTCCGGAACTCGCCAATATCCACCTCTTCGCAAGTGGCGGCCAGCGACTGAACTGAGTTTTCGTCCAAGCCGACTTACCCGGAAGGCGATTTCTTACGAGGAGACGCCGTCATAGCGCAATGGCTAGATCGAGGATGGTGGCGCTGGTCACGGGCGGCTATCGTGGCCGATCCTTGCACCAGACTTCCGGTTACTGAACGCGTTGGCATGGCAGCGGCGTTCATCTCGCGTGAGGCAACATAGGACGCTGCCCCTGGCTTGGCGTCAAATTTAAGTTGGGAGGAGCACGTGGTAAAAGCGAGCTTTAACGTTGCAAGGAGATGGTGCTTCCCAGGTTGGTGGGCCGCCACAGCGTTGGCGGGTGCCAGCGCCCTTGCATCAGTCGCCGTTGCCGACACGATTGAACCGTTAACGGTAGCCGTTGCCAATTTTGACTTTAGGGACACGTCCGGCGAAGCTGGTCACCAGCTCGGCGACCACGATGCTCGGTTGACGGCGTTTGTCTCAACCCTACGCGACAGTCTCTCGAAACGTAGCAAGATCAGCATCACTTCGTTGGCTTGCCAGAATGGGCGGTGCACGGCGCGCGAACCGGGGATCGCGGAGCTTTCGAAAGAGGCGAAAACGGCTGGCGCGAATTACTTGCTGATAGGCGAGATTCACAAGATGAGCACCTTGGTGGGCTGGGCGAAGTATGTCCTGTTGGACATCCACACCAACAAGCCCACCTGCGACCGGTTTATAACGTATCGAGGCGACACAGGCGAAGCCTGGAACCGTGCTGCAAGATTTGTGGCAAATGACATTGAAAAGAACTGCATTCCGTAAGGCAGTTGTTGCGACCGCGGATCGGACCGTCGTTAGGATCTGAGGTGCCGAAGTCTAGGCGTTTAACTGTCCCTCGATCATCACCTGCATCTCGGTGCTGCGTTCGCTCAGCGCGTGCGGCGGCCTCTTTCATGCCGACGGGGCCTCAGACACTGGTCCCGAACTATGATTGAATGAACACTAGATCGTTCATAGCAACACCCGTCTTGAGCTGCAACGACTAGAATGAGCTGTCGCACTTCGTCGCCAACCAATCGAAAAGTCGACCGAAGGATGGATGAGATTGAACAGCCCCCGCGGGTCAACTCGTGTGCTTCTCGATCCCGTTAGCCTCCATCGGCGGTGGCCGCGGCTTCACGAAGACTCCTCGTCAATTGCTCGCTGTCGCCCGACAGGAGTTGACCATAGACGTGGAGCAAGGCGGCAAGGGCGATGACAATGACGACGGCCGCCACGCTCCAGCCACTTTTGCCACGGGTGGATCCATCGTCCTTCATTGCAAACCTCCTTTGACCGTTCTTCCGGCACGCCACCCCAATGCCGGGCAGTGAATGACGTTCCCGATCCGGGACCACAGTCTGAAATTCAGAAGGACTTTGGACTTGGTCTTTCATGGGGCCAAAGTCCGATCGATCTGGGACTAAAGTCCGACACAGGAGATCGGGCCGGCGCGCTAGCGGAACAAAAAAGCCATCCAACGCTTCCTTATTCATCAGAAAGCGGAGAATGAAGATGACGTACGACCCTAATAATCCGAACGATCCTAATCGCACAACGACCCCGAACCCCGATCTGGACCTCCGCACGACACCGGTGGAGCACACCCGATCCAGCGCATGGGTGGGCTGGGCCGCCGCCATTGCAGCAATCGCCGTGATTGCGGTTGCCTACACACTGTGGAGCGGTGCTCCGGATACGGATCCGCAGCCCACGGCATCCACGACGAATTCTGAGCCAACCCCTGGTCCGGCAAAGCCGATGGCACCAGCTGATAACAACGCGACGCCGGCACCGGCTACGCCGCCGGCCTCTCCCGCGCAGCAGTAGTATCGGCAGATAAGGAGGCGTTCAAAATGATGAGAAAAATTGTCATTGCGAGTGCCTTCGTTGGTGCCCTGGCATCTTGCACAGCGACGGAGAAGGGAACGGCCATTGGGGCCGGCACCGGAGCAGTTATCGGCGGGGCCGTCAGCAATAGCTGGGAAGGTGCTGCGGTCGGAGCCGTCGCCGGCGGCGTCGCCGGCGCCCTGATTGGCCGCTCGACCGAACGTCGCGGCTACTGCGTGTATCGAGATCGCTATGGACGGACCTACGAGGCGCGCTGCTAATACGGCGGAATCGCTTCCACCCAACAGATAGAGCTGGCTCTTTGGCAGATGGCGGCCCATTTAATGTCTTTGCGGCCTTTGCCCAGGAACGTGTCGCGCCAGGCGTCGCAGCGTGGGGTAAAATGCTGCGGCGCGCACGCCCACCCAACCCTCGTCCCGCGATGCCAGTGGCGCACCAGGGAGAGAAAGCGAGATCGGCCGGATTTCGTAGACCGCGGAGGGATGGCGCGGCGCAGGTCGCGCGCTGCGGCGACGGCTGCCTCAAGCGTTGGATAATCCACGACGTAGAAGCCGAGCAATTGCTCCTTGGTTTCAGCAAAGGGCCGTCGGAGATCATGCCGGCACCCGTCCCCCCGCAAGGTCACGGCGCGCCCCGTCGGGCCAAGCCGCGCAGCCGGTCCTAAATGCTTCTCCTCGACGAGGCGATCATTGACCTGGAGCAGTTCGCTCATCAGCGCCGCATCCTCCTCTTTGGTCCAGGATTCGACCACTTTCTTCGTGATAGGATGGCGTAAAGCATGGAATGTCCTGTGCGCCCGTCATTTTCCTGAAGGTCTGTCACCGGTCTTGCTTGAGCTTAGAGCTACCGGCACAACGGCATCGACACCTGCCGCGAAGATCGAAACGTGTTACCGATATCTCCGGCTGGGAATTCCGACAGCCTGAGCGATAGTGCGGAATTTGCCGGAAACAAGTGTAACGTGCCGAACGGCCTAGTCGAGCACCTTAATCCCTTACACGGGTCTGTGCATACTCAGGAATTCTGAAACGCCGTCGATAGCCCCCTGGCGTCAAGCCGGTGACTCGCTTGAAGAGACGGCGGAAAAAAGCCGGTTCCTCGTAACCGACCTGCCAGCCGATCTCGTCGACCGATGCCTCCGTCCGCTCCAAACGGCGTTTCGCGTCCTCGATCCTTAGGCGCTGCACGTAGGCGATCGGGCTCAATCCGGTCGCGGCTGTGAAACGGCGTTTGAAGGTGCGCTCGGCAAGTCCGGAGCGGCGGATCATTTCCTCAAGCGGGCTCGCCACGGGGAAATGCGTGGCCACCCATTCCTGAGCCGCCTGGACAGCGACGTCTCCATGATCGTTGCGCCCCTCGAATACCATGTAGGGCGTAAGTCCGTCCTGATGCCATTGGAGGGCAAAGCAGCGCGCAACTGCCTGTGCGGCGGTCGCTCCCGCATGTCTAGCAATCAGGTAGAGGACCAAATCATGCCAGGTCATGGAGGCTCCTGAACTTACAAGTTCTTCGCGCTCGCCCGAAACGACCAGAACCCGCTCAGGGTGGATATGGACCTGCGGAAAAGTTGCCGCGAAGGCGTTGGCGTAACCGAAATGTACCGTCGCCTCTGCGCCATCGAAGAGCCCTGTTTCGGCGAGCAGGAAAACGCCGGAGCAAGCCGAGCATAGAAGCGCACCGCGCCGGTGCATGGCTCGCAGCCATTCTACTAGTTCCGGGTGTCGACCTTTTCGCCACCCCTCAGGGCCAAGCAGGATGGAAGGGACGATAATGATGTCGGTCGTATCAAGTGCGGCAATGCTGCGTTGGACCATGACGGGGACGCGACTGGCAAGCGACAGCGGCCCGGATTCGAGCCCAACAATCTCGACCTGGAACGGTGGCGCGCGGCGCTGTGCGTCGCCTAGCGGAGGCATAATAACAAAGGCGTTCATCACGTCGAAGATGCCACTCAGCGTCGACACCACGGCCTCGGGAATAGCGATGAGGCTGACATGGAGCGGCTCCGGACCCGTCTGCTCAGCGTTTTGCAGCATGTTAGATTTCCTTTGACGCAAGGACGACACGATAACGCGGATGGGGCAACCGCGCCACGCCCCGGTGATGTGGCACGATCGGCCCGTTTCTGGACAGTTCCGCTCTGCCGGGCACTCCCTAAAACTGCGATGCTCTCCCCGCCCTCCGCTTCCGAAGGCTTTTGAACAGGGGAATTGAAATGGGACATGTCCAAATCAGCACGATCGATTCGGCAAAGCTAGATACGCTTCTTTCGCGCGTGGTCGGAGATCTTTCGGCCGGCTATGGCGGCGTGATGGTGAGTCTTGGAAACCGGCTCGGCCTTTATAAGACAATGGCCGAAGCAGGCCCGCTTACATCGCACGAGCTTGCCCGCCGCGCCGGATGCGCCGAACGCTACGTTCGCGAATGGCTCAATTCGCAGGTCGCTGGCGGCTATGTCGCTTACCACGCGATCAGCGGTACATATGAGCTCACGCCGGAGCAAGCGCTTGTCCTTGCCGACGAGGATAGCCCTGTCTTCATTCCTAACGCCTGGGCAGTCCCTGCTTCAATGTGGGCGGACGAGGACAAGGCGGTAGAGGCCTTCCGCACTGGCAACGGCGTACCGTGGGGCGACCATGACGGACGTCTCTATTGCGGAGTTGCCGCCTTCTACCGCAATGCGTACAAGGCAAGCTTGGTCGCCGAATGGCTGCCGGCTCTCGATGGAGTCGTCGAAAAGCTCAAGGCCGGGGCATTTGTGGCCGATATCGGCTGCGGACACGGACATTCCACCGCCCTCATGGCCAAGGCATTTCCGGCTTCGAGATTTTGTGGCTTCGACACTCATCAGGGCTCCCTGATCGAAGCCCGGAAGGTTGCCACCATGACAGGCGTTTCGGAGCAGGCAACGTTCGCGGCAGCTCCGGCCGACAACTATCCAGGAACCGGCTACGACCTGATCTGCTTCTTCGATTGCCTGCACGATATGGGAGATCCCGTTGCCGCGGCCGCACATGCCGCTAAGGCGATTGCACCAGATGGTACGGTCGTACTCGTGGAACCCTTCGCCAACGATCGGGTGGAAGACAATATCTCGCCGGTTGCCAGAATGTATTATGCGGCTTCCACGACGATCTGCTGCGCCCACGCAATTGCAGATGGCGGCCGTATGGTACTTGGTGCGCAGGCCGGCGAAGCCCGCCTGGCAGGAGTCTTCCGCAAGGCGGGCTTCACCCGTTTCCGCCGCGCCATGGAAACGCCGTTCAACCTGATCCTCGAAGCGCGGCTCTAATCCGGCGATCGTACACTCAGCAGGAGTGGCCTGCATTAGGACGGCAGTGCCTCTTCCGTGAAAACATCCGGCGGAGACCACTTGCCGGCCCAAGGCAAAAAGGGAACCGGTGATTGCGTAGCCTCACGCCGTCCACCTCTGCAGAGTTCGCAAATTGCAGCCGCCAAATTGGAGAGCATTGCAAATGACGTCAGCCACAAAACGGCCGCTCCGAACGGTGGAGTGGATGCTCAAAATATTGCGGGCCGTCATTGGAACATTTGGCGGCAGGGAGGAACCGCCAGCCACCAGCTGTGCGCTTTCGGCTCTAAATGATCACCTGCTGAAAGACATAGGAGTTACCCGCTTGGAAATTGATTTTGGCCACCTGGCACCCGCGGATCAGCGACCCTGCTCAACGTGCGATCCCGCCAAATCCCGGGGCCTCCTCAGCCCATCAACCACTTGGTGAGCGTTCGAAGTCGAAAATGTTCTGCGTCGCGAGTGCGGCAGCGCCCCTTGCCCAGGAACTCGGAACCCAATCTGCGACGAGTTCCGGCTTGGTGAAGAACGCGAATTCCTCCATTGTTTTGCGGATCGGGTCGAGTAGCGCATCACCGAATTGCACGGCTTCTCCGCCCACGACGATGATCTCCGGATCGAACAGATTGACCATGTCGGCCAGGTGTCGTCCGATCCTCGAACCACAGTCCGACAAAATCGAAAGTGCGAGGTCTTCTTGATGTTCGACGGACCTGGCAAACTCATCGCGGCTTATCGAAGAGCCGGACCGGCTCTGCCATTCGTCCAGCATGTAGGGCTCGGCTGCATGCGCCATCAGGCATCCCCGCCGGCCGCATTCACACAATCGGCCATTCGGAACGGAGGTCGTGTGGCCAAGCTTGCCGGCGGCACTGTGGCTTCCGTGATAGATCTCGCCCTTGATCACGAGCGAACAGCCGATACCCGGACGTCGAGGTGCTTGGGCAGTGGAGCAGCCGCTTTGCCAGCGGGCGGGCAGCCATTACGAACCGCAAAGTGGGCAGGGGTCGTGCTGTCTACATAGGCACGTATCTTACGGAGGCCTTGGTCGAAGGCCTGGCTGACCAGCTCTTCGCACACACCGGTATCGCGCCGCTGATCGCCGACCTTCCCGCGAATATGGAAGTGACCGTCCGTGAAGCTGCCGACAGGAAACTGCTGTTCGTGCTCAATACGGATGAAGGCAGAGTCGAGGTCTCGTCACTGCCAACCGGCGTCGACTTGCTCACAGGTAAGGAGGTGAACGGTTGCCTTTCACTTGGGCCGCATGAAAGTGTGGTCATTCGGTTCTGAGGATGCGTTCTCGTTTGAAGAAATGGAAAATCGCATTGGCAATTCTTCACCTTCGCGGCGACTTGCCTGTTTTAAAGGCTACGCAATTGCGGGGTGGCCGGTTCGCATTCCTTTCGACGAAATGCCTCTTAGCGTGGGCAAGCCGAAGCTGAGGCCGCCGTCTAGCGTCTCAAGCAGGCCGATGAGATCCTTTCAGCGGGACCATTTGGAAGCGGAACGCTTCGGCTAGTAGGGAAGCCCAACATAGTTTTCCGCAAGCGCTGTCGCGGCTGCCTGGGAATGCGTCAAATAGTCGAGTTCGGCTTCCTGGATCTTCTGGTCGAAGTCGCTCGTATCGGGGAACCGGTGCATCATCCTCGTCATCGACCAGGAGAAGCGGACGGCTTTCCAGACGCGGGAGAGCGCGCGTTCGGAATAAGCATCGATACCGGCATCCGAGCGATCCTGATAGTGCTCGATAAGGCCGCCAAAAAGGTAGTGTACGTCGCTGGCGGCGAGGTTGAGGCCCTTGGCGCCCGTTGGCGGGACGATATGGGCGGCATCCCCGACCAGGAACAGCCGGCCGAAACGCATCGGCTCGGAGACGAAGGATCGAAGCGGTGCGATCGACTTTTCGAACGACGGTGCGGTGATCACTGCGTCTGCGTGGTGAGTTGGAAGGCGGCGGCGGAGTTCCGCCCAGAAACGGTCGTCGCCCCAGTTCTCGATTTTTTCATCGAGCGGGCACTGGATGTAATAGCGGCTGCGGGTCTGCGAGCGCATCGAACAGAGCGCGAAGCCGCGGGGATGGTTGGCATAGATCAACTCGTGGCTGACCGGCGGCACGTCAGCCAAGATGCCGAGCCAGCCGAAGGGGTAGACCTTCTCGAAGGCGCGGAGCGAACTTTCCGGCACGGCTTTGCGGCTTGCACCATGAAAGCCGTCACAGCCGGCGATGAAATCGCAATCGATACGATGCGTGGTGCCGTCCTTATTATAGGTGACGCAGGGGAGCCGGCCGTTGAATTCGTGCGGCTGGACGTCAGCCGCGTCGTAGATCGTCAAGGTGCCGCTCTTTTCGCGATGGTCCATCAGGTCGCGTGTGAGTTCCGTCTGGCCATAGACCATGACGCGCTTGCCTCCGGTAAGCCCAAAGAGATCGATGCGGTGATCGCGACCGTCGAAGGCAAGCGAGAAGCCGTCATGCGGCAGGCCTTCGGCATGCATTCGGGCGCCGGCCTTTGCCTGATCCATAAGGTTAACCGTGCCTTCCTCCAAGACCCCGGCACGAACGCGTCCGAGAATGTAGTCCTTGCCGACCCGATCCAGAATGACGTTTTCAATACCGGCCTCCGTCAAGAGCTGGCCGAGCAGAAGTCCGGATGGCCCGGAGCCGATAATCGCAACCTGTGTGCGCATGCTTCCTCCCCGCGCTTGTCTTTCGTCAAATTCTCCTCTCAGGCGACAGCCCCGGCAATGGACTTTTCATCCGAGAAATTGCACAAATCGAACATCAAGGGATGTGCGTGCGATGACGAAATTCGTTCCGACCTATGAGCTCTATGGCGAGAGTGCCGGCAAAAAGCCGGATTTCTGGGTGCATTGCGAGACAATTCCATCGCGCAGCAGCCTTCATCACTGGGAAATCCGGCTGCATCGGCATGAAAGCTTCCTTCAGATCTTGTACATCGATTCCGGATCGGGCGATGCGATCTTCGGCCAGGAGCGGCATGCAATCCATCCGCGCTCGGTGATCACCGTACCGCCCGGCCTGAGGCATGGCTTCCGCTTTTCGAAAGATATCGATGGCTTTGTTATCACGGTGCTCGCCTCGCATCTGAAGGCCACACCTGGCGATCGCAGCTGGTTCGGGGAGTGGCTGGCGAAACCGCACCTGACGGAGCTCGATATGCAAAACGAGGATGCCGCTTACGTGGCGCAGACGCTGACGCGGTTGGGAGAAGAGTTTTCGGGGCGGCGGAGCGGCCGGAACGATCTGCTGGATGCCTATCTGACTTCCGCACTGCAACTGACGGCGCGGATTTGCGAAGGTGCCGAGAGTGAGATGGCCGATGAGAATAGCCGACGCATGGAGGTTCTAAGCGGCCTGATGCAGCAGCATCTAAGGGGACATAAGCCGGCCGCCTTCTACGCTCGCGCGCTCGGCATCTCGCCGACGCATCTGAACCGCATCGTCAAGGCTTCAACGGGACATAGCATGCACGAACTCATCGCCCGCAAGCTGACGGATGAGGCAAAACGCGAACTGGTCTTCACCTTCGGCAGCGTCCAGGAGATCGGCTACCGGTTGGGCTTTGCCGATCCGGCCTACTTCTCGCGCTTCTTTCTGAAACGGACGGGCGAGACGCCGCGCATATGGCGTATGGCCGAGCGGACGAGGCTCGGGGTATGACTTCGCTTCGGCTTGCGGGGAAGGGCTCTCGCCCGCTATCGCAAAACCAGCCGCAAGGCCCTTTGCGTCTCCTGTAAAAGAGGCAGATAGCGCCCGGCCATTTCCGATGCAGGGGCGTGGGCTGCCGGCGCTCCGATGTTGATTGCCGCAACCGTCTTACCTCGATCGTTTTCGACCGGAACGGCGATGGAGCAAAGGCCGATTTCAAGCTCTTGATCGATGATGGCATAGCCTTTTGAGCGGATGCGGCGGAATTCGGCAATCAGGTCTTCCAGGTCGGTCTTGGTGTTCGGCGTGTTCTGCTTCAATTCCGTCCGGCCAAGAATAGCACGCGCTTCACTTTCCGGCAGTGCTGCGAGCAGCACACGGCCCATCGAGGCGCAATAGGCAGGCAGACGGCTGCCTGGCGTCAGATTGATCGACATGACGCGGCGTTGCGAGGCGCGGGCGATATAGACGATCTCGCTGCCATCGAGAACCGAGGCCGAGGCGCTCTGCCCGGCCTTTTCGGACAATTGGTCGAGATGCGGTTGGATCTGCAGGGGCAAGGGCGTTGCCGAAAGATAGGCATGGCCGAGGCGCAGGATCTTCGGCGTCAATGTGAAGAACTTTCCGTCGTAATCCGCATAACCGAGCTCTGCGAGCGTCAGAAGCGAGCGGCGGACGGTGGCGCGGTCAAGGCCGGCGAGCTTGGAAGCTTCTGTGATCGACAGACGCTGGTGCGTCTCACCGAAGGCTTCGATGACTTTCAAGCCGCGGGCAAAGCCGCTGACGAAATCCGTTTCCCGCATTTTGACCTCCAATCGGAATTTTAACTCTGTGCGATATACGAACAAAAGTCAAATAGCGCACAAAGTATCTTGCCGCCGATTTCGTCTCGCACTATTCGTGATCACGGGCATGGGAGGAGCGTGTCCCGCCTATTCGGCAAGGAGAGATCCCGCATGGACAAGACAATCAGGAGCGCGGCGGAAGCTGTCTGCGAAATCAGTGACGGCGCCAGCATCATGATCGGTGGTTTCGGCGGCTCAGGGGCACCGATCGAGCTTATCCACGCTCTCATCGACAAGGGACCGAAGAGCCTGACCGTCATCAACAACAATGCCGGCAACGGCCGCATCGGCATCGCCGCGATGATCGACGCCGGCATGGTGCGGAAAATGATCTGCTCCTTCCCGCGTTCCTCGGACCCGCGTGCCTTCACGCAAAGATATCTTGCCGGGGAGATCGAGCTGGAACTCGTGCCGCAGGGGACGCTTGCCGAACGCATCCGTGCGGCCGGTGCCGGCATCCCGGCTTTCTACACGCCGACGGCCTACGGCACCGAGCTTGCCGAAGGCAAGATAGTCGCCGAATTCGATGGCAGGCACTATGTCCAGGAGCGCTGGTTGAAGGCCGATTTTGCGATCGTGAAGGCGCATATCGGCGACTTGCACGGCAATCTCACCTACAACAAAGCCGGCCGGAACTTTAACCCGCTGATGTGCATGGCGGCTGCAAAGACGATCGCACAGGTCTCGAAGATCGTGCCTGCGGGCGGGATCGATCCCGAACATGTCGTCACACCTGGCATCTTCGTCGACCGTCTCGTCGAGATATCCAATCCGCAGCAGGAAGAAGAGCTCGTTCGAGCCGGAGTGGCTTACCTATGACCGTCGATACCCGACCCGTGACAACGCGCGAAGACATCAAGCTTTCCAATGCTCAGATCGCCTGGCGTGCCGCTCAAGATATTGCCGACGGCGCCTATGTGAACCTCGGCATCGGCTTTCCCGAAATGGTGGCCCGCTACCAGCCGCCCGGTCGGCAGGCGATCTTCCATACCGAGAACGGTATCTTGAACTTCGGTGAAGCGCCACCTGTCGGCGAAGAGGACTGGGATCTGATCAATGCCGGCAAGAGGCCGGTGACGCTGAAGCCTGGTGCGTCCTTCTTCCACCACGCCGACAGTTTTGCCATGGTGCGCGGCGGTCATCTCGACGTCGCCATCCTCGGTGCCTATCAGGTTGCCCAGAGCGGCGATCTGGCCAACTGGCGCGTCGGCAGCAAGGGCGTGCCGGCCGTCGGCGGCGCGATGGATCTCGTCCATGGTGCCAAGCAGGTCTTTGTCATTACAGAACACGTCACCAAGAACGGCGAGCCGAAGCTCGTCGCCAGATGCACTTTCCCGCTGACCGGCGTCGGCTGCATCACGCGCGTTTATACGAGCCACGCCATCGTCGACATTGTGAAGGGACGTTTCGTGCTGCGTGAGAAGCTGGCGGCGATCTCGATTGAGGAACTGCAGGCCATGACCGGTGCGCCGCTCCATGTCGAGGAGCCGGTTGCCGACCTTGTCGTTCCGGAACTTTGAGGAAGAGACCATGAGCGACGCCTATATCTGCGACTATATCCGCACGCCGATCGGCCGCTTCGGCGGCTCTCTGTCATCGGTGCGCGCGGACGATCTCGGGGCGGTGCCTCTCAAAGCACTGATGCAGCGTAACCCATCGATCGACTGGGAGGCCGCCGACGACGTCGTTTTCGGCTGCGCGAACCAGGCCGGCGAGGACAATCGTAACGTGGCGCGGATGTCGCTGCTGCTTGCGGGCCTGCCGATTGCAGTCCCGGGGACGACGATCAACCGGCTCTGCGGCTCGGGCATGGATGCGGTCATCGCCGCTGCGCGCGCCATTCGCGCCGGCGAGGCGGAACTGGTGATTGCAGGCGGCGTGGAGAGCATGTCGCGCGCACCATTCGTGATGCCGAAGGCGGACACGGCCTTTTCGCGCAATGCCGAAATCTACGACACGACGATCGGCTGGCGTTTTATCAACCCGCTAATGAAGAATCAGTATGGCGTCGATTCCATGCCGGAAACGGGCGAGAACGTCGCCGAGGATTACAAGGTCAGCCGCGAGGATCAGGATACCTTCGCACTGCGTTCGCAGGCTAAGGCCGCCGCCGCTCAGGCAAACGGCCGGCTGGCGAAGGAGATCACGCCAGTCGTGATCCCACAGCGCAAGGGCGCTCCCGTGGTAATCGAGAAGGACGAGCATCCGCGCGCAACGACGATGGAAGCCCTAAGAAAGCTTGGTACGCCGTTCAAGAGAGAAGGCGGCACGGTCACGGCCGGTAATGCGTCTGGCGTCAACGACGGCGCCGCGGCATTGGTCTTGGCCTCCGAAGCAGCGGCGAGGAAACATGGCCTGAGGCCGATCGCGCGTATCCTGGGCGGTGCTGCCGCCGCCGTGCCGCCGCGTGTCATGGGGATCGGACCGGTTCCGGCATCGCGCAAGCTGATGGCGCGGCTCGGCATGACCGAGGATCAGTTCGATGTCATCGAGCTGAACGAAGCCTTTGCTTCGCAGGGGCTGGCCGTGCTGCGCGAACTTGGGATTGTCGATGACGATCCCCGCGTCAACCGCAATGGGGGCGCCATCGCGCTCGGCCATCCGCTTGGCATGTCGGGCGCGCGCATTACCGGAACGGCTGCGCTGGAGCTCATCGAATCGGGCGGGCGCTATTCGCTCTCGACGATGTGCATTGGCGTCGGCCAAGGGATTGCGATAGCTCTCGAAAGAGTTTGACGGCGCACAGCGGTTCTCGCTTTCACGCGTTGTCCATCCGCAATTTCGCCTGCTAAGACGCTCGTCAAATCCATTTCACTATCTATTTCATGTCTTTTCGGGAGGCTGCTGCTGCCATGGCTAATCTTGCTCAATCACTCGCGTCCATAAAAATACCTGATCTGAACGGCAAAGCGGTGCTGATCACCGGTGCATCGACCGGCATCGGTGCGGCCATTGCCCGGGCTTTCGCGGCGCAGGGCATGAAGGTTGGCATCCACTACAATGCAAGCCGCGAGCCGGCCGAAAAGCTTGCCGAGGAGATCAGAGCCACTGGTACCATTGTGCATCTGGTGCAGGGCGACGTTTCAAAGGAAGGCGAGACGGAACGCGTTGTAGAGGAGACCGCTAAAACCTTCGGACATCTCGATGGCCTCATCAACAATGCTGGCGGCATGCTTGGCCGCAAGCCGACCGCGGAATATACCGACGAGCATTATGCCAAGGTAATGGATCTGAATGCCCGTTCTGTTCTTGCCGCAACGCGCGCCGCGCATCCCTGGCTGAAGAAGCAGGGCGGCTTTATCATCAATACCACCTCGATCGCTGCACGAAATGGCGGCGGCAACGGTGCGATTCTTTATGCAGCCTCCAAAGGCTTCGTCTCGACGATCACGCGGGGCCATGCCAAGGAGTTCGTCGGCGACCGCATCCGCGTCAACGCCGTCGCACCGGGCGTCATCGCAACGCCGTTCCACGAACGCTATACCAACGTCGAACAGATGGAGATGCAGCGCAAAACCATTCCGATGGGCTTCGTCGGTACATCGGAAGACTGCGTCGGTGCTTATCTGTTCCTCGCTTCACCGACGCTGTCAGGATACATCACCGGCCAGATCATCGAGGTGAATGGCGGCCAGCTCATGCCGTAGCGCCCTTGGCGCCGGCGCAGGGAACTTTCGCACTGCGGTAACGTTTCCCGCTCGGCGATCCACCAAGCGGAGTGATTATGAGTTTTTCTTTTTCCGAACTCGATTTCATGAAGCCGGAACTGGGCGCCGAATATACCGGGACCGGGACTCATTTTGCTGTCTATTCCGCTCACGCCGAGCAGATCGACCTTTGTCTCTTTTCCGACGACGGCAAAAAGGAAATGGCACGCATGCCGTTGCCCAAGCGCGAGGGCGATATCTGGTCGGGCTATATCGCCGGTCTGAAGCCGGGCACCGTCTATGGCTATCGCGCAAGCGGACCCTATGATCCAAAAAGCGGCCACCGTTTCAATCCCAACAAGCTTCTACTCGATCCCTACGCCAAGCAGGTGGTTGGCGATCTAACATGGGACGATGCGCTCTACGGCTATACGATCGGCAAGGACGATCTCTCCTTCGACGAGCGCGACAGCGCACCCTTCATGGTGAAGGGCGTGGTGCAGGATCCCGATTTCGACTGGGACGGCGATGAGGCAATCCGGCGCCCGTGGACGGAAACGGTCATCTATGAAACGCATGTACGCGGTATGACGATGACGCATCCGAAGGTACCGGACAGATTGCGCGGTACCTTTCTTGGCATGTGCAGCGACCCGATCATCGATCATCTGACGAAACTCGGTGTCTCGGCCGTCGAATTGCTGCCGATCCAGTTTTTTCCGAACGACCGGTATCTGGAAGAGAAGGATCTCACCAACTACTGGGGCTACCAGACGCTCGGTTTCTTCGCGCCGCAGTCGCGCTACATGTCGAGCGACAAGATCACCGAGTTCAAGACGATGGTGAGAAAGTTTCATGCCTCCGGCATCGAGGTGATCATGGATGTGGTCTATAACCACACGGCCGAAGGCAGCGAGAGAGGTCCGACGCTTTCCTTTCGCGGCCTCGACAATGCAAGCTACTACATCCTTTCACCTGACGATCCCCGCCACACCTTCGATACGACAGGTACCGGCAACACGCTGAACGTTGCCAATCCCATGGTGATGCGCATGGTGCTCGACAGCTTGCGCTATTGGGTTGGCGCCATGCACATCGACGGTTTCCGCTTCGATCTGGCGAGCACGCTCGGCCGGCAGGATATGGAATTCGACCGGCAGGGCATCTTCTTCAGCGCGATTCGGCAAGATCCGATGCTTGCCGGCGTGAAGCTGATTGCCGAGCCTTGGGATGTCGGCGAAGGCGGCTATCAGGTCGGCGGATTTCCCCACCCCTTTCGCGAATGGAACGACAAATTCCGCGATGACGTTCGACGTTTCTGGAAAGGCGACGGTGGCCAGGTGTCGGAGATGGCAGAGCGCGTTACCGGCTCGGCGCTGCAGTTCAACCATTCGGACCGTGGCTCGACATCGTCCATCAATCTGCTTTCGGCTCATGACGGCTTCACGCTGATGGATACCGTCTCCTTCAACGGCAAGCATAATGAAGCGAACGGCGAGGACAACCGGGACGGCCATTCCGACAATCATTCGGACAATATGGGTATGGAGGGCGCGACCGGCGACGCCGATATCAATGACGCGCGCCGCAGGCGGCGGCGCAACATGATGGCAACGCTGCTGCTCAGCCAGGGCGTGCCGATGATCCTTGCAGGTGATGAGGTCGGCAACAGCCAGGGCGGCAACAACAATGCCTATTGCCAGGACAACGAAATCGGTTGGATCGACTGGAGCGGGCTTGACGATCCATTTCTGACCTTCTGTCAGAAGATGATTGCTTTCCGTAAGGCGCAGCCGGAGCTTCGGCAGGAGCGCTTCCTGACAGGTGAAACCGCAGAGGACGGACGGATCGAAATCGCCTGGTACAAACCGGATGGCGACTTCATGGACGATGGGGCCTGGAACGACAACGAATTGCGGGTGCTGAGCGTTTACGTGTCACGGAGTGTCCTCGCATCGGATGCGGAAAAGATGGATGGTCTCTTCATGGTATTCAATGCTGGCGGTGATTGCGAAGTCACGCTTCCGGGAGTGAACGGCATCAAGACGTGGCAGCGGGTGGTCGACACTGGTGCCGACGATCCATTCACGGTATTCGATCCGGAAAACCCGGTGATGGTCTACCGCGAAAGCATTGCCGTCTTTGCGCCGAAAGGTGCCTCGGTGCCACCGAAGAATGCCACAAAGACTGAACGTCAACGCTGGTTTCGCTTCGGCCGCCGGAACAGTTAGCAATCGAACAAAGCGATGAGTGCTGAAGCCCTAAGTGACATTGGCCTGGTTTATGTGAGCGACACCGAACCCGGTATTCGCAGGCAGAGAAAGGGCCGAGGCTTCTGTTACCGGCTACCGGACGGCTCGTTGGTGTGCGAGCCGCAGCAGAAGCACCGTATCGCCGCACTCGGGTTGCCTCCCGCATACGAAAACGTCTGGATATGTCTGAAGGAAAACGGCCATTTGCAGGCGACCGGATTTGATGCACGGGGCCGAAAGCAATATCGCTATCACAAGGATTGGCAGTCCTTCCGCAGCATCGCAAAATTCGATCAGCTGATTGCCTTTGGCCACGCCTTGCCTAGGATACGGCGGCAGGTGCAGCGCGATCTTGAGGTCGGTGCGGAAAATGTCCGCGGTGTCCTCGCGGCGTTGACGACATTGCTCGATGAGGCACATCTTCGCGTCGGCAGCCAAGCCTATCTTAAGGAAAACGGCACTTATGGCGCAACGACGCTGTTGAAGCGGCACATCACGCTGGTGGAGGGCCGGATCGAACTGAAATTTCGTTCCAAGGGCGGAAAGCGTGTCCGGCGCAGCCTCAGGCATCCCAGATTGCAAAAGATGCTGGAAGAAATCGCCGACCTCCCCGGTCGCCAGCTTTTTATCTGGAAGGACGAGACGGGCACGCTGAAACCGATCGAATCCGGGCGTCTGAATAGCTACCTGGCGGAAATTTCAGGTATTGCGATCACCGCGAAGACCTTTCGGACGTGGGCAGGCTCGCTCGCCGCCTTCGCCGTTGCGCGCAATGCGCTCGAAAGGGGCAAACGGCCGACCGTGAAGGACATGGCGGAGGCTTCAGCCGCCGTGTTGCACAACACGGCGGCTATCTCGCGCTCAAGTTACATTCACCCTTCCATCATTGCGCTCGCAGACAAGGACTATTCTGGAGGCGAGGGGATTTTGCCCGCCGCTAAGCCGTTGTGGGGGCTACGGGCGGCGGAGAACCGACTGCTCGATTTCCTGTCTCGCGATCGGCAGTCGGCGGAGACGCCTGTCCGCAAAGCCTCATAAAAAAGAGCCCGCGCAGGGGTGCGCGGGCTCAGCGAACAGGAGGTCCTATCAAGCGGCTCGCTTCTCGTGGCGGCCTTCCTCGATCTCTTCGACGATCTTTGCAACGAATGCGTCCAGATCGTCCGGCGAACGGGAGGTGATGATGCCTTGGTCGGTCACGACCTTTTCATCTTTCCAGGTGGCGCCGGCGTTCTTCACGTCGGTCTTGATCGACCAGTAGGAGGTTGCCTGCCGGCCTCGCAACGCATCGGCTTCGATAAGCAGCCATGGTGCATGGCATATGGCGGCGACAACCTTACCCGATTTCACGAATTCGCGGACGACGCGCATTGCATTCTCGTCGGCGCGCAGCTTGTCGGGATTAATCTGGCCTCCAGGCAGGACGAGGGCATCGAAATCGGCAACCTTTACCTCCTTTGCCAGAAGGTCGACACCGATGCTATCACCCCAGTCGCCTTTGCTCCAGCTCTTGATGCTGCCCTCCCTGATAGAGGCAATCTTGACGGTGGCGCCACGCCTTTTCAGCTCCTCATGCGGTACCCGTAGTTCGGAGCGCTCGTAACCGTCAGTTGCAAGAACAAGAATTTTTGCAGAACTGATGGAAGGCATGGACATGTCCTTTCCTTCTCCTGTTGAATTCGAGATGCATATGCACAACTACCCGAAGCGCGGTTGGTTCCCCAGATTTTCGGGAACCCCTGGAGGCAATGGTGATTATCGTTCAGTGGAGGAGAAGGCGCACAATGGAACCCGAAGCAATCCGGCTTGAGCCTGGCAATGTCATTCCGAACAATCCGACATTTCCGCTGCTGCTTTATCGTGGCGTGCTGAAGGGTGACGACCGGGCAGCCGGCTTTGAAGCGCTGTTCGGACGCAACGGCTGGGGCAATATGTGGCGGAATGGCGTCTATCCGTTCCATCATTATCATTCGAAAACCCATGAGGCGCTGGGCTTTGCAATCGGTTCGGCGACGTTGATGCTCGGCGGGCCAACGGGCCTCAAGGTCGAGATCCATGCCGGCGATGCAGCGGTATTGCCTGCTGGAACCGGCCATTGCCGGCTTTCGGCAAGCAGCGATTTCCTGGTGGTCGGTGCCTATCCGGCTGGAGCCGATTATGACCTCTGCCGTGACGAGCCAACGCCGGAACAAAAGAAACGGATTGAAGACCTCGCCGCGCCAATCACCGATCCCGTTACCGGCGGAAGCGGCGGGCTTATTGCGCTGTGGCGCTGAAATGCCGGAACTTTTGGCCGCTCGCCGAGATTGAATTGGAGGCAGAGGGAGGACGGAATGTGTGGGGCTGGTCAGTGGCTTGATTAACATGGCCGCGAGCATCATTTGAGTTGCGATTAACCTGTAACTGACAGCTTCTTGCTCTTTTGTAGACGCTGCCGGTCATCAACGTGACGCGTCCTGCGTCCGAGGAGTTTTTCAATGGGCTTCATTGATCGCGACATCCAGCCGTCTTCGGACACCGGATTGCTGGATGCCTATTCTTTAGCAGTGTCTTCATCGGTCGATCTTGTCGGCCCTGCGGTCAGTCGGATCGAAAGAGCCGGTGGGCGTGCCGGTCATGGATCGGGCTTTGCAATCTCGCCGGATGGCCTTGTCGTCACCAACAATCATGTCGTGGATGACGCCAAGAATATCCGGATCACCACGCCGGAAGGAGCGGTCGTCGATGGCAGGGTGCTAGGACGCGATGCTGACACCGACCTCGCTTTGATCCGCGCGAACGACTGGACGGGTGTTTGGGCGAAACTGGGAGACTCAAAAAGCCTTAAGCGCGGCCATATCGCCATAGCAATCGGTAATCCTCTGGGCTTTGAATGGACGGTCACGGCAGGAATAGTATCCGCATTGGGTCGGTCGATGCGCGCGGCCAGTGGTCGTTTGATGGAGGACATCATCCAGACCGATGCGGCGCTCAACCCAGGCAATTCCGGCGGTCCACTGGTGTCGTCTGCGGGTGAGGTGATCGGCGTTAACACCGCGGTCATCCAAGGCGCGCAAAGCATCGCGTTCGCGGTCGCGTCCAATACGGCAAAGCATGTGGTCTCCGAGCTTCTGCGCTTCGGTCACGTTCGTAGAGCCTATGTCGGCATTGCTGCGGACACCGTCGAGCTCCATCGAAGGATAGCTTTGGAAGCGGGTATCGTGCAAAAGACGGCTGTCCGACTTCGCCGCGTCGAGCCGGGCAGCCCAGCCGAGAAGGCGGGGCTGCAGGAGGGCGACTATCTCCTGTCAATCGACCGCCATCCGGTTTCGGGCATCGACGACGTCGTGAGATTGATGGACGGAGAAAGGATCGACACGGACAGCGATTTCCTGATCTTCTCGGTGGCAGGCCGGATAGAAAACCGTACGGTCAGGCCGCAGCGCAGGCATTCATAGCGCCCCAAAGCTGTAAGTCCTGTCATTGGTATCAATGCCCCCGCCCGCAATCGCTAGCAAATGAAGGGCCGGAAGGGGTAGCGCGCTGCCAGCGGAGCCCTTTAGTTCCGGCACGACGCGGTGCACCAGATAAATGGGAAAGGCATAGGCAGCAGTCAGCGTAACCGAGCGGCTCCTCCATACCGTCAATCGAGCGCGCGGGAAAAAGATAGCGAGAAGCACCGCAAGGGTCGTCACTTACTGGCGGTTGCCCCGATCCACACCTGCTTCCAGAAGGCGAGAGTCAAGCATGTTACTGCAACGGCCGTCAGAACGAGGCTCTTTGCCGGATCATGGTGGCGCCAAAAGGTCGCGCGGTGAAAGACTCAGTAGATCGTGAAGATCTGACGCGGACCGAAGTCAAAGACCAGCGGCAGTGAAAAGCGGTTGTGCAGCGCCAATCTTTGGAGCGAAATAGCCCGATCCTTCGAATATGTTGACAATCATAGTCATGTTATCTAACACCCCTCAAACCAACGGCATCTTGCACCTGTCGAGGCAGGCGAAGTGTTTGATTGGTCCGCGCATGAGAGGGGCTGTGTATGGAACTGCGTGTTGGACTGCTGACTGTTTTGCTGGCGACGGTAAGCCGCGCCGCACTGGCGCAAGATGCTACGGTGTTGGAGCGCATCGAGATCAAGGCGAGGTCTTCAACATCGACGATAGGCACGGCTCCGGACGAATATCCGGGCGGACAGGTGGCGCGTGGCGGTCGCATTGGATTGCTCGGCAACCGGGACTTCATCGATACGCCGTTCAACATTACCAGCTACACCGCGGAGACGATCGAAAATCAAGGCGCTCAGACGGTAGCCGATGTTGTGGCCAATGATCCATCGGTTAGAAGCACCCATGCGTCCGGCGGTATGCTCGATTCCTTCTATGTCAGGGGATTCCCGCTCAACGAGGGGAACTTCGGCGAAGTCGCCTTCGACGGCGTATTCGGTGTCGCTCCGACCTACCGCCTGTTCACGGACTATGCAGAGCGCGTGGAGGTTCTTAAGGGGCCGACGGCGCTTCTTTACGGCATATCGCCGAACAGCAGCGTCGGCGGCACCATCAACATTGTGCCGAAGCGCGCTTCAGACGTCGACTTGACGCGGGTGACAACCGATTATGCTTCGGATCTTTACGGCGGCAGCCATCTGGATCTGAGCCGCCGCTTCGGCGAGGAACGCCAGTTTGGTGTGCGCTTCAACGGCAGTTTTCACGGTGGCGACACGCCGATCGACAATCAGTCGCGCGACATTGCGGTGGGCGCTCTCGCTCTCGACTACGAGGGCGAAGATCTAAGGGCGACGCTCGACTTCATTGGCCAGCGCGAAGACTTCGACGCTCCGCAGCGTCCGTTCTTTCCGATGGCCGGCATAGAAATTCCAGACGCGCCAGATGGCCGGTCAAATGTTCAGGGACCTTGGGAGTGGTCGAAGAGCAAGGATCTGTCCTGGCTGGGGCGCCTCGAATATGATCTCAGTGACACCGTGACAGTGTTCGGTGCCGTTGGCGGCGGCAATTCGCGCGTCGAACGTCTTTTCGGCACGCCAACCATTCTTAACTCCGCCGGCGACGTCAGCATTACGCCGCAGAATTTCATTTTCGATGTCGACCGGCTCACGGCCGAGACAGGCATAAGAGCTGCGTTCGAGACGGAGGCCGTGGAGCATACCGTCACGTTCCAGGTCAGCGGTCTCCAGCAGACCCTCAACCGAGGCTCGAACTCGGGTACCGCGCAACTTACCAACCTCTTTGATCCGCTTTTCCGCCCCGAACAGGACGTGCCGCAACCGAGCCACGTGCCGAAGGTGTCCGAGAACACGTTCTACGGTTTTGCTCTCTCCGACACGATGTCAATGCTGGACGAGCGTGTGCAACTGACGCTGGGTGGGCGCTGGCAGCATATCGATACCGAAAACTTCAGCCCAGTGACGGGCGACGTCACCAGCTCTTCCGATGAGGCCGCAGTGACCCCACTCGCTGGTATTGTCGTCAAGCCGTGGGAGAACGTCGCCCTCTACGCCAACTATGTCGAAGGCCTGAGCGTCGGCGACACCGCTCCCACGACAGCCGTCAATGCCGGCGAGACGCTCGCTCCCTATCGGTCCAAACAATACGAAATCGGCACGAAAATCGACCTCGGACGGGTGGCGGTAACCGTCAGCGCGTTCCAGATCGAAAAGCCCTTCGGTCAGCTTGAGACGCGCGGCAGTGACCTCGTCTTCGTCGAGGGCGGCGAGCAGCGCAACCGCGGCGTGGAGCTCAGCATCTTCGGCGAAGTAACGCCTGAGATCCGGGTGCTTGGCGGCGTGACCTTCATTCATGGCGAGTTGACGAAAACGAACAGCGCAACAACCCAAGGCAATACCCCGATTGGCGTGCCGTCGGTGCAGGTCAATGTGGGAGCGGAGTGGGATACGCCCTTCCTGCCGGGCCTGACGCTTGCCGGCAATGTCATCCACACGGACGAGCGGTTCGTCAACACGGCGAATACACAGAAAATCCCCTCATGGACGCGCCTTGACCTCGGCGCCAGATATCACACCGAAATCAACGAAAAGCCTGTTACCTTCCGCGCCGAAGTCGAGAATGTCTTCGACCTCGATTATTGGTCCGGCGTCGCGAGCTTCGGCACGATCTCGCAGGGAGCACCGCTGACGGTGAAGGTCTCGATGACGACTGATTTTTAACGGCGCGGTGAGTGCCGCCGCCGACGGGCGAACCACCTTAGTGATACGCACCGAGGCGCCGGCCAAATGCCGGCGCTTCGGCCGTTTGGAGCTCGACTGACCGGAACACGTAAAAGCGATTTTGCCGATCAGCCAATTGCGGCTACGGGGAAGCAATCTTCGCTTCAGCTTGCGTTGCGGACAAAGAAGAGACAAGGAGAGGCTCTCCTAGTATCAAGAGCCTCGCCTGCGGAAAGCCAATTGCGCGGCTGGTTCCTGTCTAATTCGCCCTGTCAGAAAGGCTGACGGCATAGCCCGGCCGATAGGGGATAGGCAGGAAGCGGCGGTGGTATTCCGCAAATGTCACGTCCGGGTCAAGATCGGCGAACAGGTCCGGATGGAACCATTTCGCCAGTTGCTGGACCGCAAAGAACTCGTAGGGGCTGTTGTAGAACTGGTGCCAGATACCGTGGAAATTCCGCGTCCTCTGCGCGGCGATGCCGGTATAGGCGCTACGGGTGGTGAACCATTCGAGCTTCTTGCGGGTCACCTCGGGATCGGCGCCCGGGCCAAGCTGGATCCACTTGCCACCTGGGACATAGGCTTCCCAGTCGGCGCTGGTAACCACCACCTGCTCAGGATCGGCGGCGATCACCTGCTCGGGGTTGATCTGTCCGAAGGTGGAGGGAAGCAAGTCGCTGCCGATATTGTGGCCGCCGGCAAGTTCGACATATTTGCCGAAGTTTTCCGCACCAAATGACAGGCAGCAATCATCGGCATACCCGCCGATCCGTTCGACGAACACGCTCGGGCGTTGCGGCTTGGCACGGGCGAGCACATCAGTCACGCGGGACATGGCCTGATGCCGGAAAGCGATAATCTCTTCCGCACGCGTATCGCGCGCCATGATCTTGCCAAGGAGGCGAATGGTCGGTTCGGTGTTCTTCAGCGGGGCATGACGGAAGTCGATATAGAGCACCGGAATCTTCAGCTCCGCCAGCCTCTCGATATAGTTGACGTCCTGATTGGCCCTCATCGCTTCGAGATTGAGCAGGACCACATCGGGCTTCTGGACGATGGTCGATTCGATGTCGATCAGCCCATTCTCCTTTCCTGCGAAGGCCGGAAGCTTCGCCAGTTGGGGAAAGGCGTCGAGATACTGGGCGTAGGTGGCGGGATCGGCCTCGACCAGATCGTTGCGCCATCCGACGACGCGGGCCAACGGGTCTTCCTTGTCGAGCGAGGCGATGAGATAAAGCTGCCGCCCCTCTCCAAGGAGAATCCGCTTGACCGGCGCGTTCACTGTCACCTCACGGCCGGCGATGTCGGTGACAGTGATCGGTGCTTGCGTTGCCTGTTCGCCGGCGAATATGATCGCCGGGCCCATTGCAATCAACACAAAAGCCGCGATCACGGCACGCAAGGCCGAACGGTCTCTCCTCACGATAATTCTCCTTTGTCGGATGACGGGCGCGATTTGAGCCATAGGCCAAGCGCCACTAAAAAAGATAGGCCATAAAGGCTCGCAACGAGCGGGAATGCGATTTCGAGACCGTACCGTTGCGTGGCAACAACGCCGGCGATGATCCCGACGACCGAAGCAATCTGCTGGCAGCTCTGCGCGAGCCCCAGGACCGATCCCTGCCGGTCGCTTTGCGTGGCTGCCGAAACGAGGGACAGCAGCACCGGCGTCGTTCCTCCAAGGAGCGCGCCCCAAGCGAAATAGAGCGCAGCGAAAAGGCCGATGGCACGGGTCGAGCCGGCAAAACCGGTGACCGCGAGGCAGCCGGCTGCGATCAACACGCTCCATCCGAGTACAAAGGACGGCGCGCGATCCTCGAAGAGCCGTGCCCATAGGGGCGCGGTGACCACGAAACCGAGCGCCATGAGCCCGTAGCTTAAGCCGGTGATCCAATGATGAGCGCTGTAGACCTCCGACATGAAGAGCGAAAACGGGACCTGCAGGACCATCCTGCTTGTCAGCAGTATCCCCATCAGTGCCAGGAGTCCGGGCACGGATAAGCCGGCCGATGGCGCAAGACCCGCCGTGCTCCGCTTTGCCGGACCCTTGAAGCCCGCACCTCCTGGCGGTACCGGCAAGCTACCCCAGGCAACAATGGCGCAGAGCGCACAGATCACGCCGGCGGTGAGATTGACGGCCGCGAACGGCAAGGCATCAAGGATAAGGCCACCCAGGAAGGCGCCACCAAGAGAGCCGACATTGGTTGCCACCTGGAGCCAGGCGAAGAGACGCGCGCGATCGCGCCCGCCTGTGACCTGCACGCTATAGGCCTGGGACGGGGCGATATAGCCGGCGCACGCCCCCTGCAGGAAGCGCAGAGCCAGAATGGTCCACACGTCGTTCGCAAAGGCGACAAGTAGTTGCGTGACCGCCAGGCCCGCCAAGGCGCGGACCATCATCAGCCGATTGCCGTAGCGGTCGCCCATGCGCCCCCAAAAGGCGCTCGTCAGCGATACGCCGAGCATCGGACATACATAGACGCCGATTCCGGCGAGACCGAACATGCTTCCGGAAGTGCTCAACGCCTTGATCTGGATCGGCCAGAAGGGGCCGCTCATTTCCATGGCGCCCATGGAAATGAATTGCAGGCCGAACAGCAGCGCGAAGACAGGTCCGAAGCCGCGCAGGACGGCGACTGCACTGGTCATTGCGCCCCCACCAGCGGGTTGGGCAATTGGTGTTCGAGCCGATAGTCGCGATAGCGTTCCAGATGCATCCGCAGAACCGAACGGGTCGGCCAAGGCAGTTCAAGAAAAGCTTCGCGCTCCGCAAGCCAGAACGCATCAGACAGCATCCGGGGCCGCAGCGTCTGGAACGCCTCTTCTGTCTCCTCCCGCAGGATGCGCCACAGACGGTCGGCGGAAAGCTTATAGTGCTCGGTGAGGCAAAGGGCGATCTCATGAAGGTGGCAGACAAAGCAGGCATCGATGACGAAGGAGCGGACGAGACTGATGTCGTCGTCGAACGTCGTCGGCAGAATCCCCTTGCGGCTGAACGGCTGCAGCGCGTAACCGCGCTCCTTGAAGAGTGGCACGAAACTGCGGCCGTCGCCGAAGTCGCGGATCAGCAGTTTCCGCGGCTGGCCGCGATCGTCGAAGAGAATCGTACTATTTTGCTGATGCGCCTCGAAAGCAATTCCGTAGAGAAGGTACATGGCGAGCGCCGGCCGGACGACGGTGCGCGCATAGGCGCGGAAGAATGCGGCAACCGCCGCCTCGCTCTCGTTGCCATTTCTGGCGATGAGCTCGCAGATGAGAGGGTTGCCGTCCAGCGGGCTTGCCGTCAGCAGCGCCGCGACGGTTACGGGCAACATGCCATCGCCGCGTGCCAAGGCACCGGTGCTGCGATAGACCACCGACAGGAAACGGCCGGGATGCTCGTCGCCCGTGTCCGGATGATGCAGAATGGCGCCCAGCTCTTCGGTGAAAATCTCCAGCTCATTTTTGAGATCTTCCTCCTTCGACAGAATGTCGGAAATCAGCGCGCTGAGGCGAGGCCCCATATGGATCGATTTGGCCTGCAGCGTGCGCTGCTCGCTCGTCATCCAGATTGCTACCGGCAGCTTGATGAAAGGTCTCGGTGCCTCTGTCTCCGGCAGCATCGTGCGGAACGACATGGACGCCAGCGTGACGATCTCCGGGCCTTCCGGGTCGAAAACACCCGCCGAGATCTCGGGCGCGAATTCGCGATGCACAAAATTCTTCAGGTGCCATGCGTGGACAGGGAAAGGAAGCCAGTCTTCGGGTAGTTTCCCGCGCTCTCTCAGGCCATCGGTCCAGTGCTGCCAGAGGTCGGGGAAGTTCTTCGAAAACCATCCCGAATAGCTTTCCACATGCGGCATCTTCTCCACATAGGCCCAGTCGTTGCGCAACGCGGCAATGCGAAGCCGCACACGGGCGCCGAACTCCGGTGATAGTGCAATAACGTCTTCGGGCGGCAGGCCGGGCTTTGCCTTCCATGTCGGATAGAAGGGGTGGCCCTCAAGCGCACCCCATTGGTCGAGGGTCATGGCAGCCAAGTGCGGGGGCAGGTTTCCTTCGAGATAGGCAAGGAAGCCTGATGCATCGGCCTCAGCGATTTTCTGGCGTAGTTCGGCGCTCCAGCGTTCCCGATGGCGCCGTGCGAGAACGTCGTTGCGCATGCTATCGTCTACGTCGCGGAGCAGGTGCTCTAGTCCGTCGGGCGCAGGCGTAAGCGCGAGAGACGGCGCAACCTCCCGCATCAGGGCGGCGGGACCATCGATCCTGTATCGGATGCCTGTTCCGTCCAGCACTTCGATTTGCCCGCGATTTTGCAATGTTCCGGCCGGCGCAAGGTACAGGTCGGTAAAGTGCAGCACACGCCGCGAAACCCAAAGGGGAAACCAAGCCTGCCTGCCGTCATGAGCCCACAACAATGCATTCGGATCCAACAGACGTTCCGCGAACAGGCAGCGGACCAGGCGGCTGATCGCATTGCACGCCGCCTTCTCCAGAAGCTCTGTCTCACCTGTCGCAATTTGATCTGTTGCAGAAGAAATTTTCTCGTCCATTAAGCTGCCTCCGGCCAGTCAGATGGTACATAGTCGAGCGCTCCGTCGGCCAATCCGCCATGATAGTCGCGCGCCCATTGATAGGTTTTGGCAATGGCGGGAACCGCCACATTGAGCCGTTCCGCCATTGTGACGAGCAGGGCCTGTCCGAAGGCGATATCCTCATGGAAGGCGCGGCTTTCGCGATCGACGATGAGTCCCGGACCGTATGGGTTGGCAACGAGGGGCGCACGGATGCCCGCATAGGCGCGATTTGTGCGCAGAAGCGTGTACAGAGTCCGGTCGTCCGCGATCTGGTTCCCATAGGCCTCCACGAGTTCCTGCTGAAGCGGCTTTACGGAACTCAAATCAATGCTGAGACGCGCCTCACTCGCTTGCCGGATCGCTTGATTCTCCGCGTCGCAAGCTTCCAGGAGCTCGGCGCCTGCTTGAGGGCAATCGCTCCACCAGCACAGGGGTTCGTTGAATGGCCTGTTCTCGAAGGGTGCGCCAGGGCCGATGAGAGTGTAAAGGATGGCGGGATGCATCAGTGCGTTGCCCGGCGTCAAAGTGATCTCAAGGTAGTCTCGCAAAAGGGTGACGGGCGCCACGTAGAGGCGATTCAACATTGCCGTGAGTCCGGCGCCGCTGGCAGCGCTTTCGCGACGATGAAGAGCGACAAAGAGTTCTGCTTTGGCCCCACCCATTCGCACCTTCTGCCCCGCGACCAGGTCGAAGGCGATGTGGGGCACGTCCTTCATGCCCCAGATCACTACATTCTCGCATCCTGAAAGCGCTTTTGCCGCGAGCCAATCGAAGCCACAAAAGCCGGGAATTGCTCCGACATACACGCTCTTATCCCGAGGCAAATGCGGCGCGATTCGATGCAAGAGTGCCGGTCTCGCCTGGGCTGGCTGCGTGATGACGACCATATCGGCATTCTCAAGCGCCTTGGCAGGATCGGTTCCGACATGGTCGGGCCTGGCGCTCAAGATGTGATCGTCCCGGGTCTGTGCTTGCCAGAGATCGTCGCCACTTGCCCATCGCCCGGCGACCGTGTTGGAGGTGGTCAGGACAGAAACCTCAATGCCTGGAACCTGCTTGAAAAGAACCGCGTTCAAGTGGCCAGTGCGGCCAGCGCCACAAATGGTCACCTTCATGCTGCGCGCGCCCGTCCGGAGAGCCAGCCATCCAGCTGGACGGCGATTGCCGGGTCGAGAAGGCGGCGCTTTGCCATCCATTCGTCGTCGAAAATCGAACCCAGATATTTCTCTCCGCCATCCGCGACCGTCGTCACGACCGTGCCTGTCAGCTTGCCGGCGGCGATAAGCTCCAGCGCCTTGTAGATGGCGCCGCCCGTTGAACCGCCCACCAGCAGTCCTTTGCTGCGTGCGATGTAGCGCGCCGTCTCGAAGGCTTGGGTGTCCGTCACCTGGACGCCCTCGTCAATGCAGCCATAGTCCAGCACTTTACCGACCTCGTCACCTGCCGGCGTTCCCGTTCCGGATTGATAGTAGGGATGCCCAGGCTTGCCGAAGACAATCGATCCTGCCGGCTCGACCGCGATCGTGCGCACGGCCGGGTTGTGGCGCTTGAGGCGCTGGGAGATCCCAGTCATAGAGCCGCCTGTCCCGACGCAACCGACAAAGGCATCAATGCCGTCCGGGAGTTGGGTCAGCAACTCGTCGA
Organism: Rhizobium sp. 007; assembly: GCF_015353075.1. Taxonomy (NCBI): domain Bacteria; kingdom Pseudomonadati; phylum Pseudomonadota; class Alphaproteobacteria; order Hyphomicrobiales; family Rhizobiaceae; genus Rhizobium; species Rhizobium sp. 007. The sequence continues at coordinate 1,546,317 of NZ_CP064188.1, read as the reverse complement.
CGAGACCGGCATAGCCTTCCGGATTTGCCGGATTATCGGATTGGTTCATGAACAACGCGCCTGGAAGCTGGGCTCCTAGCTGTGCGGCCAGCCTTTGTCGCTCGACGACGGCAACTTCGTCCTCGCGAAAATCGCCTTCGACGTAGCGGATCTCGGCGCCGAGCGCCCGCATCATGCGGACCTTGTCGGGTGCCGCATGATGGTCCACCACTGCGATAAAGCGCAGCCCGAACTCCAGTGCAGCGAGCGCAAGGCCGGTGCCAGTATTGCCGGAGGATGATTCGACGATGGTGCCTCCCGGCGCGAGGCGCCCATCTTCGAGAGCGGCGACAACCATGCTGCGTGCCATGCGGTCCTTCATCGAGCCGCCGGGATTGTTCTTCTCTATCTTCAATACCAAGACGGCTTCGCGGCTCGGCACGTCAATCGACATTACCGGAGTTTGGCCGATCAATTGCGTTACGGTCGTGTGCAGCATTTAAACCTCTTCGTCTGCGTCGGGAATGAGGATGGGATGCCCTTTAGCGTCCCCGACGACGCATAGGCGGGCGGGCATCGGGTGGCGGTGGAATTCGTTTTCGAGAAGATCCATCTGGTAACCGCCAGTATTGGCGAAGACCAGGAGGTCTCCGGCTTGCGGGGTGACGGGGAAGGTCAGCCACCTGTTGCTGAGAACGTCCTCGTCGAGACAACTATGTCCGGCGAGATAGGCCCGGATTGGGGAAGACACGGAGAGTGGTCTGGCGGCTGGCACGAGAATCGGATCGACCAGAAACTCGGAGGCAAACCAGGTTTCGCAGGCGCTGAAGCTGCTGCCTTCAACGAAGATGACGTACGTGCCCGCATCGAGGGATTTCACGCGCGTTACCCGAACGACCGTAATGGCCGCCTGGTCCGCCAAGGCGCGACCCGGCTCCATTGCCAGAACGAGCTGCTCCTGCCTAAAATAGGTCGCGACGCTGCGGCCTTCGCTCATCTCAGCCTGCAAGAGGCGGCGCAGCCAATCCGGCGCTGCGAGAGCGCTGCCGTAGGGATAGAACGAGCCCGGTATTTTTCCGGTACGATAGTCCTCAGGCGTCTGGGCTGCGATATGCGCCTGATACTTCAACTGATCGACGTATTGAACTGGCAAGCCCCCACCGATGTCGATCATGCGCGGAGAAAGTCTCATGGCCCGCGCTTCGGCAATGAGTTCAGCGGCCTCGTTCAGTGCTGCCAAGCGGGTCTCCCAGCCATATCCGCTGAGATGGAAATGTAGCCCGTCGAAGCGCAATCTGCTTTCCCGTGCAATACGGGCAAGGCAAGGAATGACGGTCTCCGCCGGCATGCCGAAACGGCTCTTGCTCTGATCCCTCGGCCGAAGCCGCAGGAGGATCGGGTGCGGACTGGCATGTGCCGGCAAGCGAACGACCAGTTCTTCCAGCTCCTCGGGCGAGTCCACCGATATCAGCGCGTTGCAATCAATGAGCTCTTGATGGAATGCGCCCGTTTTCGCCGGCCCGGTCGCCACGAGCCTGGTGCCATTGGCCCCAAGCCGCCTTGCGTCGCGAAGTTCATAAAGACTGGAGACGTCGAGTCCAGCGCCTGAGCTGAGCGCCGCCTGCATGAGGCCGGGCGATTTGTTGACTTTCACTCCATAATAGATCGCATGCTCGACGCCGCCCTCCGTCAGCACGGTTCTTAACGCCGCAAAGTTGTCCTGCAACGCGTCCGGCCAGACCAAATTGAGCGGTGAGCCGAAACGGGCAACCCAGTCGAGAAGAAGAGGATCGTGCCGGGTGAGAAGGTCTGCAGTCGCCGATCGTAAAATCGGCGGCAGGTCAGAGTCGATCTTGTGGCAATGCAACGTCATGACAGCGCCCCGGAAGCGCGTAGAGGCGCCATTTCTGACGAAGCGGGCTTGCACAAAAGCTCAAGAGGGACATCGCATGTCGGCACGCCCTGGGCAAAGATGTGCCGTGTTGTTTTGTAGGGAAACTTGCGGCCGCTGCGCGCCATTTCGAAGATTTCCGCAGGGGTGATCTCCTCACCCGGGCGCCAACTTTCCACCCGCACTGAATTGTAGTCGAGAAGGACCACGGGTATCTTGGCGAGCTTTAGGCGATGTGCAACCGTCAGTCGGTGATGGCCGTCCATGACGAACAGGGCATCTTTTTCTGCCGTTATTGGCGCGGTCCATGCACCTGCTTTCAGGATTTTGGCTTGTAATGCGTCGACTCTGTCGAAATTCACCTCTTCTGTTGGGATCAATCGTGCTGGGGAGAGAAGGCAATATTCCATGCGGTCCGGCCTCATGCTCGCTTTTTGCATCGCATTTTATATCTTGAGTCTATGACTCAAGATATGGCCGCTATAACCAGCAGTGATTGCAGCGTCAACAGCGCCTTCAATGACCGATTGCTACAAGAGTTAGAGAACGCCTGATAGCGTTACCGCTTTCCTAAAGGCCGTGGATCCATCTCGTCCAAAACGAGACAAGCCTCGGACGTAGCGACGAAAGAGGCCGTTCGCCGTTGGGCAATACTTCGCGGGCATGACAAGCGAGACTGCGGCTGAAATCATTCCTTTTCGTAAGGGTCAGCCAGCGCTGCATCTGGCTGGCTTACGGGATAGTCGATGTTGGAAATCTTCTCTGCCAGCTTCTTAGGGCCGTTCTGCTTGAGAAGCGCCCGAAAGCTTGGGTGCATGCCGCCGTCGACATAGGCTGTCAGATGAGAAGGGCCGTCCTTTTCGAGCAGCGCGGCAAGCTCGGCATCTTCCGTCTTTATCCTGGCGGCGACTGCAGGATCGGGGGTGTCGATGCGCGCAGGGCACGCGGCCAACGGATCGTCTGGATCGCCTCCCTGAAATTCGGCGTTAACGACGTATTTTCCCCCACATGCGGAAATCCTGGGTTCTGTCCTCGTCGCCTCGAAGGCGTCATATCCCGACTTCAATGTCTTCCAGAAGGCGAAATTGGGGTCGCTTCTGTGTTTGGCCATGTTTTTCGCCGTCATACGGAAGGGGAGCGCCTGAACCGGGAATGATGTTTGGCCGCCGCCCAGCGAGGCATTGACGATTGCATAGATCTCGCCGACGCCCTGGTCAGTCATCGCGTAGCAGCCGGCGGAGGAGCACGCACCATGCACCATGAGCGCCGTGCCGCTATATCCAAGGGCGGATTCGAGCCTGTTGGGATAACCCAGGTTGAAGGAAAGGTAGTACTGGGACCTAGGGTTCAGCATGCTCTTGCTGACCGAATAAAAGCCTTCGGGAGCTTGGCGGTCGCCGTCGGTCTTCTTGGGTCCGAGCTTGCCCGACCACCGACATATCGGGAAGGATTTCAGCAGGCGATAACGCCCCGTGGCGTCCTGCTTCCACACCTCGAGCTCGCTTTCCTCCTTGAAGGTTCGAACGAGCACCGGGCTTTGAGGCGACATTTTCTTCTTACGCATCTCCGCCATTGTCTTGGTTGAGATCTGAGGAGCAGCGTCGCCGAGATCGTCCAGCGCCGTCTGCACGCAGCCGCTGGTCGCAGTCGCGATCAGGATCATCACGGCAGCCGGCACGACGCCTCGCAGGCGTGACAGGCGGTCAAGAGGACTGCGACAGAGTTTGGTATCATTCATGTCTTGTCTTCCGGGGCGGCATCGCGCGGTGCCTCGAGGTGGCTCTTTGCCGGGAAGACAAAGACAGCGGCAGTCACTTCTTATCCCAGTCCGTTTCGGAATTCGACGGGGAAGGTGGACAAAGGATATGGATGTCGGCCTTCCTGCAGTTCGAGAGGGCGGGCCTGATCTCCGCAGTAAGGGCCGACGGGGAAGACCTGCGGAGGATCAAAGCCGCCGCGATGACGAATGCGCTTAGCCCTCGGGGGGTGAGGCAAACCGGTCGGCGTCGAACCGGTCAGTGGCGGCGACCGGAATGATGTTCGTACCGGATGCGGCATCCGGATTATGCTGAACCGTGCGGCGGGAAACGCGAGGCGCTCTCATTCCAATCACCGCGCCCGGGGGATGCAGCGCCCAATTCATCAGCGCCGTGTCTGAAATCGATCCGAATAGATCTGCCTCCTCCCAGGAGGCAGTCATTGGCAGGGAGGCGATCACGTTCGCGTCCTCTTGTGAGGCGCGATGTGCGGCAGCGAAAGGTTTGAAGCCGCTATAGGTCGGCAATGCAGATGTCCGTTTATCCGGAAGCATGCCGATTGGGCCAATCGAAGCAATCTCCAGCTTGGCGTCGGCCCCCAAGTCGGCTGGCCGCATTGCCGGTATCGGGATCGGGAACGATGAAAGATCCAGGGAGGACCGTTCGTCGTCCCGCTCGGCCGCGTCGGTCTGCAAGGCCAGCGCATTCAATGCGCGGCTTCGCGGCGTGGGCAGGAGCGCCGTCACGAGGCTATTGTCTATCGCGTCGCGGCCCGACGTTCCTGCGTCATCGTCTTCTCCAGCGGTGCTGGCGATCTGGATGGAGGCGGCGCCGGCGCGCTTCCTATAGTTGGCAACCGCCTGGTTATATCCCGGCAGCGGCCGGCCATCGGCTGGAAGATGCATCGTCTGCCCGTTCGGGAATATTCGAGCAAGTTCTTGCCGAGACATGCGGGGCCAAGCCCGGACGTTGCCGACGTCGAGATGCACGAACGGCGATCCCGATGTCGGATAATATCCGACACCACCGGCCTGCATCTGCATTGCAAGGGTACGCAGCGTCGAAAGCTTCACACCTGGAACGTAGAAGTCCATCGCCTTGCCAAGCATGTGCTGGCTCTTCTTGGCGACGCCCGTACTGCGCGAACGGTTGCGGAGCATGTTATTGGTGGCCGGAGAACGGTAGGCGGAGACGATGTGGATGTAGTCCTTCGCGCCGCTGCGCTTGTACACTTCCCAGACCAGGTCAAGCAGCCGGGGATCCATCCGGGTCGGCTCGTTCCTTCGCCAGTCGCGCAGAAACCGATTTATCTGGGACAGGCCCTTTGGATCGAACCTTCCGTCGCGCTTGTAGGTAATCGTGGCCCTCTCGCCCGTATGGGTAAAGAACAGCTTCAGCGTACGATCTTCCGCGGAGGCAAAAGATGCAGAACCGATAAGCGCGGGGAGCGCGAGCAGAGTTCGCAGGATGGTCTGCGCGACGAGCCGTCCCACACGCGAAAAGAGTGCGGCGACCGCGCCGTCCGATGCTGCACCCCAGAACCCTTTCACTGGATATTTCGACACGAACAATCCCGTCTCACACAGAAACACTCGACGACGTGCGGGAACGTCCGCATCCATCGCGCTCAGTAGAACCACTTTATGGTCAACAAATTCCTAACAGACGGATGCTTAGGCTCGGTGAATCGAGGCAGCGGGGCCATCCGAGGACGGCCAGCTTTTCAAACGCGAATATCGTCTCCATTTTCTGGCTTGGGCTTGCCAGATCGTGCAGCCCCTCGGACTGAACATTGATCGGCTTTGCGTTCACGAAAAACGTTGGTTGTTGCCACGATTTCGGCGCCTCGACGACTTCCAGGTCCTGGACTGCAGCGCCTCAGCCTCAGGGTGCCGCTCAGGACCCGGTTGCGTGTCGGGCAGAGTCCGAAGGATGGCAGGACTCAAATCAGAAGCCGAGCTAGGTAACAAATCGCATCCCGGCTCCATTCGTTTCCGAGCATGCTGCTGTGATGTGACTTTTCGCGGGAAAACTCGGTTTCATCATGGACTTTGCTCATGGCACCTGCCCTTCCAAGGACAGGTCATTCGTAGGCAAGCATCGCCCAGTCGCGCTTTGGTGCTGAAATATCGGAACTTTTCGGGCTGTAATCAGTTGAAAAGCTTTGATCAGGAGAAATCGCGAAGGGCCACCTGCATGCCGAACATCCGGAACATGGCGCCGAAGAGCGGGTTCGATCCTCGCGACCGGCTGATCGTGGCACTCTATGCGCAGCTGAAGGCAGAGCGGGAAACGCGTGAAACATTGGAATGGGCAATCCGCAACGGCGCGCTTTCAGACGAAGTGCTCGAAGCGATCGCCGCGGACCCCGTGCGGCCCGTTACCAGCGACGATATCGCATCCGTCGAAAAGATTATCGCCTTGGATGAGCGCCGCAAAGCAGCGCCACGCGATGACGACTGAAGAGAGGACAGGAATATGGTCGACATTACCTATCAGATTGTGCCGCATGACGAAGGCTGGGCATACAAGCTCGGCGGCACGCTTTCCGAAACCTATGCGACCGTCGAAGAAGCGATCAATCACGCCAAACGCGCAGCGTCCCGCCAGAAGATCGGCGACGGCGACGCTACGCTGGCTTTTCCGGCTCCGGACGGCGGCTGGCGGTTTGTGCCGCTTGAAACGGATAAGAGCGGAAGCAGGCTCTGATCGATACGCAGGAGGCGGGGATGGCAGCGCGGGCAAGCTGGAAGGGTCATCTGAAGATTGGCGACCTTGTCTGCGCCGTCGGGCTTTATACGGCAATTTCCGCATCGGACCGGCTCTCCTTCAATATCATCAACCGGAAGACCGGCCATCGCGTCGAGCGTCAGTTCGTGGACAGCGAGACCGGCAAGCCTGTGGAGCGCGAGGATCAGGTCAAGGGTTACCGGATGGACAATGGCGAATACATCGTCATCGAAGGCGACGAGATTGCAAATGTCATGCCCGAGAGCGACAAGGTCATGGATGTCCAGAGCTACATTGCTCTCGATGAAATCGACAAGCTCTATTTCGACCGTCCTTACTATCTTGGACCTGTCGATGAGAATGACGAAGAGGCGCTGCGCCTGATTGCGAGGAGCATGCGTGAAAACAAGGTGGCAGCGCTTGCCGAGGCCGTGCTCTTCCGGCGCAACCGGACCCTGCTGATCCGCCCGCGTGAGGACTACGTCATCGCGACGATGTTGAACTTCGACTACGAGGTCCGTTCTGCCGATCCGGTCTTCAAGGACATTCCGGACATCAAGTTCGACAAGGAGATGCTCGAGCTTGCCGGTCATATCATCGGTACGAAGAAGGGCGTGTTCGAGCCGAGCGAATACGAGGATCGCTACGAGGCGGCGCTGACCGAATTGGTGAAGGCCAAGGTCGAGGGAAGGGCACTGCCGAAGAGGAAGCCGAAGCCGGAGGGCAAGGTTGTCGATCTGATGGAGGCGCTGCGCCAGAGTGCCAAGTTGAGTGAAAAGAAAGCGCCTGCGAAAGGGACGGCGCAACGCCCTGCCTCTGATAGCCGCCGCAAGAAAGCTGGCTGACCATGGCGCTCGAGACCTATCAGGCAAAACGCAACTTCAGGATCACCCCTGAACCGCGTGACGCCAAAGGCCGCAGTCTTAGAAACAGTTTTGTCACTCAAAAGCACGATGCCACGCGGCTGCATTATGACTACCGGCTGGAGATAGACGGGGTCCTGAAAAGCTGGGCCGTGACCCGGGGACCAAGCCTCAATCCGGAGGACAAGCGTCTCGCCGTCCACGTGGAGGATCACCCCCTTTCCTACGGCGATTTCGAATACGTCCGGCCGCAATGGCGATTGGATCAAGGCCAAGTGCTCGCACCGACAGGAGCTTGTCATTGGTGGTTATGTGCCATCGACCTCCATGAAGAATGCGATCGGCTCGTTGGCGATGGGTTACTATGATAATGGCAAGCTGAAGCATGTCGGACGTGTCGGCACCGGCTACACAGCCACGGTGGCCCAGGATCTCTATGAGCGGCTTTCCAAAATCGAAGAGAAGGGGAGTTGTTTTGACGGTAAGCTGACGTCGGAGGAACGGCGCGGGCTTATTTATGTGAAGCCGGAGCTTGTCGCGGAGGTGGAATTTCGCGCGTGGTCCGCCGATGGTAACCTGCGGCATGCCGCTTTCCGCGGTTTGCGCGAGGACAAACTGGCGAAGGACGTGGTGCGCGAGATGGATAAGACGACCGCAAAAAGCCTGCCGAAATCGCAAGTGACGCTGACCCATCCGGATCGCATTTACTGGCCGGATGAAGGCGTTACCAAGGAAGGACTTGCCAATTATTACGCGCAGGTCTGGCGCTTCATGGAGCCTTACGTGGTCAATCGTCCTTTGGCTCTGCTGCGTCTGCCAGACGGCATTGAAGGACATCAGCGTTTCTTCCAGAAACACGCCTGGAAGGGCATGAACGAGAATATCGAACAGATCACGGATCCGAAGGACAGGGGCGGAGAAAAGTTGCTGCGCATTGCCGATTTCGATGGTTTGGTGGCCCTCGTGCAATCGGCTGTGCTCGAAATTCATCCCTGGGGCGCGACGACGGACAATTGGGAAAAACCGGACATGATAACCATGGACCTCGATCCGGGCGGCGAGGTTGCGTGGGATAGTATCATCGCTGCCGCCCGCGAGATCAAAGAGCGCCTGGAGGCCGAAGGACTTGCCGGCTTCGTCAAGACCTCCGGCGGCAAGGGCCTGCATGTGGTCACGCCACTGAAGCCAAAAGCAGGTTGGGCGGAGGTGAAGGCCTTTGCGAAACGGCTGGCGGACACCATGGCCGCAGAAAGCCCGGACCGCTACATCGCAAAGGCGACGAAAGCCGAACGCACCGGCAAGATCTTCATCGACTACCTGCGCAATGGCCGCGGCAACACCGCAGTCGCCGCCTATTCGACGCGTGCCCGGCCGGGAGCGGCCGTCTCGATGCCGCTGGAATGGACCGAACTCACCGCCGACCTCGGCCCGGCCTATTTCACCATCGAGAACACGCCGCCGCGGCTCGACGCGCTGCCGAAAGACCCGTGGGACGGGTTCTTTGCGGCAGCAAAGCCGCTTGAGAAAAAGAAGAAGCGTTAGCGCCTGGCAGTGGCCTGCCGTCAGCCTCTCCCGTGGAGGAGAGACTGACAATGCGTTGCTTCCAGCAACTAGGCTGCCTTCGCAACTTCGCCGTGCGGGTCGAGCACGAATTTGGTGGCGGCTCCCTGGTCGAAGCTCTCATAGCCTTGCGCAGCTTCCTCCAGTGAGATCACCTTGGCATTGACGATGTCGGCAATCGGTAGGCGGTCGTGGAGGATCGCCTGCATCAGCTGACGATTGTATTTCAGGACAGGCGTTTGGCCGGTGTGGAAGGATTGGGCCTTTGCCCAGCCGAGGCCGAAACGGAGCGAGAGGTTGCCGTGTTTTGCGGCATTGTCGACGGCGCCTGGATCTTCGGTGACGTAGAGGCCCGGAATTCCGATCGAACCGGCCGCACGGGTGATCTCCATCATCTGGTTGAGCACGATTGCCGGCTGCTCGCCGCCCGAATGACCGCGGGCTTCGAAGCCGACGGCGTCGATGGCGCTGTCCACCTCATTGGTGCCGACGACCTGAGCAATCATGTCGCCGAGGCGGTCGCTCTTGGAAAGGTCGATCGGTTCAAAGCCAACCTTGGCGGCATGGGCCAAACGATCCTTGTTGAAATCGCCGATCATGACGACGGCCGCACCGAGGATGCGGGCAGAAGCGGCAGCGGCCATGCCGACCGGACCGGCGCCTGCGACATAGACCGTCGAGCCGACGCCGACGCCGGCGCGCACTGCGCCGTGGAAACCCGTCGGAAGGATATCGGAAAGCATGGTGAGATCGCGGATCTTCGCCATTGCCTTGTCGCGATCGGGAAGTTTCAGCAGATTGAAATCGGCGTAGGGGATCATGACGTAGCGGGCTTGGCCGCCGATCCACCCGCCCATGTCGACATAGCCATAAGCCCCGCCAGCGCGCGAAGGGTTGACCGTCAGGCAGACGCCGGTGTCCTGGGCTTTGCAGCAGCGGCAGCGGCCGCAGGCAACGTTGAAGGGCACGGAAACGATATCGCCGATGCTCAGCATTTCGACATCGACGCCCTTCTCGATGATCTCACCGGTAATTTCGTGGCCGAGAACGAGACCGGGCATGGCTGTCGTGCGGCCGCGGACCATATGCTGGTCGGAGCCGCAGATATTGGTGGAGATTACCTTCAGGATGACGCCATGCTCGATGCGGCGGCCATCCGGCGCTTCCAGTTTCGGATCGTCGATGTCGCGGACCTCGACCTTGCCGGGCCGCAAATAGACGACGCCTCGGTTCTTGCTCATTTTCATCTCCTCCGTTGAAAATGTGACCAACCGAGCATGGCTCCTCTCCATGCCGGCTGCTTCGAACAGATTAGTGCAGAATGGCGGGCGCGCCGTTCCGTTTACGACGATTTGGGGCCGGAAATGGCCGCTGCCCTCAGTGAGATCTTGGCGACCTCGGTTTTTCGCCTTCGGCGGCCAAGCTCTTCTTCAGGGCGTCCATGATGTTGATGACATTGCCGGTCGATTTGACAGCGGGCCGTTTCTTTGCGGGCGCAGCCTGCTTGAGGCTCTTCGTCTTGTTGCGGATCATTGTTTTCAGCCGCTTCTGAATCGGATCCTGCACCATAGAGACATTCCACTCTTTCGTCTCTTCCTTGACAAGGCGCTTCATCATGGCGAGCACCTTGTTGTCGACTTTGGTGTCGATATCCAGGTGCGCGACCGGCTCTCGGACCTCGTTGCCGTAATGCAACGTCCAGAGAATGATGCCCTTGCCTTGAGGCTCGAGAAGCACCGCCCTTTCACGGCGATAAAGCACCAGCCTTGCGATGCCGACCACGTTGTTTGCCCTCATCGCTTCGCGAATGACGCAGAAGGCCTCTGTACCGACCTTATCCTCCGGCGCCAGAAAATGCGGCTTGTCGTACCAGATCCAGTCGATCGAGCCGCGCGGCACGAACGTGTCGATGTCGATGGTACGGGTGCTTTCGAGCCCGACCTCCTCGATCTCGTCGTCTTCGAGGATGACGTAATCGTCCTCGCCCTTCGGATAACCCTTGACCTGTTCCTTTGCGGACACGGCCTTATGGGTGACGCTGTCGACATAGCGGCTTTCGACCCGGTTGCTGGTCTTGCGATTGAGAACATGGAAGCGGACCTTGTTGCTCTCGGTCGTGGCCGGCGTCAGCGAGACTGACGCCGTGACGAGCGACAGCTTGAGATAGCCTTTCCAGAAAGTCTGCCGCGCCATGGCCGTCTCCTTAAGCCGCCTTGTCGAGTTCCGGATAGTGCCGGAAGATGCCATCCTCGTTGAAAGCGATGCGCCGCTCCGATTTCAGGTAGGCGGCGATGTTCGGGCGCCTGGCCACTGCATCATGCAGGGCCGATAGCGCCGGGTATCTCGCCCGATAACCTGCCATGCCCTTGGGGAAGGCATAGTTCAGGCCCTCAATGATCTGAAAGAGCGAAAGGTCGACATAGGTAAGCGCATCGCCGAGGATATGTTGCGGGCCTTGCGGGTTCTGCTGAAGCACGCGTTCGAAATAACCGAGGTATTTCGGGATGCGCTCCTTGATAAATTCGGCCGAGCGCGCCTTTGCCTCGTCCTTCTGATCTTCGTAGTAGAGCGAGGTGGCGATCGGATGGTGCGAGTCATGCACCTCAGCGACGAAATCGGTAATCGTGAGTTGCAAGCCGTTCAACACGTAGCGCAAGCCTTCCTCCTTAGGCGCCAGGCCAAGCTTCGGCCCGAGATAAAGCAGGATATTGGCGACGTGCGGCATGATAAGGTCGCCATCTTTCAAAAAGGGAGGCGCAAACGGGATATGCGGTTCTGAGCCGCTCCGCATGAGGCTCATCATTGCGCTGGTTCCCCGGCCGCTACCGGATTCGCGCGCGACGTCGACATACTCGGCGCCCGCCTCCTCCAGCGACAGGCGGACGAATTCCCCCCGTCCCTGGATGCCGTCCCAGTAATAAAGCTCGTATGCCATCCATTCCCTCAACGCTTGGTTTTGCGACCGAAATCTTTTCGCAGTTCATCCTTTGCTTGTTCAAGTGTGTTCTTTTTCTTCTTCGTCAACTGGTCGCCGGCGCGGTTGATATAGAAGCTCAGCATCGACATGGCCGAGCGAAAGGGGCTCGATTTTCGGCGGCGGCTCGCCACCGCGGAGTGTTTGATCGAAGCGACGATCTTCTTCGGATCGTCGGATTTGAAAACGCTTTCCTTGAGGTCCATGGCGTCGCCTCTTGCGACCATTTCCTTTTCGCCTTGGTCATCAGAACCTCCTCGATCAGGAACGGCGCACTTTGGCGGGCCATTCCAAAGATCAGTGATGGGCTTGATGTTCGTGGCGCTTGCGCGTCGCGGCTGCCTTCTTGGCGGATGCCGAACGCTCGGCTGCGGTGCGGGATGCCGATGCCGCGCCGCCTTTGCGGCCGCCTTTTTCAGAGGCTTCGTGCGTGTCTTTCTTTCCGCGACCCGAACCGGACTTGTTGCCGCCGCCGCTTTCCTTGTTGACGGTAGCCCAGGCCCGGCGCTCTGCCTCTTTCTCGGAAACGCCACGTCCCTCGTAGCCTTCCTCGATGTGCTCTGCCTTGCGTTTCTGCTTGCCCGTATAGGTGGATTTGTCACCTCTTGGCATATTTTCCTCCTCTTGTTTGCAAAGAGATTGAACCGCGAGGCACTGCAAAAAGTTCCGGAGTCATGCCTGGATTTTGACGCAGGAGGAGCGTGCTTGGTGCAGCTAAGCGATCGGCCTTTGCTCAGCCGCGGTCTTCACCGCCAGGTCGAGGGCTCTGCTGCTGAAGGGTTTCGACAGCAGGACCGAGCCGGAGAAACGGCTGGCGTCCGGAAGCTGGCTGTTTCCTGTGGCAAATACCAACCCAACGGATGGTAGTACTTCTCTTGCCTTGGCAGCGAAGGCGGGGCCAGACATGCCCGGCAAGCCGACATCGACGACGATGATATCGATCTTTGTATGCACCAGGATCTCGACACCCTGTTCCCCGCTTTCGACATCGATCACCTCATAACCCAGGTCGTGAAGTATTTCCGTCGTGTCCATACGGATGAATGCATCGTCCTCCACCAGCAACAGCTTGAGTTTGGCATGCATGATCTCCGGCGGCGTGGTACCTGGGATGTCGGCCGGTCCGGCCGGGGCATGGAGGCGTTGGGCGTTGTGGGCAAGCACCAGGCGGATCTTCCGCGCAAGCGCCTCTCGCGTATAGGGCTTGGAGAGAAGTTCGAGGCCGGGATCGAGGCGGCCGTCATGGACGATCGAGTTTTCCGCATAGCCGGAGGTATAGAGAACTGCGATGTTCGGCAGGCGTTGGCGCGCCATGCGCGCGAGCTCGGGGCTCTTCAACGGACCTGGCATGACGACGTCCGTAAATAGCATATCGATATGCGCACCGCTTTCGATGACGGTGAGTGCGCTCTGCGCATCGCGGGCCTTCAACACGTAATAGCCGAGATCGGTCAGCATCTCGACGACGGTGGCCCGCACGCCCTCGTCGTCCTCCGCGACGAGGATGGTTTCCGTGCCGCCGACCGATGGTGGTGCTTCGTTGCTGGCCACGCGGTCCTCGGTCTGGAACGAGCGAGGCAGATAGAGCTTGATCGTCGTTCCTTCTCCAACCTCGCTGTAGATCTTCACATGCCCGCCGGATTGCTTGACGAAGCCGTAGACCATCGAAAGCCCGAGGCCAGTGCCCCTGCCTTCGGGCTTGGTGGTGAAGAAGGGCTCGAAGGCCTGCACCATGACCTCCGGAGGCATCCCGCACCCGCTATCGGTAACGGCGAGCACGACATACTGACCAGCAGTCACTTCCGGATGGATCCGGCAATAGGAATCGTCGAGAAATGCATTACCCACCTCGATTGTCAGCTTACCGGATCCTTCCATCGCGTCCCGCGAATTGATGGTGAGGTTGAGAACCGCATTTTCAATCTGGACCGGATCGGCAAAGGTGTTCCAGAGGCCACCGGAAACCATGGTCTCGATTTCGACCTCCTCGCCCAGCGCGCGGCGAAGCATATCATCCATGCCGGTCACGAGACGGCCCATATTGATGACCTTCGGCTCCAGCGCCTGACGGCGGCCGAAGGCGAGCAGATGGTTTGCCAGCCGTGAGCCCCGCTCCACGGCGGCAAGCGCGTTTGAAATCCGCTCCTTGGCGCGACCATCGTTCGGGACGTCCTTTCCCAGGAGTTGGAGATTGCCCGAGATGACCTGCAGCAGATTGTTGAAATCATGGGCGACACCGCCCGTGAGCTTGCCAATCGACTCCATTTTCTGTGATTGCTGGAGGGCAGCCTCGGCCTGTTGGCGCTCGGCGATCTCATTGGCAACGCGCAGTTCCAGCGTTTCGTTGAGTCTACGCAGTTGGCTTTCGATGCTGCTGCGCCGGGCGATCTCCATGTCGGCAGCGTGCAGCAGCCGGGCATTGTCGATTGCGACAGCCGCCTGACCGGCAAGGCTGACAAGACTCGCCTCCGCCGCGCCGGTGAAGCGGCCGGGCTGCGCGTGGCCGAAAAAGAGGCCGCCGATGACTGCCCCGCTGCGGGATTTTACCGGCACTGCGAGATAACTTCGTACCGGCAGATGGCCGTTTGGCATGCCGGCATAAGGAGCGTTGTGCCCGTAGCGGGGGTCAAGCAGGATATCGTCGGAACGCACGACACCTTCGCCGCTGAAGGTCGGCGCGAAGACCTTTGTATTGCGCGGCATCGGAAACTTTTCGAAGTTCTTCCGCTCGACGCCCGAAAGCGCGTAGAGCATGTAGCTTCCGCCTTCTCCGTCATCGACGTTATAAAAGAACGCGCCAAATTCCGCTCCCGTCAGTGCCACGCCGGCATCAACGGCAATCTGTGTCAAACGGTCGATATTGAGTTCGGCCGTGATTGCAGCACCGGCTGCATTGACGATCGAAAGTGCGTCGGATTTCGACCGCAGCTCTTCAAGCGCGTGACGCTCGCGCCGCTTGGCGATGACTTGCGCCGAAACCTCCATGGTCGCACAAAGCAGACCGCCAATTGCGCCTGTTTCGTCGCGAAGCGGCGTATAGGAAAAGGTGAACCAGGTGTCCTCCGTGCGTCCGTCCCGCCGCATCGGAATCAGCAATTCCTCGAAGATATGAGATTCGCCTTTGAGCGTGGCATGGACGATCGGTTCGAATTGCGGCCAGATATCGCTCCAGACTTCAGTGAAGGGTTTGCCCAGCGCGCTTGGATGACGATCCGGGAAAATCGGCACGTAGGCGTCGTTGTAGATGAAGGCAAGGTCGGGCCCCCAGGCGACGAATTTCGGCTGGCGCGAATTCAATATAACTTCGACAATATACCTGAGGCAAACAGGCCAGCCCTTCACAGGCCCAAGGCCTGAAACGCTGAAGTCGGCATTGCGCAGTATGTCGCCGATATTTCCGCCACCCTTCGGCCAAACGCCGTCTTCGCGCCGGGTCATTCAAACCGCCTTCATGATCGGACCGCAACGAGGCGAATTCGCTCGGGAATTCAGGCCATCTGCCAACGGCAAAATAGAGACCTTGGGGCGTTCGGAAAGAGGATTTTGGAAATAACCTTAACGTTGGAAGAAGCAAGGCTACCGATCTGGACTTTCGCCTGTGCTATTTGCGAGAAAGCCGTTGGAAACCGGACAATGCCTTGCCGAAATTAAACAGGCGGCCGGACTGCGAGCGGGTTTCGCGGAAGACAAGGCCAACCATGTTGTCGATTGCGACGACGAGACCGAGCGCAAGGACGAGGTAGAGAACCGCGGCGAGTGATAAAATCAGCATCTCCGCCCTCACAAAGGCGCGATCAAAATGTAGCAACCCGCCACGATAAGCGAAACGAGAATGGTGTCGAAGTAACCCCTATTCATGGCAAGCCTCCCATTTCGCCACTAACAGCCGACGAAAAAATTGGTTCCGCCATTGCTGGCCGTTTTGCAGCCTTTTTTTGAAGCGGACACCGCTTTAAGGTCATTCGGCCGATCTATCCTCACGTCAGAACGTTCCACGCGTTACAAACACCCTAAAGCGCAAGTAATTCAACCATATGACAACAGCTGCGGGCGCAGCTGGCGCAGCGTCCGCATCTTGAAACTTAAATATCGAATGCGTTCAGGCAGACTTGCGGCTGACGGCACGCTTCGGAGCCGGCTTTGCAGCGCCGTTGCTTTTCGTCCCGGGGGGTGCGGTGCGTTTGCCCCTGGTCTTGACTTCCTTGCCGTCCTTCGACGCAGCAGAACCTTCGAGCTTTTCACGCTCTTTCTTTGCCTGCTCCCAATGTATGGAATCTCGTCCGGTAGGATGTCCCTCTTCTTCCCAGAGGGCGTATGCACGTTTTTTAATCCACTCTTCCCGAGTTTCTGTCATCGCTGATCTCCAGTCACATCATCCCGCAGTCAAACGCTAGACTGGGGAGATGGTTCCAGAGGAATCGGGGATATTCAAGAAGAATTTTGACACGATGCAAAATATTATTTGCACTGCAGCATACAATGCCGGTCAACCGACCTGAAATGCTACGGCCTTTGCCAGATCCTGCACGAAATGCTCGCGGTTCGCGCGGGCATCTTCCTCGTCGCGAATGCGCAGAAGGTAAGAAGGATGAATGGTCACCAGAACCGGAGGATGGTTTGCCGGCTGAAGAACATGGCCCCGCTCGTCGGTGACCTTCACTTTAGGGCCGAGCAGCGAATAAAGTGCTGTGGCACCCAGCGCAACGACGAGTTTCGGCTGGAGAATATCGAGCTCGGCGCCGAGCCACCACGCGCAGCGCTGGATTTCTCCGGCATTTGGCTTGGAATGCATACGGCGCTTGCCGCGCAGCTCGAATTTGAAGTGCTTGACGGCATTGGTGACGTAGCAGCGGGAGCGGTCGAGGCCCGCCTCTTCCAGACACTGATCGAGCAGGCGTCCAGCGGGGCCGACAAAGGGCTTGCCCGCCAGGTCTTCCCTGTCTCCGGGCTGCTCGCCAACCAGCACGATCTCGGCCGTTGGCGGGCCTTCGCCGAAGACGAGCTGGGTGGCGTTCTTGTAAAGGTCACAACGCGTGCAGTGCTCGGCCTGCCGTTTCAATTGATCGAGGCCTTTGGCCTCTGCATTCTCAAGTGTGAAGGCCGGACCGAATTTGGGCACGATGGTCATGGAGGCCTCCTTCTTTCGTCTTCATCTGCAACCGATCCACGCGGTGTTTGTTCCAGCCTGGGAACAAGTGGCGCCCTTCATGACTTTGAAGAGGAGTTTTAAGCACTCATGTCAGTCAGGGGCAATTTATGCATCGCGTTTCGAAAGAAGGCTCTGCCGCGCAAGGCCAAAAAAGCTGGGGTCCTAAGATCGGGGCGAACTGCGTCGATTTTCGCATCTGGGCGCCGGGGCAAAAGGAGATGACACTCCGTTCCTGCGGCAAAGACAGGCTTATGAACCGGTCCGCCGGCGGCTGGTTTGAGCAGACGGTTGCAGAGGCGAAGGTGGGCGACGCATATGCCTTCGTTCTTGGAGATGGCAGCGCCGTGCCCGACCCTGCTTCTCGGGCGCAGGCCGGCGATGTGCACGGTCCGTCGCTGATCGTGGAGCCTTCCTATCAGTGGGTGAATGACGCCTGGAAGGGAAGGCCCTGGGAAGAGGCGGTGATCAGCGAAATCCATATAGGCGCCTTCACAGGGAAGGGCACCTTCAAGGCGGCCGCCGAAAAACTCGGCCATCTCGCCGAGATGGGCTATACGGCAATCGAAGTCATGCCCGTCGCGCAATTTTCAGGCACGCGCGGATGGGGCTATGACGGCGTCCTGCACTATGCGCCGCATTCAGCATACGGAACGCCGGACGACTTCAAGGCATTCATCGACGCAGCACATGGCCACGGCCTCATGGTGCTGCTCGATGTTGTCTATAACCATTTCGGCCCGGATGGAAACTACCTGCACGGGTATGCGCCCGAGTTCTTCCGCTTCGATCGCAATACGCCGTGGGGTGCGGCGATCGATTTCGGACAGGAGCCGGTACGCCGCTACTTCGTCGAAAATGCGCTCTATTGGATCGGTGAATTCCGGCTCGATGGCCTGCGGCTCGATGCGGTGGAGCAGATTTGCGATACGTCGAAGCAGCACATCCTCGAGCAGCTGTCGGCGGAAGTCGGCAACGCCTTTGCCGATCGCGCGGTGCATCTGATCGTCGAGGATCAGCGCAATCTCGTGAGCCTGCTCGAGCGGGACGGCGGCGGAAGGGTCAAGACCTTTACAGCGGAATGGAACGATGACTTCCATCACGTCGCTCACATCATCGCGACCGGCGAAACCGACGGCCACTATCGGCCCTTTGCATCCGATCTCTGGGAAAAGACGAAGCTCGCGATGCAGCACGGCTTTGTGTTTCCAGACCGTGGCAATCCGCCTGAAGTGCCGAAGGATGAGCGGGTTTATCTCCCGCCGCAGGCCTTCATCAACTTTCTCCAGAATCACGACCAAGTTGGTAACCGTGCCTTCGGCGAGCGCTTGGTCAGCCTTGCAGGGCCCGACATGGTCGAGATGCTGGCCGCGATCTTGATTCTCTCGCCGCAGGTCCCGTTCCTCTTCATGGGGGACGAATATGGCGAGACGCAGCCGTTCCACTTCTTCAGCGACTACGCCGGCGAGCTTGGCGAGATTGTCCGCAAAGGGCGGGCGGCGGAAGCGGAAGGTTTCGGCGGTCTGAAGGAAGGCAAGACGCTGGACGATTTGCCGGATCCGAACGCAGTCTCGACCTTCGCGCATTCAAAGCTTCAATGGCAGCGGTTCGACAGTGACGAAGGCATACGCTGGAAGACCTATGTACGCGAGCTCGTCGGCCTGCGGCACAGCTATGTCGTGCCGTTGTTGAAGAAACCGGAACGCGTCGCAAGCACGGCATTCGAAAGCGTCGATGGCGCGCTGGCAATCGACTGGACCTTCGGTACCAGCACGCTGGAGCTTCGGGCGAACCTCGCCGACACCCCGCTTGCCGTGCCGGCTTTCGACGGTGCGGCAATCTTTAATCGCCTGGGCCGCAACGCTGCTCAGCCGGGGGATGGCGAGCTTGCAGCCCGTTCTGTGGTGTTTGCGATCGATCCTCGGCTGGTAAATTAGCAGCGCGGAAATTTTCACGTTTTGAGGGAGCGGTGGCGAATTGAACGCCGCCGTTTTCCAGCTATATCTTCCTCCAATGTTTTATCTCATATCGACCTATTGGCCGCATATCCTTTTCGTCATATCCCTTGGCATGGGGACCGCCGCGGCAATCCATGCGGCCATGACGAAGGAAGAGGTACGCGCCGCAATTGGCTGGGTCGGCGTCATCATCCTGTCTCCGATTATCGGCGCGGTACTT
The DNA here is from genome assembly GCF_015353075.1 of Rhizobium sp. 007. Taxonomy (NCBI): domain Bacteria; kingdom Pseudomonadati; phylum Pseudomonadota; class Alphaproteobacteria; order Hyphomicrobiales; family Rhizobiaceae; genus Rhizobium; species Rhizobium sp. 007. The sequence continues at coordinate 1,527,239 of NZ_CP064188.1, read as the reverse complement.
TACGCGATCGCCGGGATCAACCGCATCCGCCGCAAATCCCTGAGCCTGCGCCGCGATGCCTTGCTGCCGGCAGCCGACCTTGATGAGCTTGAAAGTTTCGATGCGGAGCCGGAGATGATCATCAGCAATTATGGGCGGCGCTTTGCAGCTTTGCAAACGCTCGGCGATCGCGTCGCTCGCTATCCGCTGACGACCGGCAATTCGATCGACATGCTGGAAACGGGCGATGATGCCTACGCAGCCATGAAGGCCGCGATCGACGGGGCTGAGCGGAGCGTTCTGCTTGAGACTTATATTTTCGATCGCGACAAGATCGGCCTGCGCATCGCCGATGCGCTGATTGCGGCGGCAAAACGCGGCGTTGAGGTGCGCGTGCTGATCGATGCCGTCGGGGCTCGATACTCGGTGCCCAGTATCCTCGGATATCTCGCCGATGGCGGGGTGACGGTTTCAGTCTTCAACGGCAATGTCATCATGGGCCTGCGGTTGCCATATGCAAATCTCCGCACGCACCGGAAAATCATCATCGTCGACGGGCGTGTGGCACTGACGGGCGGCATGAATATACGCCAGGGCTTCAGCCAGGCGATGACGGGCGATGATTTTGCGCGCGATACCCATTTCTCCGTAACGGGTTCGGTCGTTGCCGATCTCTTTGATGTCGCGGCCGAGGACTGGCGCTTCACGACAGGCGAGGTTCTGAACGCAGAGGCGTGGCGGATCGAAGCGCCTGAACGCCAGCCCGGCGATCCGGTCCTCATGCGCGTCGTCGCCTCCGGACCGGACCGCAGCGTCGAGACCAATCACAAGATGCTGATGGGTGCCTTTTCCGTTGCGCGGCAATCGATCCGCATCATGTCGCCCTATTTTCTGCCGGATCGTGAGCTGATTAGCGCGCTGACGACAGCCGCACGGCGTGGCGTCGAGGTCGATATCATCGTCCCGGCCGTCAACAACCTTGTCCTCGTCGACCGGGCGATGACGGCACAGTTCGACCAAATCCTCAAGAATTACTGCCGCATCTGGCGTTCGACCGGCAGCTTCAGCCACTCGAAGCTGCTGACGGTCGATGGCGTCTGGACCTATGTCGGTTCGTCCAATCTTGATCCGCGTTCGCTCAGGTTGAATTTCGAGGTGGATCTCGAAGTTCTGAACGAGGGGTTTGCGGCGGAGATCGACGAGCATATCGACGAGATGCTGAAATCTGCAGCCCCGGTGACATTGGAGAGCCTGTGGTCGCGGCCTTTCCCGGTGCGGCTTGTTGAAAAGATCTTGTGGCTGGGTTCGCCTTATCTTTGATTTTCTCGGATAGAAGCATGGCAAGTTTTACCCGTGGGCCTATACTCCGAACCGGAGCCGTTTTCGATCAACGGAGCGCGTGTTGACTTCGATGCATGCCAGGAAAGACAGCCTTCCCGCCAGCATTCTCGCCTCGATCCGCAACCGGAAAAAACGGCTGGAGGCCGTGCTGGCTGCGGCAAAGCCGCGGGCCGAAGGCACGCTGATTGCTTCATACAACGTCCATAAATGCGTCGGCGGCGACAGGCGCTGTGATCCCGAGCGGACGAGCCGGGTTATCCACGAAATCGGCGCTGACGTGATCGCCCTGCAGGAGGCTGATACGCGCTTCGGAGAGCGAACCGGGATTCTTGACCTGACGCGCCTGGAGCGCGAGACGGGGCTTATTCCGGTTCCGGTTTCGGGCATGTCGAAGGCACACGGCTGGCACGGCAATGTCGTTCTCTTCAAGAAAGGGCTGGTGCGCGACGTGCACCAGATTAAATTGCCGGGCCTTGAACCGCGCGGGGCGCTTGTTGCAGAACTCGAACTGGAAAATGGCGGAGAGCTCCGTATCATCGCTGCCCATTTCGGACTTCTGCGCCACTCGCGGGCGCGCCAGGCGCAGATGCTGGTCGAGCTGATGGCCGATCGAAGCGAAGCGACGACCATTCTGCTTGGTGACCTCAACGAATGGCGGCTCGGCGACCGTTCCTCACTCAACACGCTTCAATCCGCTTTTGAGGCCCAGCCCCCGGCCGTTGCAAGCTTTCCGGCGCGCCTGCCGATCTTGGCGCTCGATCGCATCATGTCGAACCGCAAGGGTGTGCTGACGAATGTCGAGGCGCATGATACACCGCTTGCCCGCGTCGCCTCCGACCACCTGCCGATCAAGGCGGTTCTCAACCTCAAGCGAGTGGAAGAACTGACGGCGACCGCGTGATTTCCGCATTATAGTCAAATGGTTGGAGAGAATTTCAATTTGTGCGCGCAAAGGCCGGTGCTCAAATGTTGGGCTTCTGTTTGCTGTTCTACACGTGGCCTCGGTTCAAATCGCGTGAGCCTAATCCATGAATGTTATAGTCGGCTCCTGCATTGACGCAGCTGTATCGGCAGGTTCTTGGGAGCGCCCGTAGCGGCACCGCCGGTGCAATGGCACTGAACAGGACGCAAGGGGTATAAACCGGCCAGCGCGCCGGTTTATAAGGCAGTTTTCGCAAGGGAGGTTTGGTTTATGGCTGCAAGGGGCGATAGCGAACATTGGACGGAAGCCGCAGCGCAATGGATAGCGTGGGCGCGTGCACCAAACCACGATGCCTTTTGGGCTTATCGAGACGCGCTCGTTGACTATCTTGGCACAGGGGCGGCCAAGCGCTTGACGTCGGGTGTGGGGAGGGTCGCGTCTCCCGGATCCTAAAAACTTGCGGCTACCAGGTGACAGCAATCGATCCTGTTGCGGAACTGCTAAAGGCCGCAGTGCAAGCCCAATCTGCTCATGATTATGCCATCGCACCGGCCAGCGAACTGCCGTTCGAGAACGAGAGCTTCGATCTTGTCGTGGCCTACAATGTTCTGATGGACGTTGTCGATGTTCCTGGGGCGCTTAGGGAAATCAGGCGCGTGTTGCGAAAGGAGGGGACGCTTTTCATTTCGATCGTTCACCCGCTGGCGGATTTGGAGCTCCTCGCCGAGACCGCGCCTAATGCGCCTTCGGAGCCCCGCGCGACGTACTTTGATCGGCGCCGTTTCGAGACAAAAATCGAGAGCAGGGGGCTGACGATGCATTTCGCTGGTTGGGCGCAGCCGCTCGAGGCTTATGTCGGTGGTCTAGAATCAGCAGGCTTTGCGATTACCTCTCTTCGAGAGCCTACTGCGGGCCTGACAGAAGGGCGGGATCACATGAGCCGCTGGAGCAGATTTCCCTTGTTTCTTTGGTTGAAAGCGCGGGCGCTGGCTGCCTGATGCCCGGTTTTCTTAAACGGAGCCGCCTCCGGGTAACGGAGGTGTTACCGGTGCGTCCATGGCCAACAGGCAAACTCTGCCGTAATTTGGGCACCGTGAAGATGCTGCGATGCTCGCTGGAGCCCTTTCGGATCCAGCAAACCGGGAGGCTCGGCCATGGTTACTTTCACGCTCAACGGACAGACGAAGACTTTCGACGGTGATCCGGATACGCCGCTGCTCTGGTTCATCCGCGATTTCGAGAAACTCACCGGAACGAAATACGGCTGCGGCGTGGCGCAATGCGGGGCCTGTACCGTTCACATGGACGGCTTTACGCGCCGTTCCTGCATTACGCCGATCTCGGCTGCCGAGGGCTCGGAAATCTTCACCATCGAAGGTGTGGAGGGCAAGGAGGCCGAGGTCGTAAGGGCGGCCTGGGTTGCCATCGATGTCCCGCAATGCGGATACTGTCAATCCGGCCAGATCATGTCGGCTGTCTCACTTCTGCAGAACATTCCGAAGCCGACCGACGAGGATATCGACGGTGCGATGGCCGGCAATATCTGTCGATGCGCCACCTATCACCGGATCCGTCAGGCAATCCACAATGCCGCCGCAGCGATGGAGGGTTGAGCCATGACTCTCCAGCATATTTCCACGACCCGCCGGGCGTTTCTTGCCGGCAGCGGCCTTGTTATCGGATTTGCGCTAACGCCGAGAATGCCTGCCCTTGCGGCCGTAACGGGCGTTCAGGCCGGCGGCAATGATGCGCTTGCGATGCTCAACACCTTCGTGAAGATCGGCAACGACGACACGGTGACGGTCCTCTCCAAGCATATCGAATTCGGCCAGGGGCCGTTTACCGGCCTTGCGACGTTGGTCGCTGAAGAACTCGATGCTGATTGGGGGCAGATGCGCGCGGTGCATTCACTCGCCGATGACAAGGTATACGCAAATCTCGCTTTCGGAGTGCAGGGTACTGGCGGCTCGTCGTCGATCGCCAATTCCTACGAGCAGTTCCGCAAGGCAGGCGCCACGGCGCGCGCCATGCTGGTTGCGGCGGCGGCGGATGAATGGAAGGTTCCGGCAGGTGAAATCACCGTCGAAAAGGGCCGCATCCGCCATTCGGCCACGGGCAAGGAGAGCGGCTTCGGGGCGTTTGCCGCGAAGGCTGCCGCGATAGCGCCACCGGCGGAGGTGAGCCTCAAGGATCCGGAGAAATTCGTGCTGATCGGCCAGGAACTGCCGAAGCTCGACACTGTTTCCAAGACCAACGGCGCGGCGATCTTTACGCTGGACGTCATTCCTGACAACCTTCTGGTCGCCGTCGTTGCCCATCCCGACCACTTCGGCGCGACCGTCAAGTCCTTTGACGACAGCCAGGCGCGCAAGGTGACGGGCGTCATCGATGTGAAACAGATGACTCAGGGCGTGGCCGTTTATGCCGAACACACCTATGCAGCCCTCAAAGGGCGCTCGCTGCTGAAGGTCGACTGGGACCTTTCCGACGCCGAGACGCGTTCAAGCGAGGAGCTTGCCGCCGATTACGCCAATACGGCCAAAGAGACTGGCTTGAGTGCCGCCAGCAAGGGCGACGTCGACAGGGCCTTTGCCGGCGAAGGCCTTGAGACGCTGGAAGCGGAGGTCGTCTTCCCGTTCCTTGCCCACGCGCCGATGGAGCCGCTTGACGCGGTGTTCTTAAAGGCACCGGACGGCAGCCTCGACGTCTATACCGGGGCGCAATTTCCCGGCATGGACAAGACGGTGGCCGCAAAGGCCGTCGGTCTCGATCCCTCCAAGGTCAGGATCAATACCCAGATCACGGGGGGCAGTTTCGGGCGCCGGGCCCAGTTCGGCTCGCCCTATATGCAGGAGGCGGCCGCCGTCTTCGCGGCAACTGACCAATCTCGCCCAGTCAAGCATATGTGGACGCGCGAGGACGATATCCGCGGCGGCTATTACCGGCCGATGTATCTCCACAGGATGCGTGGTGCGATCGACAAGAACGGCCAGATTGTGGCCTGGGATCAGACGATCGTCGGCCAGTCGATCATGGGCAAGGCCGACCTCGACGAGACTTCCGTCGAGGGTGCGTCCAATCTCCCCTACAACGTGGCAAACCTGCGTGTGATGTCGCACAACGTGAAGCTCGCCGTGCCGCCGCTCTGGTGGCGATCGGTCGGCCATACCCATACAGGCTTTGCGGTCGAGACGTTCCTCGATGAGCTTCTCCAGAAGGTCGGCAAGGATCCTGTCGAAGGACGCCTCGCGCTATTGACGGAAGATCCGCGCTATGCGGGGGTCTTGAGGAGGGCGGCCGAGATCGCCAATTGGGGCGCGAAGCCTGCAGAAGGGCGGCAGCGTGGCGTTGCCGTCGTCAAGAGCTTCGGAACCTATGTCGGCCAGGTCGTCGAGATCTCGGTCGGCAGCGACGGCGCTCCGCGTGTGCACAAGGTCTGGTGTGCGGTCGATTGCGGTGTTGCAATCAATCCCAATGTCGTCAAGGCACAGATGGAGGGCGGCATCGGCTATGGTCTCGGGGCCGTCCTCTTTGACGCTGTGACGCTTGGAAAGGGCGGGGCCATCGTGCAGTCGAACTTCCACGACTATCGCTCGATCAGGATCAACGAGATGCCGGATGTGGAGGTTGCGGTGATCACGTCCGCTGCAGCTCCGACGGGCGTCGGAGAGCCGGGGGTTCCGCCTGTCGGTCCGGCCGTGGCCAATGCCTGGCGGCGCCTGACCGGCAACCCGGTGCGGAGCCTGCCGATCGTCAGTGCTGCGACGAGCTGAGGGAGATCACGGTGAAAAGCAGATTGGCTCTTGCCTGCATTGCAGGCGGCATTTCGCTCCTGGCAGCCCTGCCGGCATCCTTCATGGCACTCGCGCAAGGGGCCTCGAGCGCGGACAGGACATCCTTGAAGCCGGCTGCCTCCTTCTTGTCGATTGCCGATGCGAAGGCGCGATCGGTGGCTTTGTTCGAGGAAGCGGGCAAGGTCATCGAGCATCCGCGCTGTGTCAACTGCCACCCGGCGACGGACCGGCCGCTGCAGAGGATGAGCATGCAGCCGCATGAGCCGCCGGTCACGCGCGGCGAGGGCGGTATGGGTGTTCCCGGCATGATGTGTAACACCTGTCACGGCGCCGAAAACGCAACCGTCGTCGGGCAGTCGCCGACGTTGCGGAGCATACCCGGCAATGCGGCCTGGCATCTGGCGCCGATCGAAATGGCCTGGGTCGGCAAATCTCTCGGCGAAATCTGTCAGCAGTTGAAGGACCCGGAGCGCAACGGCGGCAAGGACCTGAATGAGATCGCCGAGCACATGGCCCATGACGGCCTCGTCGGATGGGGTTGGAACCCAGGCGAGGGCCGCGAGCCCGTGCCGGGCACGCAGGCCGAGTTCGGCGAGCTTATCAAAGCCTGGGTGGAAACCGGCGCGGCTTGCCCCGTTGAATAAAGAGGCCCACCGTGGCATCAAATCATCATTTTTCAGCGCGATGTGGCGCTGTTTGCGGCGATTTTGCTCTGGACCATAACCGCCGGGTTCGTCAGTTTTTCGGCCAGCAGGTGCCGAAGGACCAGACATTGCCTTCCGGATCGCAGCAGATGAATTCGCGGCTGCCATAGTGGCGATCGGTTGATTCCTCCAGAATCTCGGCGCCGGCTATTTTTGCCCGTGCATAGGCCGCATCGGCATCATCGAACAACCAGTGGCCATGCCTCTATCTCGCGAACTGCTGCTGGGGCGGCGATCATGTCGGAGGCACGTCAACATGGGCCGCACATTCAACGCACAGGCAGGCGCGGTTCCTCGCGGAATGATTGACGCTTCTTTGTGGCACGCGTATCCTTTAGGTCGGCTCTCCATCGGGCACCTTGTGAAAGCCGGCAACCGGACGGCATGCAAAGCATGTCGGTTGGCGTTATTGCGTGCGCATTCGTGCAGTGAAAGGTGCTCAATTGAACCTCGTCGATCTCGTCCTGACCGATCGCAAAGTGGTCGGGAAGCCATCCGTCACAGAAGTTCATCCGTTGGACATGCGTCTGCCCCAGCAGGAGCCGGGAAATATGACGCCGCTGCAAACATTTGGCCGGGAGATGGCATCATGAACATATCGAGGCGCGCGCTTTGCGGAACAGCCGTTCTGGCTGCGACAAGTCTCCTGAGCTTCCATGCAGTGGCCAAACCGCCCGCGCCGAAGATCCGGGTCGGCATCTTGAAGTTCGGGACAGTGAATTGGGAACTCGACACCATTAAGCACCACAAGTTTGACGCGGCCAACGGGATCGACGTGGAGATCGTCTACTTCGCGGGGGAAGACGCCAGCAATGTCGCCATGTTGGCGGGCGATCTCGACATCATCGTTTCCGATTGGCTGTGGGTGTCGCGCCAGCGTTCGCAGGGTGCGGATCTGACGCTCGCACCTTACTCGACCGCGGTTGGCGCCATCATGGTCAAGGAGGATGCGCCCATTCGTGCCATTCCCGATCTCGCCGGAAAGAAAATCGGCGTGACCGGTGGGTCGCTCGACAAGAGCTGGCTCCTGATCCAGGGCCTGGCCCGGCGTGATCACAAGATGGACCTGACCAGAGAAAGCGAGATCGTTTTCGGCGCACCGCCCCTGCTGTCGGAAAAGGCCGTTTCCGGCGAACTCGATGCTGTGCTGAATTTCTGGCATTTCTGTGCCCGGCTGGAGGCAAATGGTTTCCGCCGACTCGTGGGTGCCGACGATGCCGCCAAGGCGCTCGGGGCATCGGGGCCGGTTTCGGCGCTCGGCTATGTTTTCCATGACAAATGGGCAAACGAAAACCCGGACGTCGCCATGAGCTTCCTGCGGGCAAGTGGCGGGGCCAAGAAGCTCCTGGCACAGTCCGACGCAGAATGGCAGCGGCTGGCGCCGATCGTGCGAGCCGAAGGCAGGGAACTCGAGATGCTTCGCGATCGCTACCGCGAAGGCATTCCGAACAGGCCGCTCGCAGAGGAGGAGAAAGATGCCGCCAAGCTATACGGAATCCTGGCCGAACTGGGTGGGGAGAAGCTTGTCGGTGAGGCGCGCCAGATGGCTCCGGGAACGTTCTGGGCCTTAAAGACATGACAGCAGGACGCGGACGGGAAAAAGCGGCTGTTGAGGCCCGACGAGCGACTGCCATTTCTCGTGGTCTTCTGCCGGCGGCAACGGCTTTGGCGTCCCTTCTCGGACTATGCCTGCTCTGGAACCTCGCGGCGGGAATCTGGCCGAGCCGGGCGTTTCCGCCGCCGATCGACGTCTGGCGTGTGCTGGTCAAGGAGGCGGCAAGCGGCGATCTCGCCTATCATCTCGCCATGACGCTGTCCCGGGTCGCCGCCGCCTATGTTGTTGCGATGCTGGTCGGATCGGTCATCGGCGTCTTGCTCGGCGTGCACCGGCGAGCGGATTCTTTCTTCAATCCGTGGCTTGTTCTTTTTCTCAATCTGCCGGCACTGGTCGTCATCGTTCTCGCCTACATCTGGTTCGGCCTGACGGAAGCGGCGGCGATCAGCGCAGTGGCGATCAACAAGATACCCAATGTTGTCGTCACCATGCGCGAGGGCGCGCGGGCGCTCGATCCGCGTTACGCCGAAATGGCAAAAGTCTATCGCCTCAGCCCGCTCGACAGGATCCGCCATATTCTGATGCCGCAGCTGCAGCCTTATTTTGCAGCTGCATCGCGATCCGGTATTGCGCTGATCTGGAAGATCGTGCTCGTTGTCGAGTTGCTAGGCCGTTCAAATGGGGTGGGCTTCCAGATCTATCTTCACTTCCAGATATTCGATGTCGCCGCCATCCTTGCCTATTCGCTGGCTTTCGTTGCCATTATGCTATTGATCGAACTCCTCCTGGTGCAGCCATTTGAACGACATGCAACACGCTGGCGCCGCCGCCCCGCTTAAGGTCGACATTGCAGAGAAGACGTTCCGGTCGGCTGAGGGCGTGACTATTGATGCCCTGCGCGGACTTTCATTCGAGGTGCGGCAGGGGGAATTTGCCTGTTTGTTCGGGCCGTCCGGCTGCGGCAAAACCACGACCTTGCGCATTCTGCTGGGGCTCGATCAGGCGTTTTACGGCAGCTACCAGTTGCCCAAGGGCGGCTCCAATCGCATCGCTGCGGTATTCCAGGAGCCCGTGCTTTTGCCTTGGCGAACGGTGGAGCAGAATGTCCGCCTTGCGTTGTCTCCAGGCACGCGGGACATCGACTTGGACGGGCTGTTCGACATTCTGGGCTTGTCCTCAATGCGGTCGCTCTATCCTTCAGAACTTTCGCTCGGCCTTGCGCGTCGCGCTGCCCTCGCGCGTGCCTTTGCCACAGAACCTGCGATCCTTTTGCTGGACGAGCCTTTCGCCTCGCTCGACGAACGGACGGCTGACAAATTGCGGCGTCTTCTGATGACGGTGTGGTCGGCGAGGCCCACCACTGCCCTGATGGTGACGCATAATCTGCGGGAAGCGCTTCTGTTGGCAGATCGTGTCATCGTGCTGTCACCGCGGCCGGCCCATGTGCGAGGCATCTTCGATGTTGAGATCTCGCGTCAAGCCCGCCACGTCCAGGCGCTGGACGATCTGGTGTCGGATTTCCGGACGAAGTTTCCGGACGCCGGCTGACTTTGCAGCCCCGCCAGTTTAGCTCTTATCAGGCCGATTGCAGTCACGGTGGGGCGGCCCCGTATGCACTGTCAGAACCAGTGGACATCTGCCGCCGCCTGAGCGCGCCTTGGTTCCGTGGTTGCAGACTTCGCCTGCGCATTCTGCGAGAATACCGCGCCCGCTTGCAGGCATAGCCGTGGTTCACGATCGCGTCTACGAGTGCCGTGGATGAATTCCGCGGCTCGTAGGACGGTGCGGCATCGCAATAAATACCTGGTGATGGTTGCACCGTCTGCAATAGAGAATATTGCAGAGCAACATTTCCTCTATCGCTCTGTACTGCCCAATTTATTTATTATTGCCTACGTCATTTGAAAGGCTTATCGTATTTGTTGGTTTCCGGCTTCAAGGCTTTGCCGAATGGGAGCGGCAGAGTCTCGTAGGTACGAGGACGGGCAACAATAGTGCCTACTGCCCGCCTGGCGAACTGTGACACGCTGACGGAAGCGAACGTCCCATCATAGACAACAAGTTGAGCGCTTGGGTCGGCCTTGTGGTCTCCCGAGGTCGGGTAATCGGCGACGTGATGTATGTCCATGCGCCGTTCCCCATAGGGTTTATGCTCTCGACATCAACGGCGGCAAGGAAAACGTCATGCCGGCGTTCGGCGAAAAACAAGAACGTCTACCGCAACCTCGACGACATCTACGTCTATCTGCGCGCGCGGGCCTTCGGCGACGCGCCACGCGGTTGTCCGCCCAAGAAGGCTGACAAGCCTCCGGCGAAAGACCACGAGGCCAACTGTATCGGTGGATGACATGGCGCGCGCGGCAACCAATACGATGAGGAATGAGCGTTAGAAGGGGATAAAAAGATGAAAACCCGCGCCGCCGTTGCCGTTCAGGCTGGAAAACCGTTGAAAATCACGGAGGTCGATCTCGAAGGCCCGCGGGCCGGCGAGGTTCTGGTCGAGGTCAAGGCGACCGGCATCTGCCACACGGACGATTTCACGCTGTCTGGCGCCGATCCGGAGGGCCTGTTTCCGGCAATCCTCGGCCATGAGGGTGCCGGCATCGTCGTCGATGTCGGACCGGGCGTCACTTCGGGCAAGAAGGGCGACCACGTCATTCCGCTCTATACGCCGGAATGCCGTGAATGCCCGTCCTGCCTGTCGCGCAAGACCAATCTCTGCACGGCGATCCGCGCCACCCAGGGCCAGGGCCTGATGCCGGACGGCACGTCGCGCTTTTCGATCGGCAAGGACAAGATCCATCACTACATGGGCTGCTCGACCTTTGCCAATTACACGGTGCTGCCCGAGATCGCCGTTGCCAAGGTCAATGCGGACGCCCCCTTCGACAAGATCTGCTACATCGGCTGCGGCGTCACCACCGGCATCGGCGCCGTCATCAACACCGCCAAGGTGGAGATCGGCGCAACGGCGATCGTCTTTGGCCTCGGCGGCATCGGCCTCAACGTCATCCAGGGCCTGAAGCTTGCCGGCGCCGACATGATCATCGGTGTCGACATCAACAATGACCGCAAGGTGTGGGGCGAAAAGTTTGGCATGACGCATTTCGTCAATCCGAAGGAGGTCGGCGACGACATCGTGCCCTATCTCGTCAACATGACGAAGCGCGGCGCCGACCAGATCGGCGGCGCCGACTACACCTTCGACTGCACCGGCAACACCAAGGTGATGCGCCAGGCGCTGGAAGCCAGCCATCGCGGCTGGGGCAAGTCGGTCGTCATCGGGGTGGCCGGTGCCGGCCAGGAAATCTCCACCCGCCCGTTCCAGCTGGTCACCGGCCGTAGCTGGATGGGCACCGCCTTTGGTGGCGCGCGTGGCCGCACCGACGTGCCGAAGATCGTCGACTGGTACATGGAAGGCAAGATTGAGATCGATCCGATGATCACCCATACGATGCCGCTCGAAGACATCAACAAGGGCTTCGAACTCATGCATTCCGGTCAAAGCATCAGGAGCGTTGTCATCTACTAAACGTGTCCGCCGGGCGTTCGGACGAAAGCCGAAGTAGGCCAATATCCGGAGACCCGGACGGGCTTCGGCGCAACAGGGGAGGAACATGCGATGGAAAGTGCAGTTCATATTCATCCGGCAGTCGACGATGGTTTAAAACCCGCCAACCCCGGCTTTGCCGGTGGCACGCTTGTTTGTGCCTGCACGGACCGGCCGGTCAAGGTAAGGATCGAGGGGCAGGTCGCCCACAACCACGTTTGCGGCTGCACCAAATGCTGGAAGCCCAGAGGTACTTCTTTCTCCATTGTCGCGGTCGTCCCGCATGACAAGGTGACTGTGCTGGAGAACGGCGACAAGTTGCAGGTGGTCGATCCGAGTGCACTGATCCAACGTCACGCCTGCAAGCAATGCGGCGTGCACATGTATGGACCGGTCGAGCGGGAGCATGCGTTCCAGGGGCTGGACTTCGTTCACCCCGAGCGTTTCCAGGAACCAGGCTGGGCTCCACCGGAATTTGCAGCCTTTGTTTCCTCCATTATCGAGTCGGGCGTCGATCCCAGTCGAATGGACGACATACGGGCCCGCTTGCGGGAGCTTGGATTGGAGCCATATGACTGCCTATCGCCAGCACTGATGGACTATGTCGCCACCTGGGTCGCAAAGAAATCCGGTGCTATTGCGGGTTGATCGAGCAGACGGAGTTGATGAAATCTGTCAGCGTTCTGGACAAGGACGCTGACCTTCTCCTTCGGGCCCACTTAAGACGACATCACCATGGGCGTGTTTCATGCGGAGCTGCCTATTGCGGCATGGTCGTCGCGCCGTCTTTGATCTCGCGCGGCTGGCCAGCGAACAAGATCGATTGGATATCGCAAGGGCGCGTGACGAATGGGTGGCGAAGGCGCAAGTGGGACAGCCCAAAGCTTCTCACCAACGCCCGGTCACGGATTGGCTGAACACTTTCAGGGGTAATGATCTCGAACGGAACAACACGCTGCAGGTAGGACTGTAGCGGTTCTCCAAGGAGGAGATCATTGTTGTCTCGACCGGCGATGCGGAATTTTTTTCCGCTTCTTCTCAGGAGCTTCGCGGAGCGCGCAGGAGGAATTCCATATTGCGCGCGCGGCTCGATCGAAACCGTTGAGGCACGGCATAGGGCTCGGGCGGACATACTGTGAACGTCTCATCGGCATCGCGAGGCGAGCATGCTTGTCGGTCTTGATTTCGCGCCGCTTGCCTCACCGGCGACCGGCTGATTGTCGCGCGCCGCCGATCTGAGTGGGTGCCCGGTTTGGATCAGGCTGCTTTCATGCTAAAATACAAGAAGTTGGGGGGCGATGTTAAATGGGAGGAAGAAACATGCCCACTCAAGTTCCAAGGGATTTCCGCCGTGTGATCATTGCCGCGTCGGTAGGAAACGTCATCGAATGGTATGACTTCTATATCTTCGGAAGCTTGGCCGCGGTTCTTTCGGTGAAGTTCTTTGAGCAATCCCATCCAGTCGCAGCGCTGCTGAGTACGATTGCGCTGTTCACCGCAGGATTCCTTATCCGTCCACTGGGGGCGTTCCTTTTTGGCTGGATGGGTGACCGGGTCGGCCGCAAATACACGTTTCTCATTACGCTCAGCGGCATGGGGTTGGGCACCGGTGCGATCGGCTTGATGCCGACCTACGCGTCGATCGGGCTGACCGCTGCGTTCCTTCTCTTCGGCCTGCGGATGATCCAAGGCTTGTGCTTGGGCGGCGAGTATGGCGGCGCCATCACCTATGTCGCCGAGCATGTCCCCGACGAACGCCGTGGTTATTACACCGGGTGGCTTCAGACCTCTCCGACGCTCGGAATCGTCGTATCGCTGGCCGTGATCATCGCGACGCGCACCTATTTCGGCAACGAGGTCTTCGACGAATGGGCGTGGCGCATTCCGTTTTTGGTCTCCTTCCTGCTGGTAGCCATTGCAATCTACATCCGGCTTCAGCTTCAGGAGACACCGATCTTCGAGGAGATCAAGGCTAAGGGGCAGACGACCCGAAATCCATGGAAGGAAGCCTTCCTCAGCTCCAACATCCAATATGTCGGGATCGCCACCATCGTGCTGATCGGGCAGGGAGTGGTCTGGTATAGCGGTCAGTTCTGGGCATTGTACTTCCTGCAGCAGGTTTCCAAGGTAGACTCGTTGACCTCGTCCTATATCGTGGGAGCCGCGCTGCTCATTGCAACGCCGAGTTTGATCTTTTTTGGATGGCTGTCAGACATTATCGGCCGCAAGCCAGTGATCCTGGGAGGCATGTTGCTCGCCTCGATAACGTATTATCCGCTGTACTTGTGGCTGGGATCAGTCACGCAGCCTGGCAACATCAATTATCCAATCGCGATCTTCATCATCTTCATCCTGGTTTGCTACGTCGGGATGGTATATGGCCCGGTTGGTGCGTTCCTTGCTGAATACTTCCCCGGCAGGATCCGGTACACGTCAGTGTCGGTGCCATATCACATTGGCAATGGTTGGGGTGGCGGATTGGTGCCGTTCATCACCTCGGCGGCGTTCGCGGCCACTGGCAGCATTGGTTACGCGCTGATCTACCCGATCGCGGTTCCTGCCGTATGCTTCCTGCTCGCCCTTTTCTTGATGCCTGAGACCCGCAACATAAGCATCTGGGACCCGATTGAGCCTAAAGCGGAACTGTAACAAGGCCACATCGTGCGGGCCGCAAGGCCCGGCACATTGTTGTCGCACTGCAGTCCGCGTCTTTTCGGATGCGGTGGCCTTCGACGAGGGCAGGCACAATGCCCGTCCTCGTCGGCGATCCGGAGCAGGTCAGAAAAGATCGGATGCCTGTGCGGGTCCGCTGGCGCTATATTAAAGAACCGCTTCGTGCGGACGCCATATTCTCCGCGACCTGTTCCTCACCCCTCCAGCACCTGGCAGGTCATGGCTCAGGGCTTCGTGCTCGCTTGTTGGCTCCGGAACGCCGCCTCTCCAGCGTCCGACACCTCGACCCATTTCTTGTCGGGTATTGCGTTTGCAACGTAGCTGTCATGCCAGTTCCACCACTTGTACGTCGGGGTTTGAGGATAGCCTTCGGGCGAGTCCTCCCAGACCTCCTGCCGGCCCAATGGCGTGATGTCTAGGTAGTTCCAAGTGCCTCCCATTTGCTCGTCGCCGCGATTATTGACGAAGTAGGTGCGGAATACGCGGTCGCCGTCACGGTAGAACACGTTCGTGCCATGCCACTCGTCCACGCCGAAGTCGGCGTCGAAGCTATCGGTGAGAGTGAACCACGGCATCTCCCAGCCCATCCGCGCCTTCAGGCGCGCGATGTCGGACTGAGGCGCACGCGAGGCGAAGACGAGGGTGGTGTCACGCGCGTTCAGGTGCGCGACATGGGCGACTTGGTCGGCCACCATGGAGCAGCCCCGGCATGCGTGGTCGGGCCAGCCGAACACGCCCGACTCGAAGAAGGCGCGGTAGACGATCAACTGTCGCCGACCATCGAACAGGTCCAGCAGGCTTGCCTTACCCTCAGGTCCCTCGAACGCATACGCTGTCTCCACGGCCATCCGCGGCATTCGCCGGCGCTCGGCGGCCAGAGCGTCACGGGCGCGTGTCAGTGCCTTTTCTTTCACAAGCAGCTGCTGGCGGGCCGCCTCCCAGGCCTGGGGCGACACGACCGGTGGAGTGTGCATGCCAGGCTGTCTGCCTTTCCGACCATTTTCAGTTGATCTCGTCATGGCTTCAAATCTCCTGATTTGGGCGAATTTCCGCGCCTGCTTGCTGACGTTCGGTTCGCTCGTGGTGTCCGTGAGATAGTTTGGCACCGGAAAGCGAACAGGGGGAGTAACAAGTGTGGCGCTATTCCGACGGCATCGCTGACGAAGCCGCAGCGCGCACGCACATTGAAGCGCAAACCTCCGGGGTCTGAACCGCGTGGGCGTTGCGCAACGATGCTCTGGCTATCGTGATGGGTCGAGCGGGCCGCTTTCCCGCAAAGGGATGTGACGGCGATCTTCACTGACATTCTTCGAACGTCGGCGCATATCAAGCCGCAGAATGACCCCCCTCTTTCTTGGGCAAGGATGTGCGATCCTTACAACGGGCATAGCTTTTTAACGACTGAGGAGCCAGAGCATCACGGATAGCAAAATGCTGAAGAGCAGGCCGGTGGTAATTGGGATATAGATGGAGAAATTCTCGCGCTCGATGAGAAAGTCGCCCGGCAGCCTCCCCAAGCCGATGCGTGCAAGCCACGGCCAGAGAATACCGACCGCGACGACAAAAAGCCCAACTATGATGAGGATTCTAGACACGGCACACGATGCTATACGACTTCGGTCGAATAGATGATAACCGAATTTCGATATAGGCAACACTCTTACGTGGCGGTCACGCAACCCAGGACGAGCCCCTGAATATGTTCCAGTCGTTCTTCCAACGCAGCCGGCGATAAGAGATAAGCGAAGGGGGCATCAAGCGCGTCGATCTGGAAGGACCGGGAACTGGGACGGCAAAGGAGCTCCTGGTGCCGGCTTGCTGCTCGGCGATGCCAAGGATGGCGATCGTCAAGGAGAGCATTCAGCCGTTTGCTGTATTGGGGTAGGTCACCGCTTCTAACGACCAATCAGGTCAGGGCGGCAGCTACGACAGCTGCCGCTTTTCCGCTTTCCCCGCCATCCCCATCAATGTCGCCAAACGTCTTGCCCTTTCCAGGCAGGCCGGCTGCTGGTCACCAAATCGCTCCGCGTTAATTTCCATGATCAGCGACGTATCCGGAAGGAACGTGAGCTCGCCGAAAATACCCTCCCAAGGAATGTCGCCCCAGCCGATCGGCAAGTGGAGATCGCCGATGCCGAGGGCCGTTGCCTCGGCCGGATGGTAAAAGCGCGTCATGGAGTAGGGAAGGCCAAAGCTGTCATGGACATGCAGGTGACCGGTAACCGGCGCCATTGCGCGCAATTCTTCGAGAAAATCGAGATTGCGGTAGGTCGATTCGATATAGGCATGCGAGAAGTCGATCAGCGCAACAACATTGTCCGATCCGATAGCCCTGACAGTCGCGGCCACTTCGCTCGGCGTCTGGCGGTATTGGCCGCTTTCTGTGGTGAAGATGTTTTCAAGTGCGATGCGTACGCCGTAGCCCTTCGCGATATCGCCCATCTCGGCCAGTGCCTCGCGCTCCATTCGGTCAAGATCGGCGCCATTTTCGCCATCGGCAAGCTGTCCGGCACCTGAATGATGGACGAGTATGCCTGCACCAAGCCGGTTGCAGAGTTCGAGCATCGACCGCACGACCTTCTTTTGCAGCTGCAAATGCTCGCGGTCCATGAAGTTGGAGAGGATCTGGCCGTGCAGCGACAATTTCTTGAAAGGATGCTGGCGAACGATGTCGGCGACGCGGCGCGTGCGATCCTCGATGATGCGGCCGCCGCTGATGATTTCCTCGGCATAGATGCCGATTTCGCAGGCGTCGGCCCCCGTTTCGGCGATTTCCCGCAGCGAAGTGTCAAGCGCACTGAGGTCGCCCTTGCCGGTCCGGTTGCAAAATCCGACGGCGGAAATGATGTCGTTCATGCGGGTGTTCCTCCTGGGAACTCTCAAAAATCAGTGAACAATCGCCAGCGTCGAGGTGGCGGCCGCCGGATGCGGGGAGCTGGAATTGATCTTCATATCTATCCGGCGACCGCTATCGCGCTCGAAGACATGCAGTTGGGACGAGGGTAACTCCAGGCCTACTCGATCGCCTGGACGCACGCTCATGTGTTCGCTGATGACGGCTGCAAATGGCTCGCCATCGATCTCGGCATGGGCGACCCGACCGGAGCCAAGTTCCTCGACGAAGTCTATTGTCGCTCGCACGCCGCTGCCGTCCAGTGAAACGGCACATTGCTCCGGTCGAATACCGATCGTGACATCTCTTCCGCGCAAGCCGGCCGCAAGTGCAGGGTCGATGGGGACCTGCACGCCGCCGAAACGCACCGACGCAGTCTCGACCTCGACGCGTGTATTGAAGAGGTTCATCGCGGGAGAGCCGATGAAGGATGCGACGAATATGCTTGCCGGCCGATGATAGATGTCGAGCGGCTGACCGACCTGCTCGACATGCCCCTTATTCATTACCACGAGCTTGTCGGCAAGCGTCATCGCCTCGATCTGATCATGGGTGACGAAGACGGATGTTGCTGAAAGACGTTGGTGCAGTTTGCGGATTTCCGCCCGCATGGTCACCCGCAGCTTGGCGTCGAGATTCGACAGTGGCTCGTCGAAGAGAAACACCTGCGGCTCACGAATAATGGCGCGCGCCATCGCCACGCGCTGACGCTGGCCGCCGGACAATGCTGCTGGTTTGCGCGCAAGATACTCGGAAAGCCCGACGATCTTCGCCGTCTCCTCGATACGCGTTTCGCGCTCGGCCTTCGACACACCGGCTACCTTCAGCGCGTAACCGATATTTTGGGCCACGGTCATATGCGGATAAAGCGCATAGTTCTGGAACACCATGGCGCAGCCGCGCTCGCGCGGCTCGAGCCTGTTGACGACGCGACCGTTGATTGCGATTTCGCCGGCGGTAATCTCCTCGAGTCCAGCGATCATGCGTAGAAGCGTCGACTTTCCGCAGCCAGAGGGACCGAGAATGACGACAAATTCGCCCGAGCCAAAGGACAGGTCGACGCCGTGCAGCGTCTGGGTCTTACCATAGGATTTGCGCACGGCGCGGATATCGATGTCAGCCATATTTGAACCTCGTTTCTTAAAATCGCCAGGTCACTTTTCGGTGGCGACCAGGCCACGCACGAACCAGCGTTGCAGCACCGCAACGACGACGAGCGGCGGCGCCATGATGATGAGTGAACCTGCCAGCGTGACATTCCAGTCGGGCAGGCTGTTTTCCGAAGGGAGCAGCGCGCTCAGCGACATCATGGTCGTCTTGTAGGCCGGGTCTGTGATCATCAGCAGCGGCCAAAGATATTGGTTCCAACCGTAGACGAACATGATCGTGGTGAGCGCTAACATGTTGGTGCGCGAAAGAGGTATCAGCATGTCGACGAAAAAGCGCACTGGTCCGGAACCGTCCATGCGGGCGGCTTCGGCGAGCTCATTTGGCAGCGTCATGAAGAATTGCCGGTAGAGGAATGTGCCTGTTGCGGTGGCAATCAGCGGCAGGGTGAGGCCCGCATAGGAATTCAGCAGGTTCCATTCGACCGATACCTCGATGCCGGTCAGTGCCGAAATCAGTAATCGAAATGGCTGGAAAAGGTCGGCGGCCACGGCATAGGTCGGCACCACGCGAACTTCGAGCGGTAGCATCAGCGTGATGAACACGATCCAGAAGAAAAAATGCTTGAGTGGCGTGCGGAAGAACACGATGGCGAAGGCCGTGCAGGCCGAAAGGGCCACTTTGCCGACGGTGACGAGACAGGCCATGATGAAGCTGTTGATCATGGCCGAGCCGAGATTGGCGCGCGACCAGGCAGCGGAGGCGTTTTCGAGGAAGCGGTCCTGGGGAAGGAAATGGAACGGCACGCTGTTGATCTGTTGCAGCGTTTGACTGGCACCGGCCAGAATGACGAGAAAGGGGCCAATCAGCAGGATAAAGCCCAAGACCATCAGCAGATAGGTCAGTGCATCGGCGATCGGCGTGCGCTGGATCATGGCGGGCTCACTTATAGTGCACACGCTTCTCGATGAAGCGAAATTGGATGAACGTGAAGAGCATGATCAGGCCGATCAGGACGATGCTCTGCGCGGAAGCGCCAGAGTAGTTGAGCCCCTTGAACGCTTCGTCCACGATGCGAAAAACCATCACCTCGGTGCCGTGATTTGGTCCGCCGCCAGTCGTGCTGTGTACGATACCGAAGGTGTCCGAACCGACAAACCCCTCCGTCATCATGATGACGAGCAGAAAGAACAGCGTCGGCGCCAGCAGCGGAACTTGGATATCGATCGCGCGACGGATCGGTCCGGCGCCGTCCATCGCGGCGGCTTCCGTCAGAGAGCGCGGCACGGATTGCAGGCCGGCCAACAGGAAGATGAACGTGTAACCGGTCCATTTCCAGGCAAAGATGACGATGACGAGGATGAGAGCGTGGGCACCGTATTTTGCCGGGTTCCAGAAATCAGGGAACGCGGCATTGACCGAGGCCATCAGCCCGCGTTCTGGCGACAGAATGAACCGGAAGGCCATGCCGGCTGCCGGTCCGGCGATTGCATATGGAAGGATATAGAGGAACCGGAATAGCCCAGAACCGGGCAGCCGCCGATCCACTGCAATCGCCAGCACGAGACCGACCAGGATAGTGAAGCAAGTCCCGCAAAGGGCGAAGATGAGGCTGACGGCGACGGAATTCCAATAGAATGGATCGGCGAACACCTCGTCAAAATTCGTCAGTCCGACAAATTCCGCTACCCCGCCAAAGGGAGGCTCAAGTGTGAAAGCCCACTTCATCACCGCGATTGCCGGCCAGTAGAAGAAGAGAAGGATCAGAAGAATCTGCGGCAGGGCGAAAAGAATTGGCAGCCACCAGCTTTTGAAAACGGCCCGCTTTTCCATGGATCAATCAAACCAAAAGTACTTCAGGGACAAGAGCCTGCCATATGCGACCGGCAGGCTCTTGCTGACGAGAAACTCAGTTCAGCTTCTGACCGGCATAGGTTTTTTCAAATCGGCGCAGCACGGCGTTGCTTCGATCGGCGGCCTGGTCGAGTTCAGCCTGCACGTCGGCATTCTGCATGAAAATCGCCTCCAGCGCCGTAGAGACCTCCTTGCGGACCTGGGTGAAACCACCGAGGCGGATACCGCGGGTATTCTGCGAGGTCGGCGTGTAGGTCAGGCTGGCGATCGCGAGCTCGCGGCCCTTGTAAGGAGCCTTGTCGTAGAAGCCATTGGCCTTCATGGCTTCAAAGCCGGTCTTGGTGACCGGAATGTAGCCAGTGACCGTCGACCACCATTGCGCCATTTCCGGCGTGGCGAGGAAGTTCAGGAAAGCGGATGCGCCCTTGTACTCGGCTTCCGGACGGCCGGCCATGACCCATAGCGAGGCGCCGCCGACCAGCGAGTTCTGTCGTTGCGTGCCTTTCCAGACCGGCAGCATCGCAACCTCCCACTTGACGCCTTCCGGCAGCGTCTTGCCAATCGTGCCATGGTCAGCGATCGAGGTCTGAATCATCTGGCATGTCTGCGAGGTGAACGCGGGGACGATGTCCATCCCGAGCTGTTTCGTTTTGACGACGAACAGCTTCTCGTCGACCATTTTCTTGAAGAATTTCACATGGTCGACGAATTTGGTCTTGTTGAAGACCAGTTCGGCGTCCAGCCCCTGGTAGCCGTTGCCCTGGGTTGCGATCGGCTGGTTGTGGATGGCGGAAAATTGCTCCATCATCTGCCATGTATCGAAGTTAAAGCCGAGCGGGCAATCGAAACCCGCCGCCTTCAGCTTGCGAGCGGCTTCCTCGACCTCTTCCCAGGTTTCCGGCTTGAAGTCGATGCCGGCCTTCTGGAAAGCGTCGACATTGTAATAGAACATGGCGGTTGAAGAGTTGAACGGGAAGGAGTTCAACTCCCCTCCAGCTGTCGCGTAGTAATTGGCGATGCCGCTGAAATAGTTGGTCCAGTCGATCGTGTAGCCGTTGTCGGCCATCAGTTTCTTGGCCGGTACGAACGCTCCGGAGAGCATCATGTCGAGCGTTCCGGCGTCGTAGATCTGGGTGATCGCCGGCTGCTTCTTGGCACGATAGGCGGCAATCGTGTTCTGAAGCGTCGTGTCATAGCTGTTCTGCGAAGTGCAGACGATTTCATAGTCAGCCTGCATGTCGTTAAACTTTTTGCAGGCGTCTTGCACGCGCTCCCCGAGATCGCCCGACAGGCCGTACCAGAATTCGAATTTGGTCTTCTCTGCATGGGCCGGACCAGCACCAAATGCGGTGGCGGCCAGGATGGACGCCAGAGCTGATTGAAGAACAGTGAGTCTCATCGCAAATGCTCCTTGCACGGATAAAGATGACCGCTGGCGCCTTAGGTGGCCATGGTTCGTTCGCTGCTTCAGCTAGCAGTCCAATGTGACAGTCAGCGTTAACTTCCGTGAAACTTAAATGACGAAGTCTGCAATTCCGTTCACCGCGCCGAGAGCTGTTTATACGTGTGCGCGACCGAGGAATTTCAGGCCGAAAGCCGCTTGCGGCTTGCTGGCCCGGACAATCGCACCATGATGAATGGACGTGGTACAGGCGCTCGCAGATGTGATGCAAAATCGTCCTCGTTGACAAGTGACCACCAGATGTTCCGGCTACCTGCCGCTGGTTGCTGGCCGATGGGTTCGGCACCCTCACGAAACTGCCGTCCTTCCAGGCAGTCTTGGAACGTGCTCGGAAGGGCCGTCCGCTCTCGGCGACAGGCAGGATGCGGCCACCCACGTGAAATGCTCGGAGCTCTTAATTGACGGGCACAATGGCGGCCACAGCATAGCGGCGACCGGTTGCGCCGACTTCCTTGGAGGTGGCGTCGCACCGGCTTGTTTGCCCGAGGGCATGGTGCGCAGAACACAGTCGAAGTCGAGGCAGGCGCTACGGAGCCATATCGGACTAAAGTCTGATATGGCGTTAGCGTCACAGTTTGGCCCGATTCCCCCGAATTTTTAGGAAGCGCTTTGATACTTCGATCCGCCTCATCGGGAACGGAATAATAGCAGCAGGCTGCAGGAGTGCAGCCGGGCGTTGCTTCGGCGACGAGGGGCCCACGAGACTGAGGGGGATCCATGTTTCATGCACGCGATCGGCAACTGGATGGTCTTCGGACTTTTGCCATTTCAATGGTGCTGTACGACCATTTCTTGGCAGCCGAAGGATCAGTTTTGGGCCATCTGGGCGTCCGACTGTTCTTTGTACTCAGCGGCTTCTTGATAACGCGGCTTCTCTTAGAAGCGCGCTCGGCAATCCAATATGAGCCAGGCAATGCGCTGAAATCGTTCTATCTTCGCCGCGCACTTCGGATATTTCCCCCGTACTTCGCAGTCCTAGGCTTCGTCTGGTTTGTCGACCTTGAAGGTGCTCGGGGCAGCCTCAAATGGCACGCGCTCTATCTCTCAAATTTCTGGTATGCCCTTCGTGATGAATGGACGCCGTGGGTGTTGTGCCACACTTGGAGCCTAAGCATCGAGGAGCAGTTTTACATCGCTTGGCCGCTGGTCATCCTGTTCGCGCCGCGCCGGTTGATCGTACCGATTTGCATCGCCGTCATCACATTTTCGCTGGGGTATCGTTTCTACTGGCCACTGACAGGCACACCGTCTCTCGCGCGTGACCTTCTTCCTCCAGCGTCGATGGATGCGCTCGTCGCAGGCGCGTTCCTTGCAGTCCATCGAAGCAGAACCGATGTCTGGCCACAATGGATACGGCTTAGCTGGGTTCCCTTAACTGTCGTCGCCGTCATTTTCCTCTGGCTGAAATCAGCCGCCATGCCGCCGGCGCTTGAATGGCTGGCATGGATCGGTCGCGAGCTTACTCCCCTCGTACCATTCGTATTGCTGGTTGGATGTTGTTCGTCAGGCCTGCGAGGCGCCTTCGGCCGCCTGTTGGAGCTCTCGCCGATTGTCGCCATCGGGCGCATAAGCTACGGCGTTTATCTTTTCCATCCAATTGTCCTTTCGCTGATCGTCAAGGCTCAACCCTGGATTCCGGTGAATGTCTCAGAACAGGGTCCTTCACGCTTTGTGATTGGAACAACAGCCACCTTGATGGTCGCTTCAATCTCTTGGCTGGCTTTCGAAAGACCGCTCAACCAGCTCAAACGCTACTTTCCCTACGTCCGCTCCGGAAGCTTCGCCTACCTCCCGTCGTCTATCAAGCAAAGTGAGGCTGGGGGACGGGAATATGATGCTTCAGCCTATCGCCGCAGCTATGCCAATCGCGGCATTTCCGATGAACATGCGAGCTGAACGATGTCTGTTCCATTGATCTCTGTTGTGCTGCCTGTCTATAACGGCGAACCTTACGTTGCTGCAGCGCTGGAAAGCATTCTGCGCCAGGACTATGGGCGCTTTGAAGTGATTGCACTTGACGACGGCTCGACCGATCGATCGTTGAGTATTCTCCAACGGTATCGAAAAGTCGACGATCGCGTGCGCATCGTTTCGCGGGAGAACCGCGGGCTCGTTGCGACCTTGAATGAGGGCATCGCCTTGGCGAGGGGCGACCTAATCGCCAGGATGGATGCAGACGACATTTCCTATCCGTCCCGCTTTTCACGCCAGGTGGCACTTTTTGCCCAGCAGCCCCAGCTCGCCATGAGTGGAACGGGCATCGATCAGCTTCTCGGTAATCGCGTTGTGCGCGGCAAGCCAAATCCGATCTATCAGTCCGGGGATTGGCACATACTGTCGCTGTTCTTTACGATCTTCTTGCACTCGACCGTGATGTTTAACCGAAGGGTCGTTCCCGAAGACATGCTGGTATATGACGCCGGTTATGTGCATGCGGAGGATTTCGATCTTTTCAGGCGAATCGCACGAGAGTTTCCCGCGGCAATGATCGATGATAGCCTGGTCGCCTATCGTATTCACTCCGACAGTGTCACGAGCAGACATAAGCACCAAATGCGTCGAACCCATCTGAAGATCGTTGCAGAGAACCTCGAGCGGCAATCTCTTAACGACGACCCCGACGCTCTTCATGAGATCGGCGCAGACGTCACACTGGACACGGTACGCCGTGTGGCAGATTGCATTCTCACGCTGGAAAGAAAAATTGCCAAGCAAGCTGCGCCGGCGTCCTCCAGCTATGCGGACGGAGCCTTGTGTTTCTTCTATTTCCTCTATCAGCTCATTGCCGATGAGCAGCGTCCCGAACTAACCCACGAGTTTCTCACGCGAACCGGAAAGTGGCAGGTCATTCGACGGCGGGAGCGATATGGACTTCGCTCCGCCGTTCATGCCCCGTGGTTGTGCCGCTTTTCAGATGGGGCCACCCGGCGGGCGGATGCGCTGGCGCGTTACTGCCAGTCGGTGCCGGTCAAAATGGTCCCGCCGCTTCAGGGGCTCGCATAGTGGCGGGGGGTGCTGCCGCGCTTGCACCTCCTGTCACCTTCGTACGACGGGAGCTGTCAGTGGTAAACCCGATCGACCAGATAACTCGTCTGCTGAGGTCACAACCGCCATGCTAGAATTCATTATGTCGAGCTTTCGGCTATTGCGTCAGGCTCTGGGCAAAAAGATCGGCCTCATTGCGGTTGTCGTCGTTCTTGGGCTCAGCAGCGCTGTCCTTGAAGGCACTGGCATTGGCCTTATTATTCCCATGCTCGGCATCATTGCCGGCGAGAAGGATCCCTCAGGAATGGCCGGGTTCTCAGCCGTCTTCCAGCAAGTGGGCGCCGGCCTGGATGACCGCGCAAGGCTGATCGCGATCGCTGCCGCCATCCTTGGATTGATCACCCTGAAGAATGTGCTGGCGTTCGCCAACGCCGTGCTTGCCAATTTCATCTACGGCAAAGCCGGCCATGCGATCCGCAGCTCTCTTGCGGGGCAGCTTTTGACGATCGGGTACCCGTTTTTTCTCCAGCAAAGCCCTGGGCGGCTGCTCAATATCATCTCCAACGAATCCTGGCGGGCTTCGGATGCGATACAAACTATGCTCGCTTCGATCGTGTCCGCCTCGGCCGTCGTCATTTTGCTCGCCTTTCTCCTGCTTCTTTCATGGCAGATGACGCTGTGTGTTGCATTGGGGCTTGTTCTGATCCAGGCCATTCATGCGATCTTGTCAGCCAGTCTGAAAGCCCCGAGCCGCAATGTCACTTCGTTCAACGGTGAGCTCGCCGCCAGGATGCTTCATCTCGTACATGCCGGACGGCTGATTCGTGCATTCGGACAGGAGCAGCGAGAAAAAGCAGTCTTTGGTTTCGCTTCAGATGCCGTACGAAAAGCGGGTTTCGTCCTCCAATCCCGCCAGGCTGCACTGCCGCCGCTGACCGAGACGCTTCATTCGGGTCTGTTTCTAGCAGTCGTGGTCGGCGCCTGGCTTTGGGGAGTGAGTTTTCCGATTATCGTGGCTTTCGTGGTCCTACTCTATCGGCTGCAGCCACACGTCCGTTCATTGCAAATGGCATGGAGCCAAGTGCAGAGCTGGAGCGGCTCTTTGGAAGAGGTCAGATGGCTTCTGGATTCGTCTGACAAGCCGCCGCCGCCTGCAGGCGACGGCCAGCTTCATGCGCCTGTTCAGCGAATCAAATTTGATCGCGTGACTTTCAAATATCCGGGGTCTGGCTCGCGACCCGTCGTGCTGCGCGCCGCGACTTTCGAAATTCGCCAAGGTCGGTCGACGGCCATTATCGGACGGTCGGGTGCTGGAAAAACGACAATTGTCAATCTTCTGTGTCGATTTGTGGAGCCCGATGAAGGAGACATTCTGGCCGATGGCACCCCTCTTAATCAAATCGATCCCGTCCTGTGGCGAAGGCAAATTGCGCTCGCCAGCCAGGACCTTGAGCTGATCGACGGCACTATTCTCCAGAATATTACCTATGGTCACAACGCCTCGTTGGCCGAGGCGGAGAGCGCAGCAAAGCTTGCCGAGGCGCATGAGTTCATCGAGAAGCTTCCTGACGGATATGAGACGATCGTCGGCTATAGGGGAGCCAGCCTTTCGGCTGGTCAACGGCAGCGGATCGCCCTGGCAAGGGCCCTCGTGCGCGATCCGGAAATCCTCATCCTGGACGAGGCCACGAACGCCATGGACGGATTGTCTGAAGCAGCGATCGTGGAGACCTTGAAATCAAGAGCTGGTCGTCGTGCGACGATCGTCATCAGCCATCACCGCAGCACGATCTCATTTTGCGACGACGTTGTGATCCTTGATGGCGGCCGCGTCAGGAACCAGACCCCGTTTGCCGAAATCGCGACTTTAAGCATGGACCAACTCTACGAGCACGCAACCCTCTCTTCCTAAGGGCAGGATTGATTGCGCATGATTGTCAGTCGTTTTCGCTTTGCCTTCGCCGCAGGCATTGGTCCTTTCCGATATCGATGCGTCCTGACTGTCTCCGAGTCGCTTAACGCGTTGAACGATGATCTGCTCCAGCGCCAGTCGAACGCAGCGAGCCACCGCCCGGTCGGCTGTGACGCGCCGCCTGCTCCGCTCATCCGAAGTTGTTATCCCGCTAACATTTTCAGTTGACGCCTTTAGCCTACGCCCTAGCTGACGGTTGAGGGCATCAAAGTGAAGAAGATGGCAATGCCCTTCGAAGGATCATTTTAGACGCGCGAACAATCGCGCGGGCGTCAAGCTCATTCTCAAGGAGACTGCCGCCCTTCGCGACGATAATGGAAAGAACGCCAACGTGCCGCCGGACGGGCAAGGCTTCAAGAGGAGCAGCAGCTATTAGCGGAGATCAACATGCCACAGCTTGAAAGAATTCCCCATGTCGTGCCCCACGACGAACATGTCGTCACTGCAAGAGAAGCTCTTGAGGGGCTCTATCTGAAGCTTGAGCAGGAAGCTGAAGTGCGTCTGATCGCGGCCGCACTTCGAGCGGGCTGGTCTGCCGAAGAGGCGTTGGATGCCATCGACCAGTTACGCCAGGAAGACATGCATTCGATGCATTAACGAGACCTCGCACGGCACGCACCCGACAAGTCGGTCGCGCAAGGCGCCCGCGCTCTGGTTTGCCGCTGCCGCGGTCGTCTATCTGGTTTTCGGACTGCTGCTCACATTCACGGTGAACGTGCCTATGAAGGAGACGTTAGCCGCGATTGCCGTTCCCCATGATATCGAGACGGCGGGAAGTATCCGGCGGGACTATTCGGAGCGATGGCAGTTTTTAAACCAGGTGAGAGAATAGCCTTGGCCCTTGCGGCCTTTGGGGTGGCAAGGTTGTGACCGGAGTACCAGGCCTGAATGACCGCATAGAGTTGACGGCGAACGTCACCGTCGGGAGAGGAGGGCGTGCGCCGCTGCCGTGGTATTGTCTTGTCCAGTCCTCCGTCGGTCCTGCGCGCGTCTGGGATGAAACCCGTCAAACCAATAGCCGTTGAAAGTCTGGCTTAACCCTGCATTCCGGTCTGTGCGGGACGTTTATTGCGGTTCGGTAGACTTATGGGCGGTTGGCGCTGGTTGCCAAAATCTCGAGGGGAGGCGAGATTTGCAAACTCATAACTCGGGAGGCAGCCTGTGCAGGAACATCTTGCAGAAAAACCCCAGCCCACCGCCGGCAGCCGCGAATGGATCGGCCTCTATGTTCTGTCGATCGCCTGCCTTATCTATTCGATGGATTTGTCCGTCCTGTTTCTCGCGATGCCGGCGATTGTCTCAGATCTCGATCCATCCGCATCGGAACTGCTCTGGATAAACGATATCTACGGCTTCATGGTTTCGGGATTTTTGGTGACCATGGGCACACTTGGAGATCGGATAGGACGAAGACGGGTGCTGCTAATCGGTGCTTTCGCCTTCGCCGTCGCCTCCTCGCTTGCGGCGGCAGCCAGCACCGCTCAACAATTGATCATTGCACGTGCTCTGCTTGGTGTCGCCGGTGCCACGATCGCTCCTTCCACGTTGTCACTTGTAGTCAACCTTTTCCAGGACGAGGCCGAGCGCAACCGGGCGATCAGTATATGGGGCACGGCCTTCGCAATTGGTGGCCTCGTTGGCCCGCTCTTAGGAGGCGCGTTACTGGAGTATTTCCATTGGGGGTCGGTCTTCCTGATCAATATTCCGGTTATGATGGCCTTGCTGATCGCAGCTCCCTTTCTCCTGCCGGAGTATAGAAATGACGAGGGCGGCAAACTCGATCTTCCGAGTGTCTTGTTGTCCCTTGCAACCGTTCTGCCGATTATCTACGGCTTCAAGCATATGGCCGCCGATGGTTTCAAACCGGGCCAGCTGCTTCCAATCGTTGTTGGCGTTTTGGTCGGCATCGTGTTCGTGCGTCGCCAGAAGCATCTTGTTCACCCCTTGATCGATCTTGGTCTCTTTGTCGTTCCGTCCTTCACGGCTTCACTGATGGTCAATCTCGCCGGTGTATTTTTCGTCTTCGGTATTTTCCTGCTCCAGAACCTGTTTCTGCAACTGGTGCTCGGGCTTTCGCCCCTGGGAGCGGCGTTGTGGTCGGTGCCATCGGCGCTGGTCTTTACCGTTATGTCTTTTCAGGCCTATCGCTTCACCAACCGGTTCGGTCCGGTCAGTACCGTGATCGGGGGTCTGATCGTCAATGCTGTCGGAACAACTGCCATGGCGGCTGCGGCATACGCTGAAAGTCTCATTGGAATCCTGATGGCAAGCATGCTTATTGGACTGGGCTTCGTGCCGGTTATCCTCACGACGACGGGGCTGATCGTCAGCACCGCGCCGCCCGAACGTGCTGGATCTGCCTCTGCCATTTCGGAAACCAGTGCGGAATTCGGCGGCGCGCTCGGTGTCGCCTTACTCGGCAGTCTTGGAACGCTGGTCTATCGCATGACGATGGACCAAGTGAACTTAAGCGGTTTCAACGAGGCACAGGTCGTGGCGATCTCCGCGACGCTCGCTGGAGCGGTGGAGATCGCAAGGACATTGGGCGAATCAGCGGAGCTTCCTTGGCTCGAGACGGCGAAACGCGGCTTCGCGCTCGGTTTTGCTGCCTGCTGCGCCCTTGCCTCGGTTACGCTGCTGATTTTGGCCGCCGTCGCTCGCAACGTGTATGCAAGCGGGGCTATCGATGAAAACGACGCGCCGCGCTAGGCGGTTAGAATTGATCCGCGATCGAAAGGCCATCGGCTGGTCGCTCAAGGTCGCGGGCTGCCCTGCTGCGCCTCTTCGGTGCAGCAAGTCCCAAACGCTTCTCCTGGACGGGCGATTGTTGACGTGGAGGGTCCCAGTCATCAGCGGAGGGCGAAAGTGTTCGCTCATTCGTCGTTGCGCGGTGCCGCTGCCCTGATGGCTTCGAGAAGGTTCTCATAGGTGTAGAATATGCTGGTGTACTCATTCTTAAGGCGGTGAAGCAGGACCAGCTACTTTGAGTCGACGTCTTGCGCCCGCCGTCGCAGAGCTTGCCCCGGTCGAGATTCACCTGGTCGGACGCAGAGGAAGAAAAGAGCCGCCAGTGAAGCAAGCAATACGATCCGGCGATTTGCTTTGGCATGCACGCCTCGCTTCGGCCGCAGGCGATGGTGGCGTACGGGGCACCGTTCGAGCCAAAACGCTTCTTCCTGGGGTGCCTGTCTTCCTTTATCTATAGTACCTTCAGGTTCTCGGCGGACGATTTGCCTGACCGGTGATCCTGGACGATCTCGTAGCTGATCTTCTGGCCTTCGCTCAAGTTGGTAAGACCCGACCGCTGGACGGCGGAAATATGAACGAATGTGTCGGTTGAGCCATCATCGGGCTGGATAAAGCCAAAGCCCTTGGTTTGGTTGAAGAACTTCACTGTCCCCGTCGGCATTTTCCGATCCTCATCTTTGGAAACTCATTCAAATACATTGGAAGAACGCTCATGCGTTGACAAGTGGCAACTTCAGTCCGTCCGGTTGTCGAAGTCCCTTTCTGCTGAGATCGCCTGCCGGTACCAACGACCTACTCGTATCGCCGGCGGCGGCAGACCTCCACGAAAAATCCCGGCTGCATCAGACATCGTCGGGTCTAGGTGCGGCCATCCGCCAACTCCCTGCGGCTAGCCCGGACTACCTCATGTTGGTGAGTCGACACATAGCCGTTATAAAGGATCGTGGCATGGTTGGCTCGATACGAATCGGAGTTCTGCATGAGCATAGAAAGCCGTCGGGTGGCTGTCACAAAAGCATTTGGGCGCGCGCGCAGGCTCGGTCTCGAAATTGATGCCGATCCAGCCTTTCATGCCTTGATCGAATGCTGGGTCACGGGTGAATTGACCATGCCACAAGCTCGCGAGCGGTATCTTGCAGTGCTGAAAGAGCGGGAACAGTCCCGTCGCGAGCGAGGACTATCTGTTCGTCCGGATCCTGCGGTGCCCGAAGAAGAGGCAAAGCCCTCGACGGGAGAAGTGGGAGCCGGGGACGAACCAAGTCTGCAGAGCGTGCGAAAACGACGCCGGACGCGAAAGCCCAAATGACTGCCTTTCGTGAACTCCGGCCGATGACTTTATAAATGGTCGTGGTGGTTGGCGCCGGAGGTGCTTGTTGCGAAGATACGCTGTGGCGGCGCCTTGAAAGGGGCGGCCCGCGTCACCATGTCATTGTTACGCTTTCAGCCTTTCGGCTTCCTGATCTCGCCGGCTCGGCCGGCTGCTTGGCTATCCGAGAACTGCGAACGTCCCGAATTCCGCCCTGGCGGAAG
Source organism: Rhizobium sp. 007 (assembly GCF_015353075.1). NCBI lineage: Bacteria > Pseudomonadati > Pseudomonadota > Alphaproteobacteria > Hyphomicrobiales > Rhizobiaceae > Rhizobium > Rhizobium sp. 007. The sequence continues at coordinate 1,496,170 of NZ_CP064188.1, read as the reverse complement.
ATAATTGCGCTGAACGCTATTGCCTCGCGCATCCACGTTTTAGGATACCTTTATGATAGACACGACCCGCCACACGGCGGAAAGCCTGTTCCGGCGCGCAGCGCCAGAAGGTTCGAATGCTGCCAAGCTAGAGGCCATACGCGCCAGGCAGATCCTCAGAATGAAAGAACGCAGGCCCGTTGAAAGGCAGCAGCGGCTCGAAAATCGCACAAGGAGCGCCAACCTCGTGACGTTATTTGCCCGTAAGGAGCCCACGCATGGCGCCGTTTGATTACAGTGCTGCTGCAGGACTTTATCCCTGCAAGACGGTAAGGAGAACGAGCCACCTTCGATACAAAAGGTTTGATTCAGCCGCTGAAGCACTCCGCTTTGCGATAGAGGACATGCCTGTCTCGATGCTTCGCGGTTCCGTTCTGGAAGTTGAGGAAGCCCGCTTCGATGGTCAGCAGATGCAGACGTTTTACGAAGCCGATGCATATCCTCTGCCCAGGCGGAAGGAAGAACTGAAGCGCGTATGATTCCCTCAACCTGGCTGGCGCGACTGGTCTCGTCCTATTCTATCAAAAGTAGTATCACCTTTAGGTGCCAAAACAAGAAGTTGACGTGACGATCAAAGCGTCTATACTCGCACAATCGATACTTTGTTTGCCGATATTTGTTTTTGCTGCGCCTCGCGCTTCGTGACGAACTTCCCTCTCTCAAAAGTCGAAAACCCGCTGTGCATCGCTCAGCGGTGAACAATGTTGCTAAAGAAAGGGTTCGTTATGACGACCGGCACGGTTAAATGGTTCAATTCCACCAAAGGTTTCGGCTTCATCCAGCCTGATGATGGCAGCGCCGATGTGTTCGTTCATATTTCGGCTGTCGAACGTGCAGGGATGAATTCGATCGTCGAGGGCCAGAAGCTCGGTTTCGAGCTCGAGCGCGACAGCAAGTCGGGCAAGATGTCTGCCAGCCAGCTCAGGGCCGCCTGAGCTTTAGCCGCCGATGACCGCGGATGTACCGGTACGGCGGCACGAAGCTTCAAGGGGCCAGGCTCGTGTCTGGCCTCTTTCCGTAATGAGGCTCCTTCAGGAGCGCACGATACCAGCGCGCCACCGGCCTTCTTTGGGTGCGCATTCATTCCACGCATGCTACCTTACGAGATCCAAAGGAATATCTGTTGAGACGTCCCACCGACAACGGCTTTGCCGAGCGCCGCAATGCTGCGGCTGATGCCAAACGAGAGCTTCTGGCAAAGTTTGCCTCCGCACCGAAATCGGCTGATCCCGCCATGCAGGAGCGACTTGCCGCGCGTGATGCGGTGACCCAGGCCCGTGAGCTCCGTCGTGCCGAACGGGAAGCATTGAAGGCGGCACAGAACCGGCGAATTCTTGCCGACGCGGCGGCCGAGGAAAAGGCAGAAGCCGAATCTCGTCAGGCAGAAATTGCCGATCAGGTTTCACGCGCCGCGGCCGCCGAAGCCGCACGCAAGGCCGAACGCGATCGCCGTTATGCCGCACGCAAGGCTCGTCAAGCCTGACGCGCAAACCACTGCGTTAATGGGCGCAAACGGGTCATGCGCGCACAGATGGTGCAAGATGCGCGAACAGGAACTGCTTTTGATGAATGCAAATGTCTATACACCTGCCTCACTTGCTGAAGACAATGTCGCAGCTTGGTTGAAAACCCTGGCGAAATACCGTCAGCCGCGGGTTCGTCGCAGCGCCTTCGAGCTGATTGTCACCGTCATCCCGTTCGCAGGGTGCTGGGCTGTCGCCTATTTTTCCCTCGCTTACGGATTCTGGTACGGGCTGGCCGCAGTCATTCCGGCTGCAGCCTTCCTGCTGCGCCTGTTTATGATCCAGCACGATTGCGGCCATGGCTCGTTCTTCGCCCGTCGCGGCATCGACGATTGGACAGGGCGTGTCATTGGCGTGCTTACGCTGACCCCTTACGATTATTGGCGCCGTGCGCACGCCGCCCATCATGCATCGGCTGGCAATCTGGACGAGCGGGGTGTTGGCGACATTACGACCCTGACGGTTGCAGAATACCGTGCCCTTTCGCCCATGAGACGGCTCGGCTATCGCCTCTACCGGCATCCACTCGTGATGTTCGGCATCGGCCCGGCCTGGCTCTTCCTCTTCAAGCAGCGCCTGCCAATCGGAATGATGAATTCCGGAGCGCTTCCCTGGGTGTCGACAATGGGCACAAACCTTGCCGTCGCCACACTCGCAGGCTTGATGATGTGGATTGTGGGGGTCTGGCCGTTCCTGCTGATCCACCTGCCGATCGTGCTGGTGTCGGGTGCGGCCGGCATATGGCTCTTCTACGTCCAGCATCAGTTCGAGGATACGCACTGGTCAACGGGCGACGACTGGCGGTTTCCGGAAGCTGCCCTTCACGGTGCGTCCCATTACGACTTGCCGCTGGTGCTGCGATGGATGACCGGCAACATCGGCATCCACCACATCCATCACCTGTCGAGCCGCATACCCTATTACCGGCTGCCCGAAGTGCTGCGCGACTATCCGCAACTTGCTGGAATCGGGCGCATTACACTTTGGCAAAGCCTGCAATGCGTCGGGCTTGTGCTATGGGATGATCGACGCCAGAAACTCGTTTCATTTCGTGACGCCGCGACAGCGGCGGCTTAATCCCGACACGCGGGAATCGGGCTCGGTTCCCGGTGGAGCGGCCGCGGCTGTCTTCTAAAACCAGCGTGACCGCGAAGACGAGACTATGATTGAACATTACTGACCGAGATTCCACTCCGTATCGGGACAGGCGAGCTTAGATGCTCGATGAAACCGGTCCATGGAGCATCACGCGATTGCGACCGGCCTGTTTCGCAAGGTAAAGCGCCGCATCGGCCTGACGCTGAAGCTGCTCGGGCGATGCCGCCTCTGCGGCTGGAGCCTGTACCGCCACTCCAATGCTCAGGGTGACGTAACGGGAGACGCGCGATCCAGGATTGGCAAAGGTGCCGGCTTCGACGCTCTTGCGAATTTGTTCAGCCACAGCGATGGCTCCGCGCGCGTCCACCCCTGGAAGCAGAACAAGGAACTCTTCGCCGCCGTAGCGCGCCACATGATCCCGATCGCGCCTCACGCAGTCCTGGATAATATCGGCAACCTCGACGAGACAGCGATCGCCCTCGGCATGGCCGAGACGATCATTCAGGTTCTTGAACTCATCGATATCGCACATCAGCATGGCTGCGCCTGCAGGGCATTTGGTGCCGCCGCCCCAGAGGCGATCGAGTGTTTCCATCATCCAGCGCCGGTTTGCGATCCCGGTTAGGGGATCGGTTCTTGCGAGATGCTCAAGTTTGCCATTTGCGTCGGCCAGTTCGGCGACACGGCTGCGGTCTCGAAGCTCAAGAAGGAAAGTCTTCTGGGCAAGAATCGTCATGGTCCGTCTGGCAACGACCGTTGCAATGATACCACTGGCGAAAAACAGCGTCGCAGCCACGGCGCTCCCGATTTCAAGGCCCGGGTTCAGCAACTGAAAAACGAGATAAAGGCCGAGCGCCAAAACGGCGATCGTCACCGTCCAAGCCAATGGTATGCCAAAGATGATGATGGCTGTAATCGCCACGAACAGCATGATGTTCAAGTGCCGCTCGTAGAACTCGCCACCCGCGCTCACACCCACCAATGCGATCGACAAGAGAATGAGGAACATGCCGGCAATCAGCGAGAACCCTTGGAGCCAGGGCGCGCGCGGCCTTTGCCAAACAACGGCGATCGCCATAGCGACTGCCGGGAGGATGCTGCTCGGCGGGAGCATCGGCAGGGTGACGGCTCTTGGAAGCATCAACATGTTGAGCGACAGCGTCAGCACATCCAACAAAGCTACCCATATCATCCAGGCGCGAACGATCTTGGCCGTTCGCGACCAGGAGCGCTCCCGAAACAGGCGACGAAGCTCGCCTTTGAGACGGATGTCACGTGTACGGCGTGTGAGAAGCCGTTCAACTTCCGCCATGGCAGCTGGGTCCTGCACGTGAAGCGGCACCTGTTTGGACGTATTCAACGAACCGATGGGAACTGCATTCTCCTGGACATCCATTTGAACCCAACTAGCGGAATATCTGCCGCAGGCAAGCATGGCAGGGCGCCCTGAAAATGGATTGCCATGATCGCAACCATTTTCGTGTTCAGCCGCAAATTCGTGCGATCAGTGCCGCTGTACACCCGACAACTTTGCAGTTCGTGTCGATCCCGGTCGTCGAGATCGGGACTGATCACGCGTCGGATGTCGGCGACAGAGCCAGATTTCCCTCTCTCACTGAAAGTTGAAGGGACGCAGGCAGTCGAGGGTCATTCTCGGACCAAGCTGTGTTACAGTCCTTTGCGTGAATAACGCAGTGATTGGTTGACGATGTTTACGACGCTTGCGGTTCTCATCAGCCTCTCCGGTCTCGCCTCGACAGTGGCGCAAGCTTCGGAAGGCGAGGTCGATGTCGAGCTTGTCCTTGCTGTCGATACCTCACGGTCCATGGATTATGAGGAAGTTCGCATCCAGCGTGAGGGCTATATCGAAGCGCTCAAGCACAAGGAATTCATCGACGCGGTGAAGGGCGGTCTCACCGGCCGCATCGTCATCAGCTATTTTGAATGGGCAGGCTATGTTGTGCCCGATTCCGTGATCGAGTGGCAGGTAATCGAGACGCAGCAGGATGCGATCGATTTCGCCGATAAGCTGGAAGCGCGACCGATCAGCACGCAGCGTCGTACATCGATCTCCGCTGCGATAGCCCAAGGCGCCACAATGATAGTCTCCAGCCCCTATGACGGCATGAGGAAGGTGATCGATGTTTCCGGGGACGGGCCAAACAATTCCGGCGATCCGGTCATGTCCACCCGGGACAAGGCGTTAAGGGCAGGCATCGTGATCAATGGTCTCGCAATTATGCTGAGACCTGCCGAGGCTTCGAGCGGGCTCGACAAATATTATGCGGATTGCGTAATCGGCGGCCCCGGATCCTTCATGCTGCCAGTTCGCAAGATCGAGGATTTCGCCGTTGCTGTGCGCCGTAAGCTAGTCATGGAGATCAGTGGCCTTACCCCGTCGGCGGTGATGCAAAAAATTGCCGGCGACATACCGGCTACCGACTGCATGATTGGCGAGAAGCAGTGGCAGGACCTGTTCAACCGCTGAGTTTCACTGTCCTCCCATCCCGTTTCCGTTCGGTACTTGCAATTGCGTCTCTCAGTCCGCTGGCTCTACCGGGCGACCGGTTCTTCGTTCGGCGACAAAGAGCCCGTGACGGCGGTGCTCACCAAAAATGCGCTTTCGGCAACTTGCTGAACGCCGGATATTTATTGAACGAACGCCCGTCGCTGACGCTCCATTATCTATCGCGCAGCCCCCATACCTTCTATCACCAGCTTCACGCCAAACGGCCCCTGTTGCCCGGTCGATCCATTGCTTGGAATGCAGGTAAACGGAACGCGGCTTTCTGGACGAGAAAGCGAAAGCGACAATCGCGTACCAGACGAATTCGTTGCAGAAGAGCAAAGGCGGCAGGACGATCAGCATCCAAAAGGGTGGGGACGCCGGAAGCATCGCCGCAAACATCCATGCATAAAAGATTGCGGTTTTCGGATTCGCGAGCTGTACCAAAAGCGCTCGGACAAAGGCTCTCCGCGATGAGCCTTGATGTGTCGGCATGTCGTTGGCGACAGGGTCGGCGGCGGCGCGCCAGATCTTGATCCCAATCCACAACAGATAGGCGCCGCCTGCGACGCGGAGCGAGAAATCCAACACGTGGAAGTGGCGCTCAGATAGCGTCAGCCACGTTCTTAAGTCCACGCATAAGTGAGCTGTCAGAGGCCACTCCTCAGGGAGTGGACTGGCCAGGGTGTTTCGCTCGCCCCTTATAACGGGCCATCACCAAACGAACCTGATTGAAGTGGAGCTGGTCCGCAAGGACCAACTAGCGAGGATCTCGACAGGTTGAGGACCTGGAAAGCCACAGCTGCTGTATATGTCGGACAGGGCCGGATGTCGCAATCCTTACCGAAGCGGTACATTGCAGATCCGCTACTACGAGGTTCTGCCTGACGACACGTTCTACAGCGCAGCCGTTGGACTCGACCACGAAGGTTAATGACGTCGCCGCGAAGCTGATCGAAGCTTCGTGGGCCGTCTGGACTGCGCGGCATAAACGCTCCGTCATCAGCAATTCGACTGCGAGGTCCACAGGCTAGTGCGCTTGAACGCAGGACCGGCTGCTCCAGTTAACGTGGAAAGACCACATCACGGAGACCGCCCATGCCGCCTCGCAAACGAACCGACACCGCGCCCTTGGTTGCCAAAGGTGCCAAGATCGGCGAGCCCGTCCCCAAGGCGATTGTCGACACCAACACCGCCGCGGTAGGCATTCCGCCTCAGCCGGACTATGATCCTCGCGAAGAAATCGGCGCCCTGCGCAAGCAGATGGAGGCGTTGCGGCAGCAGATTTCCGACGCCGCGCAATCCGTAAAGGGTGGCGCAAGACAAGCCGCACGTCAGACTGAAGCAACGGTTAAGCTCTATCCTGTTTCATCACTCCTGGCCGCCGCTGCGGTCGCCGGTGCGTTTGCCTTTGCGATCGCCGGTCTTCGATCATCGACGCCTCGTTCACGCTACGACCGGGCTCTCGACGAAGTACGCGATCTTTACGACCGTATCCGCGGCCGTCTTTAGTCACATTTAGGGATTGCCTGTTGATCGATTCTCCCTCACGCTGCGTCATGCAAGCGAGAGGACACGCATGCTCGAAGTCATTATACGCCGCAGCCTGGACATCGTCGACCGGACAGAACGCTTGGTCGAAAAGGCGAGAAGGCTGATCGGAAGTGGAAGTCTCGACGACGTCGAGGTATATCGAATTCACACGGAGATCGAGCGCCTTACGGACCTCGTCTTCATCATGGACGACGCAGCGCGGTTGCTCCGCCGGACGTTCGAGCAACGTCCAGAGATGGCTCGTGCGTATCCCGCTCACGTGACCCTGCAGTAGAACCGCCACACCCCGATAGGACGCACGCTGCTGTGCTCATTCTGGCGCCTCTGGTGCCGGCTCCCTGACAGTGCTTCCGCGGCACCGGAAAAGTCCGGGACGGTGGGGTCGCTACCTCCTTGATGGCTGCCATTCTTCACTATCTGCCGACACAAAGAGGGTCGCAGGGAGGGTCGCAGGCGCGAGGTTTCACGTACCATACCACCGGAGAGGAACAAACCTTCCAATTGATGGTTCATGAGATGCGGTAGGCCGCCATGCCGCATACTGAAACCGAAACACGAACATCTTGGCGAAGCCGCCGACGCGGAGAAAACACGGTTGCGGCCCAGCTGTCTTCGATGATGGATCATGACCGAAGATTGCATCCGACGTCTCTAACAAGGCTGTTTCAGTCGCGTCCGACGTTCATGGTGCTTCCAAGGCCGGGTGGTCGAGGAGGGGGACAAATCTTAGGGTGAGCAAGGGGAACCGCGATCCCAATAAGAAGCGTGGCCAACCGCAATTACCCTCTGAAATGGAATTACCTATGCTCAGTCGTCCGCACATTAAGCTGTCGAGCGTCGCCACCCTCCTTGTCGTGGTGGGCGGTGTACTCGTCGCACTGAAGGGCGCGCATGGAGCCACGCCAGACGGATCAGTGGAGACTGAGCTCGAGGCTGGTCGAGGAAGGGACGCAAGCGTCCCCGAGGCGATACCCGTGAAGGGCCTGCGCGATGTCTTTTGGCGGGTGGTTCACGAAGTCATCGATGATCGTGTGACACTCATAGCAGCCGGAGTGACGTTCTACCTCTTGTTGGGTCTTTTCCCCTCGCTGTCGGCACTCGTCGCGCTTTACGGGCTGATTGCAGATCCGGCCACCATGGCTGGCCACCTCCGGGAACTGTCAGGACTGCTTCCGCCGGGCGCGTTCGATCTCATCGCCGATCGCATCAAGAGCCTCGCCGAAAGCCGCGATTCGACGCTTGGCATCACTTTCTTCGTTGGCCTTGCCATCGCCCTGTGGAGCACGCATAGCGGGACGCTGGCGATCTTCGATGCGATGAACGTGGCCTATGAAGAAAAGGAAAAGCGGGGACTGGTCAAGCTTAACCTCGTAGGGCTGTGCTTCACTTTCGGCGCGATGCTCTCTGCCGCCACAATAATAGGACTGGTCGCTGTCATGCCTGTGGTGCTTTCCTATCTTTGGCTCGACCTATTCAAGGAGCACATGGCCCTGCTTCTGAGGTGGCCGTTGTTGCTTTTGATCGCAGCCGCAGCGACCACCGCCGTATACCGCTTCGGTCCGAGCCGCGAGCCCGCCAAGCTCCGATGGATGACGTGGGGTGCCTTTCTCGTGACCTTTTCATGGTTTGCGATGTCGGTCGGATTTTCGTTCTATCTCAACCACTTTGCCAACTACGACGCGACCTACGGCACCCTCGGTGCGCTGATCGGTTTCCTGGTCTGGATTTGGCTGTCGATCGTCATCCTGATCGTGGGAGGCGAGCTGAATGCCGAGCTGGAACACCAGACGGCGAAGGACACTACCACGGGGGCACCATTGCCGATGGGATCACGCGGAGCCTATGTGGCGGACACTCTCGGCGAGACCGCAGACCGGCTGCGCTGACCAGCAGGGACGCCTTCGCAGCCAGTTTGGCACGATTGAAACCTTCGAGACCCGCTGCCACCTTCCGGTCAGTTTTCCTGCAGACGGTCCAGGAGCTGGCGAGATGCGCAGGAGACCAGCGCGTGTCCAAACGATGGTTATGCGAGCCTGCCCAAAATATTGGCAAAGGCAACCCAAGCAGCCCTCCCCAGTCGCGTATCAGCTTCATCGCTGCCCCCGTGCGCATGCAGTGACGATCTTGGCGTTGTTTCCGCTGGAAGGAGGATACGATGACCAGCCTCTGGATCGCAAATCAGCTCGGCTTCTTTCGCGAACATTTGTCGGCGATGAAGAACTGATCTCGCAAAGCTCTCCGAGGGCCACAGGGCGTCACTACCGCCAGCGATCAGAACTATATTAGCCCGGCTTTGTTCGACGGGAATGGTGGCAGCCGGAATCGATTTGGCGAAGCGTTGAAGACAGTGCTCGAACAAGCTTCGATAGGAAACCAGCCCGTTCGCGTATTCCTTTGTCCATGAAGGATCGGTGGGTACGAAGGGCAGGGGCTCGCTCTTTCATGTCCACGATGAGCGCTCCGGCCAGGCGATGCCGTCACGGCCCGGTCCGATGTTTCCCCAGACAACGGACGTTGGGCTCATGGCAAGACTGCGTCGACGCGCTCATCGCGAGTAGCGACAAGCAGAGCAGCTTCCGCACCTTTTGATGTTCCGACTATGGCGATCAGCTTGCAGCCGCGTTTCTCAAGTTCGTCGATTGCCTGGACGAACATCTCCAGCGGGACTTCACAGATTCCTGGGGCTTGGCCCTCGCCGCCGAACCAGCGCAGGGCAAGCGACGTGACGCCGATGCTGGCGAAGAGCGAAGCACGTGGAACATCGACACGCCCGCTCGATCCGGCGAGAACAAGGATTCCCCATTCTGTCCGCCGGTCAGGCTCAAGCAATATTCCTTGGACGTTTCCGGATAGATCGATCTGGATACAGCTCGCCATTGAACAGCCTTGATATGTTCATCTTTGTTTTTGGCAGAGGCCAACATGCGATTCCCAAACGCTACCGGCTTCTGAATGGTTGCTCGAAGCAGTGTAAGAATCGGAAACACTTTGTGACTAAGTTACTCCGAATGCTACGTTTTTCTATCTTGTCGTCCTAACGGTCCTGACGGATATTAGCGAGCGATAAGAGGTAGCCACCATGATCAGAATGATTAATGACCCGGCAGAGCTTGCGGGCGAGGACATCACAGGCAAATATATACTGCGAAAGTTGAACTACCACTGGTTTGCCTACGGCAAGGCCGCCATGGTCACCGCGTGCAAGGGGACCATTCTGCACCTCGACCGTGAAGAGACTGTTTATTCGGAACGCTGGGGTCGCCGCGCCTATACTGGCACTGGCAAACGTTATCCAGGCGGCGTGTGTCCTATCTCGGCAGTCGCCTGCGTCTGTGACACGCCAGACGATGTCAACGCTGTTATCCAGCTGGACGTTGAAGCGCAGGACGAATTCTACCAGCTGATCGCCAAGACTGAAGCCAGGGTTCATGATCTAGCCGCTTCCTCACAAAATAGCTTCTTTCTAGCGGCTGCCGAATAAGGCGGGGGCGGGCTCCTCGGCAATCGCTGGAGCGCTATCGGAACAGTCGTTGGTGCCAGGTCTCTAGTTCGCCTATTCGTTAAGGGTCTGGTCGTCTGCGCCCAGCGAAGAAGGCTCTGGCTGCCACATTCTACGACGTTGCGTCCGTTTATTGGGTATCCCCACGGTGACACGCAGACCGTCCAGGCCTTCGATGGCCTCGACATTTGTACGCGTCCTGTGAAGCGTTATCGCCGTCTTTGACGGTGCCGGGTTCACCACTGTCGGCCAGGACCGCTAGGCCGTTGCGACAGAGCGAACAATCGCCGCTATTTCGCCAGCCTGGTGTCTTGATTGTTGATATGGACGGCCACGTCGGCACCTTCCTGGGCGAGCAAAATCGCTATCGCCCTGCTCAAGCCAAGGCTTCCACCTGTCACCAACGCTCGCTTTCCAACGAAGCTACGCGACATCTTTCGCTCCTTGAGTTCTCAAATGTCGAACTGGTAGCTTGCCGGTTCGAACGGATAGCCCTCGGTGCGCTTCTCAAGGAAACCAACCGATGGGTGTGGCATGTGGTAGCCGATAAAGGGTACCCGATCCGTCGCGATCATATCCAGGACCTTTTGTCGGGTAACGGCTGCTCCAGCCTTATCCATGTCAAAACGGACCTCCCAGTTGGGCCGCTGGAGACCGACTGCGTAGTGCACGACCGTGTCAGCAGAGACCACGAGGCGACGTCCCTCGGAATCGACAAGCAAGATCATGTGTCCCGGCGAATGACCAGGTGCTGATACTGCCGTGATGCCAGGAGCGATGGTCTGCTGGTTGGTGACGAACGTCGTCTTCGCAGCGACTGGCTTCACGCGCTCCAACACCTGGAGATGGTTGCCTTCTGTAGCTGTGCCTACTCGGGCATCAGAAATCCAGAAACCATACTCAGTCGCATTAACAGCATATCTTGCTTTGGCGAATGCTTCAGAACCCGCCTCGCGCAGTCCGCCAATGTGATCCCGATGAAGGTGGGGCGATGGCGCCGTTGTGCCGTCAGAAGCGGCCACTCCGCCGACGCGACCACCCGTTCTGTTATCCGCATAAGGCGAGCGCCGATTGCAGCAAATGCTTCAAATGCCTGCGCGTCGATATTGGGACTTACACGAGGCGGCTCCAGGGGATGAACAGAAGCGGCTTGTGCGGACCGCAATTGCTCCGAAAAGGCGTGCGATCAGCATGTGGCTGTTGTCTAAGATCCGTCGTCTGGAGGTTGTCGAGTCGGCTCGGATCGACGCTCCGCCAGCCGCTCTCGCGCTCGAGCGATTATCCGCGCTGCCCAGGCAAGGGGTTCTGAGCGGGTATAGTCCTCGAGCAGGTTGGCATGGCGCTCCACCGCTTCCCAATTGCCCCCCTTGATGCAAGCCTCGATCGCAGATTTCCTAAACTCCAGTTGGTTGAGCACCGCCGCTCCTTTTGCGAGCAGTCCCTCTGCCTCCGCGAGCGACGATGCCCGGACTTCCGGATCGTCGGTGATCAACGCCAGCTCGCCCAAAATGCGTGGCCCCGCGAACGCCATTCCTGTCTCGCGTGCAATTGCGAGCGCCTCGTTCACTTGATGAAGCGCGCCATCCATGTCACCCGTGAGGCGCAGCAGGCTGGCGCGATTATATAGACCGACGGCCAGGAGACGCCTTGCACCAAGAGATTTCACCAGCGGCAAGCCTGCGCCCAGGTGATCGAACGCTTTGCTGTATTGTTGCAGCTCGCGGTAACAGAGGACGGCGGCGTTATGCGCGAGACTCTCGCCCCGCTTGTGCCCAACCTTCCCCGCCTCATTTATTGCGAGCAGGGCGGTGTCCAGAGCCGCCGAGGTGTCACCTGAGTAGTATTGCGCTGTCGCCGCCATGGGGCGGTTAGCCGCAACAATCCCGACGAACCCGTGCTCCTGGGCCAGCCGCACACAGCGGTCAAACAGCTTGTAAGCAGACACCATTCTCGCGCGAACGAATTGGACGTCGGCCAGCCCGCCCATCGCCATCGCTTCGAGCTCGACCGAACCCGCCTTCTTCGCCAGCTCCAGCGCCCGCTCGTGCTCGCGGCTGCAGGCTTCGGTGTTGCCGCTCGGAAAGTAAAGATTGCCGCGCAGGAAGTGTATGCGAGCCAGCTCCGCCACGAGGCCGAGCTGTGAAGCGATGCCCTCAGCCTGCTCCAGGTCAGTGAACGCTCCGTCCATGTCGTCGATCGTGCGTCTCGCTCCTGCACGGTCGATCTGGACGCGGCACCGAGCTCGATCGTCGGTCGCTGACGCCAGTGCGAGGTCGTAGGCTGCCACTGCTTCCCGGATCCGGCCCAGCCGTTCAAGGATTTCGGCCCTGGAGTGGGCCAGCTCGTAACGTTGGCCTCGGGCAACGACAATCTCGAGACCGCGGTCTGCGAGCGGAAGCGCGGTCTCGTACCGATAGCTCCCGACCAGCATCTGAGCTGCTGACAGGTAAGCTGCCGCTGCCCTCGGGTCCTCGGCGCGGTCGAGATGTTCCGCGCGCGAAACCGCATCTTCATTGGCTGCAAACCATTCGGCGGCAGCGAGATGCAAGTCGTGTCGCCGACTCCGCAGCAGCGTCTCGTACGCTGCATCACGAAGCAGCACATGACTGAACAGAACAGCCTCGCCATGCGCTCTTAGGAGGCGATGCTCGAACAGATGGTTTGGAGTGTAACTAGAATCCCCCAGGAGATGCCGCAAAGCCCCAAGCTCGAACCTCTGGCCCAGAACGGAAGCAGTCTGGAGAGCCGTCTTGTTATCGCTGTCGAGCCGGTCAAGCCGAGCCTGCATGAGGCTCTGCACCGAGCCGGGAACTTCCACGGTCCCAACCTTTTGCTGCGTCTCGGCGAGGAGCTGTTCGAGGAACAGCGGATTTCCTGCGGCCCGCTCGACGCAGCGTTCCACGAAGCTGCCGCTCGTCGCGAGCAGTCCGCTCGCGAGCGCACGTGCATCTTCGAGCGGCAGAGGTCCGAGATCGAGCGTCACCAGCGGCACTTCGGCAACTTGCTCGCGCCACGTGGACCCAAGAGGATCGCCTTCACCGCGCGAGGTCATGGCAACGATAGTCATGCAACGAGCGGACGCGGCCGCGATTGCCGCGAGATGGGCGAGTGTCATCTCATCGGCCCAATGAATATCCTCGACGACGATGAGGACAGGCCGCTCGAGGCTTGTTCGCTGTACCAGGCCTGTGACGGCCGTGATCCTGCCCGCCCGCAGGGTCTGGTTGTCCATGGCATTCACGAGAACTCGAAGCTCGGGGGGCTGAGGCAGATCAAGGAGATCGTTCAGGAAGACGACTTCGTCTTGATCGACGAGTCCTTTGGCGTGTGCCAGTTCAAGGGCAGAGCATCTCGCCGACGCCGTATCGGCCAAGCTGATGTTCAGAAGGCTGCGTACCAGAGCGCCAATCGCGTCACGCCCCGCGCCACTTCCAAAGTCGAGAACGAGGGTCGTATGGCAATCAAAACCATGGTCCTGCGCGACTCGTTGGAACTCCTCGACCAATCGAGTCTTGCCAATTCCAGCCTCGCCGCGGACGAAAAACGCCTGGCCTCGGCCAGATGATCGACATCCCGCGGCTGCTGCCGTGAAAATCTGAAGCTCTGCCTGACGGCCAACGAGTGGTCCTGCTTTAGCAGAAACCTCCGTCGTGCATCGAAGTAATTGCCATGCTCTTACAGGTTCTGCGAACCCTTTCACGGTCAGAAAACCCGCGTCCAGGCAGTCAATCTTGCCACGCGTGGTTCTCATGACGGCATCGGAAATAAGGATATCATCAGGCAGTGCCGCGGCCGCGAGTCGCGAAGCGAGGTTCACGGACTCGCCCGTAACCGTGTATTCGTGGTGGCTGGCGCTCCCAGTCGTGCTTGCAATGACCTGACCACCCGCGACTCCCGCATGAACCTGGAGCCTGCGGCCGTGAAACTCCGCGAGTTCTGAAACAGTATCGCGTATTTCCAACGCCGCATGTACTGCACGAAGCGCGTCGTTTCCGTACGCTATGGGTGCACCGAAGACCCCCATCACGCAGTCACCGATGTGCTTGTTCAGGTATCCGCCGTGATTCACGATAATAGGATCAACACGCTCGAAGAAAGCGTCCACAAGCTCATGCAGTTCTTCAGGGTCGAGCTCTCGACTGAGGGCCGTAAATCCAACCATGTCTACAAAGATTACAGTTACCTGCCGACGCTCGCTATCCACCCTGCGCGGTGCCAGGGCCGGCCGATCCTCGTCGCGAGGTGTTCTTAATATCCTGATGGCGTCAAGAAGCTTCTTGCGGTGGCCGAGCGCTGAGACACCCAGGTGGCGCAGATCCTGATCTGTTAGGTCACGCAGGACATCACCATCTATCGCGTTGTCTCGAAACGCATCGATGTACTGCTGGAGCTTCAATGAGCGCAACCAGTTGGCAACGTCCACCTGCCTGTCCTCTCAGGTTCAAGGCGACTGCTGAACTTTTCTGACGTCCGAAATTGAGCCTACTCGCGCTCAAGACGCCCCTCACAATTTTTAGCTCGCGAGGCTTCATATATTAGCATAGCGGCATAGTCGCAGGGAGACCGCGGAGCAAAGGATCGAACCACAACAGCAATTCCGGATGGGCCTCGCCGATGCACGACGCGTGCTAGAAATATTGACTGTAGAGACAAGACGATCATGTCGGCTCGCACCACCGGCTGGGCGTCGCAAATGCGGCACCTACCAGAGTAGCCAATTTGTGCGCCGCCGCGCCCAATGCGACTTCAAGGCCGATATTCGGATATGCACGGAGCTACCGATTTCATGACGGATCAAAGGGCGACGCCGGTCACCGGGTCGACGATAGGTCGCTCGTTCTCGTCCCGCGTACCGGCTGGCGGAACCGCGGGTGCCATCGACTCCTTGTTAGCGGAATCAGGCTTCTCGGGCACCGGCTTGACGTCTTTTGGACGGCGCTGTTCCCGAGTGGCGTTCGTGTCGTTGGTGCTCATGGCAATCTCCCTTGTACCAAGAACACCGATGGTGGCAATCTAGTTCCAGGAAGCCGCCACGCACGCAAGGATCTGACAAATTTCATCGCTCACCACGCAACCATCCGTGGATCGCGCCGTTTCGATATTGAACCACGCGAGGCTTCGGATGGGACTTCTGGCACGAATGTTGACAATAGTCATGGTGCTACTGGGTGGCGTCGTTTTCTCGCAAGGACCTGAATTTGCCCAACAGTACCGCCAGCGCATCGGTGGGGCCCTGGACGAATTGAGGAAGATCGTCGATGCATTTGATTCCCAGGCCGTCCAAAACGGCCTCGACCGTCAGGAGGCCCTCAGCGTATATGCAGCCTCTCCTGAAGTCTTCCTCCGTAATCAAGGCGACGCGATGCGCCGGATATTCGAGCGTTACGACAGGCTTTCGGCACAGCAGCGGGAGTTGGCACTGGAGCCTCCAGTCACTAGACCATTGCTGCTGCTGCGCCGCCCCGACCTGACACTTGCCAAGAACACTTGGAATGACTTCGTTCCAGCGGTTCCAGTCGATCTGGCAGGGCTGATCTGGGGGGCAGCGGGATGCGTCTTGGGCTGGGCAACGGCAGCCGGTTGCGGTGCTGCGAGTCGTGGAATGACACGGGCGGCACGCGTCCGCAGGGCGTGATCTGGCAGAGAATTGTGCCGCTTACCATGAATTGCCTCGGCCGGGTCGGGTGCCTGACGCGGGTGGAGCCGGCGAAATCGAAATACGGTTGGCAAATGGAGACGACGCTTTCTTAGAGATCGGCTCGATGGTCTGCTCGACGAAGTTCGCCCTGGTCGGCCGGACGATTGACACGACGATCAGATTGCTGCTGTGATCGAGCGCACGCTGCGTTCAACGCCAAGCGATGCGACCATTGGTCGATCCGCTCGATGGCAGCGGCCACAGGCTTTTCGCACACGACGATCCGCCGGAAATGGACGCCTTCGGCTTGCAGCCTCATCGCACTGAGACGTTCAAGCTTTCCAGCGACCCTTTGTTCATCGATAAGATCCGCGAAATCGTCGGTCTTTATCTGTCACCGGGCTATCGTTACTGGTGCTTTGAGGCCCTTTTGGAGGTGCAAAAGGACATTGTGGGGGAGCGGGTTCATCTACTTCAGCTGCCCCACCTTGACGGCACAGGTTCTTTGCGAAATGCTAAGACGTCAGACCAATTTGAAAAGCTGCTGCTTTAAGAAGTCAACTGGGGAACCATGAAGGCAAATGTCGGCGATACCCCCCTGATCCGGCCGCTTCCCGCCATGGATCGTGCGCGTCAGGTGACTGAGGCGCTGGCTCATTATGTTGAGGCGGCGAAGCTTAAGGCAGGCGACAGGCTGCCTGCCGAACGTGAACTTATGGCAGCCCTTGCTGTGGGTCGTTCGACTATTCGCGAGGCGATCCGGCACTTTCAGGCGCTTGGAGTGATTGAGACGCGCATGGGAAGCGGCACCTATCTCTTGAAGCCGGTTTCCAAGGCGACCATCCACATGCCGCTGTCACTTGACACGGCGCATCTTCGTGATGTCCTTCTGCAGACGCTGGAGGTTCGCCGCGGCATCGAATGCGAAGCAGGCATGGTGGCTGCGCGGCGCAGAACGGCCAGGGACCTCGCCGTCATCGAAGAGAAGCTCGATGAAATGGAGCGCGTGCACCAAGCGAAGGGCACGTCCGGTCCCGAAGACCTCGCCTTTCACATGGCTGTTTATGACGCAACCCATAACCCGCTGTTCGGCCAGCTTCTTGAGCAGATGCGCGAGACGTTCGAGCGCTTTTGGACTCATCCATTCGACCGGGAAGACTTTGCGCGCCGGTCCTTTCCGTTCCACCGCACGCTTTTCAACGCCATCGTTGCCCAGGACGCCGAGGCTGCCCGCGAAGAAACATTGAAAATCCTCGAGGTTGTCGAGGAAGACATCAAGGAAATGTCCAAATGAGCAACGGCTTGGAACCCTTCGAGCTTGCTTCACTGATCACCGCCCATGACGAGGGCAACTTCGCTGATGCGGTCGTTCCGCCGATTTTTCAGACGTCGCTTTTCACCTTCTCCGACTACGATGACATGATCGCTTCCTATCGCGGCGAGAAGGTGCGGCCGATCTATACGCGTGGGCTTAATCCGACTGTGCGGATGTTCGAGGAGATGCTTGCCAAGCTCGAGGGCGCGGAAGATGCCCTCGGCTTTGCGAGCGGCATGGCGGCGATCTCATCGGCGGTCCTGAGCTTTGTAGAGCCCGGTGACCGGATCGTAGCGGTCAGGCACGTCTATCCAGATGCTTTCCGCCTGTTTGGCACGATCCTGAAGCGGATGAGGATCGAGGTCACCTATGTCGACGGGCGCGACGAGGAGGCAGTCGCCAAGGCGCTGCCCGGTGCGAGGCTCTTCTACATGGAAAGCCCGACGAGCTGGGTCATGGAGGTCCATGACGTTGGCGCGCTTGCGGCGCTCGCCAAGCGGCATGGCGCCGTTACGATGATCGACAACAGCTGGGCGAGCCCCTTCTTCCAACGGCCGCTGACATTAGGGGTCGATCTCGTTATCCATTCGGCCTCAAAATATCTCGGCGGCCACAGCGACGTCGTCGCCGGCGTCATTGCCGGTTCCAAGGAGATGATCGCGCGCATCAAGGCCGAGGCCTATCCCTATCTCGGCGCCAAGCTTTCGCCCTTCGACGCCTGGCTTCTCATCCGCGGCCTGCGGACGCTGCCGCTTCGCATGAAGGCCCACGAGGCTGCGGCGATGGCCATCGCCCAGCGCCTGCAGAAATTCGATGTCGTCGAGCAGGTCTGTCATCCGGGACTTTCCAATCGTCTGCCCACTGGCCTCAACGGCACATCGGGGCTCTTTTCGTTCATTTTCCGCGAAGGTGTCGATATCCGCGCCTTTGCCGACCACCTCAAGCTTTTCAAACTGGGTGTAAGCTGGGGTGGGCATGAAAGCCTGATCGTACCGGGCGAGGTTGTGCTCCAGCAGAAAGCGCAGCCGAATTCCGCGCATGCCTTTGGCATTCATCCGCGGTCCGTACGCCTCCATGTCGGCCTCGAAGGAACCGAGGCACTGTGGGGGGATATCGAAGAGGCGATTGCCGCCGCTTCATAACCGTCAACTGAAAGAACACCGAAAAGGGGGAATGAGCATGAAGAGACTGATAACCGCAACGCTCTTCGCAGCGATGATGGCAGGCACGGCCTTTGCCGATACGACGCTGAAACTCGTCGAAGTCATCACCAGCCCGGAGCGCACCGAGACCCTCAAATCGATCGTCGGTAAGTTCGAGGCCGAAAACCCGGGCACCAAGGTCGAAATCATCTCGCTACCGTGGAACGAAGCCTTCCAGAAGTTCGCGACAATGGTGTCGGCGGGCGATACGCCGGACGTGATGGAAATGCCGGACACCTGGCTTTCGCTCTACGGCAACAACGGCATGCTTGAAAGTCTTGAACCCTATCTGGAAAAGTGGGAGCACACCAAGGAGCTGACGCCGCGCGCGCTTGAACTCGGGCGCGATGTCAAGGATACGGCCTATATGCTGCCTTACGGCTTCTATCTGCGTGCCATGTTCTACAATAAGAAGTTGCTACAGGAAGCAGGCGTTGCCGAACCGCCGAAGACGATGGACGAATTTTCCAAGGCCTCCGAAGCGGTCTCCAAGATCTCCGGAAAATACGGCTACTGCATGCGCGGCGGCCCGGGCGGCTTGAATGGCTGGATGATCTTTGCAGCCTCCATGGCAGGCGACAACAAGTACTTCAACGAAGACGGCACTTCGACCATGAACAGCCCCGGCTGGACAAAGGGCATCGAGTGGATGGTCGACCTCTACAAGAAGGGCTATGCGCCGAAGGACAGTGTGAACTGGGGCTTTAATGAGGTCGTTGCCGGCTTTTATTCCGGCACCTGCGCCTTTCTCGACCAGGATCCGGATGCTCTGATTGCCATTGCCGAGCGCATGAAGAAGGAAGACTTCGGCGTCATCCCGCTGCCGAAGGGGCCGGACGGCAAATCCTTCCCCACGATCGGCTATGCGGGATGGTCGATGTTCACGACGAGCCAGAACAAGGACCTTTCCTGGAAGTTGATTGCAACGCTTGAAGGTCCGGAAGGCAACATCGAGTGGAACAAGAAGATCGGCGCTCTGCCGGCCTATACTGCGGCCGAGAAGGATCCCTTCTATGCCGGCGACCAGTTCAGGGGCTGGTTCGAGGAACTGGCTGACCCGAACACGGTTCCGACCGTCATGCCGACCTACCTCGAAGAATTCGCCTTCTTCAAGGATTCGCTGGCGATCAAGACCTCGCAGCAGGCACTTCTTGGCGACATTACGCCGAAGGAGCTGGCCGATCAGTGGGCCGACTACTTGACCAAGGCGCAGCAGAAGTTCCTGGCCAAAAAGTAGGAGCCAGGGGCGGCGGAGCGATCCGCCGCCGATTCTTCCCGACGAGACAGACGGCGCCATCAGCGCCGCGAACCGGAATTTGGCCGATGACTATGATCGCCGACACGTTGAACAGGCGCCACGATCGCAGGCCGTGGCTGAAGCGTCTTGCAGATGCCTCGGAGCCCTATCTCTACAGCGCACCGTCGCTGATCCTCATCATCGCGGTTATGTTGGCGCCGCTGGCGGTGGGCATTTCCTACGCCTTTCGCGATATCCAGCTTCTGAACCCATTTTCCGGCGGTTTCATCGGGCTTGAGCACTTCCGCGCCCTTTCGAAAGATGCGGCCTTTTACGGCGCGCTTCGCAATACGCTATGGTGGACGGGCGCTTCGGTGATCTTGCAGTTCATCTTCGGGCTCATCCTGGCGCTTTTGCTCGATAAGCCGTTCTGGGGCAGGGGCATCGTGCAGGCACTCGTCTTTCTGCCCTGGGCGGTTCCGTCCTTCCTTGCGGGCCTCAATTGGGCCTGGCTTTTCAATCCGGTGATCGGGCCCATTCCGCACTGGCTCTTCGGCCTCGGGCTGACCGGCGCGCCTGGCAACATTCTTTCTGATCCGCAATATGCGATGTGGGGACCGATCATCGCCAATGTCTGGTGGGGCATCCCGTTCTTCGCGATCACGCTGCTCGCAGCGCTTCAGGCAATTCCTCGCGATCTTTACGAAGCCGCATCGATCGATGGCGCCGGCTGGGTCCAGCGCTTCCGTTCGATCACGCTTCCCTTCCTTGCACCGACGATTGCCATCACCGTCTTGCTCCGCACCGTCTGGGTATCGAACTTTGCTGATCTCATTGTCGTCATGACTGGCGGCGGGCCGGCGGACCGGACGCAGATCGTCGCCAGCTATATCTTCACCCAGGCGTTCAGACGGCTCGATTTCGGTTATGCCTCGGCGATCGCACTGGTTCTGCTCGCACTGCTGCTTGCCTATTCCATGCTGATCATCCTGCTGCGGCAGACCCTGCTGAAGGATTGAATAGATGAGACGATCCACCGTTGCGACCACCGCCCATCGGCTGGCAATCCTCTGCTATATCGGTTTCGCGCTCTTTCCGCTTTTCTGGCTTCTGAAGGTCTCGGTCACCCCGAACGACCTGCTTTATAGCGAGGGCGTGCGCATGTGGCCGTCGCGTACGACATGGGAACATTATTCCTTTGTGCTTCAGCACAGTGCCTTTCCAACCTTCTTCAAGAACAGCCTCATCGTGTCGGCCTCGACGGCGGTGGCGGTGACGATCTGCGCGTCGCTTTCCGGTTATGCGCTGTCGCGCTTCAATTTCCGCGCGAAATACTGGATCGTTGCGCTGATGCTTTTGACGCAGATGTTCCCGCTGGTCATGCTCGTCGCACCGATCTTCAAGATACTCTCGCCGCTGCACTTGACGAACAGTCTGACCGGCCTCGTCGTCGTCTATACCGCCTTCAACGTGCCCTTCGCGACGTTCCTGATGCAATCTTTTTTCGATGGCATTCCAAAGGATCTCGAGGAGGCTGCGATGATCGACGGAGCGACGCTGTTCACGGCCTTCCGGCAGATCATCTTGCCGCTGACGTTGCCGGGGATCGCGGCAACCCTCGGGTTCGTCTTTACCGCGGCCTGGAGCGAACTGCTCTTCGCGCTGATGCTTATCAACGGCAATGACGCGGCAACCTTTCCGGTCGGCCTTCTTACATTCGTTTCGAAATTCTCCGTGGATTTCGGGCAGATGATGGCGGCGGGTGTCATGGCACTCGTTCCAGCCGGCCTCTTCTTCCTGCTCATTCAGCGTTATCTCGTCCAGGGCCTGACGGCCGGCGCGGTCAAGGGTTAGTCACATGGCATCGATCGATATCCAGAACATCAAGAAGGCCTACGGCCACGTCCAGGTGCTGCATGACGTTGATCTCAAGATCAAGGATGGTGAATTCGTCGTCCTCGTAGGCCCGTCGGGCTGCGGCAAGTCGACCCTGCTGCGCATGATCGCGGGGCTCGAAGAGGTCACTGGCGGCGAAATCCGCATTGCCGGGAACCGGGTCAATGAGTTGCATCCGAAAGACCGGGACATCGCCATGGTGTTCCAGTCCTACGCGCTTTATCCCCATATGAACGTCGCCGGCAACATGAGTTACAGCCTAAGGCTCAGGAAGACGGCGAAGGAAAAGATTGCGAGCGCCGTTGCAAATGCCGCCTCCAAGCTCGGCCTCGATCCGCTGCTTGAACGGCGGCCAAAGGCACTTTCGGGCGGGCAGCGGCAGCGTGTCGCCATGGGTCGGGCCATCGTTCGCCAGCCCAAGGCCTTCCTTTTCGACGAACCGCTCTCGAACCTCGACGCACGTCTTCGCGAACAGATGCGTGCTGAGATCAAGAAACTGCATGCCGACCTGAAGGCGACCTCAATCTATGTGACGCACGACCAGATCGAGGCAATGACGCTCGCCGACCGGATCGTCGCCATGCATGGCGGCGTGGTGCAGCAGGTCGGCAGCCCCCTCGAGCTTTACGATCGGCCCGCCAATCTTTTCGTCGCGGGCTTCATCGGTTCTCCCGGCATGAATTTCTTGGATGCGACATGCGAGGCGGGCGGGGTCAGGCTGAAGGACGGGACGCTTGTTCGGCTGTCGGCGCCGCTTGCCCTTTCGAGCGGCGCGAAAGTCACGCTCGGCATCCGCCCGGAGCATGTGGTCATGTCGGATCAAGGCGGAATGCGTGCCGAGGTCGAGCTCGTCGAACCGACCGGCTTCGGCATCATCCTGCATCTGTCGCTGCATGGCCTGCCTTTCAAGGTCTTCACGCTGGATCGCGAAGCGCTGACGGCCGGGCCCGAAGTCAGCGTATCCTTTCCGGCGCAGCATCTGCATCTATTCGACGGCGAGGGAAATAGGGCTGGCTGACGTATCTTTTCCGCCTCGACCGATCGCCGTGGCGGCCCACGAATGCCTCAGGTAGGTTATCGGATCACCGGCCCGTTCGCCTTCTTCCAGGCATCGATGCCGCCTTCGATGTGGCAGGCGCTGGCCAAGCCGGCATCCTGGGCTGCCTGGACGGCCATTGCTGATCGCTCGCCGAAAGCGCAGTAGAACACGATGCGCTTGCCGGTCGCCTCTGCCAGTTCATGCAACATCCCGCCGGTGCTGACGTTTTCCTGCAAGTCCGGATAGGGCGCATGCAAGGAGCCAGGAATTGTTCCATGTTTTTCCCGTTCTCCCTTCTCACGCAGATCGACGATTGCAATGTCGGGACGCCCGCTCAGCGCCAAGACCTCTGCCGCCGAGACGGCCCAGCCCTTGCGTGCAATCTCGTCCTGATGCAGGCCGATATGGATATTTGCAGGCACGGCCACATCCATCATCTTCGGATTTGGAAGCTTCAGGTTATTCATGAGGTCGGCGTACTCGTCGGCTGATCTGACCTTCAGGCGTGGATTGAAGCGCTTCTCCTCGCCGATGGTGGAAACGGTGTCGCCCTTATAATCGTGCGCCGGATAGACCAGGGTCTCGTCAGGCAGTTTGAGGAGCTTGTTGAAGATGGAGTCATATTGCTGGAGCGGATTGCCGTTCTGGAAATCGGTACGCCCGGTGCCGCGAATGAGCAGCGTGTCGCCCGTAAAAACGCGGCCATTCATGAGGAATGAATAGGAATCGTCCGTATGGCCCGGTGTGTAAAGGACGTCGAGGCTCAGTCCCTCAATCGCCACGCGGTCGCCTTCCGTGACGCGCATGGAGACGACATCGGCAAGCGTCTGCTCGCCCATCACTGTCACGCAATGGGTCCGGTCGCGCAGCGCACCCAGCCCGGTAATGTGGTCAGCGTGCAGATGAGTATCCACGGCCTTGACCAGCTTGAGGTCGAGCTCCTCTACCAGCTTGAGATAGCGGTCGACCTTCTCGAGCACTGGATCGATAATGAGCGCCTCGCCTCCCTTTCGGCTGGCGATGAGATAGGTGTAGGTGCCGGAGACACTGTCGAAGAGCTGGCGGAAGATCATCGGCACCTCCCTTTTGCAGATCGCTCCACCGGATGTCGCACCTATGCCTCTGGCTGCGGGACGATCCGGATGTAGGGCTTCGGTGCGGTCCATCCGTTCGGATAGATCGTCCTGGCCTCGTCGTCGCTTACCGAACCGGCGATGATGACATCCTCACCCTGTTTCCAATTCGCCGGTGTGGCGACCCTGTGCTTGGCGGTCAGCTGCAGCGAGTCGATTACACGCAGCACTTCATCGAAATTGCGGCCGGTCGTCATCGGATAGACGAGGATCAGCTTGATCTTTTTGTCGGGGCCAATGACGAAGACGTTGCGCACCGTCTGGTTGTCGGCCGGCGTTCGCTTTGTCGGATCGCCGGAGACTGCTGCGGGGAGCATGCCATAAAGCTTCGATACGTTGTAATCGGTATCGGCAATCATCGGGAAATTCGGTGCAGCGCCCTGCGTTTCCTGGATGTCGCTTGCCCAACCGGCATGGCGATCGACAGGATCGACCGACAGGCCGATGATCTTCACGCCACGCTTGTCGAATTCGGGTTTGATCCTGGCCATGTAGCCCAGTTCAGTGGTGCAAACCGGCGTGAAATCCTTGGGATGCGAAAACAGGACAGCCCAGGAATTGCCGATCCAGTCGTGAAACCCAATCTTGCCTTCGGTCGTTTCTGCCTGGAAATCCGGTGCGGTATCGTTGATCGCGAGAGACATGAACCCCTCCATCTGACACATGGTTGCCGAAACGTTTCGCCGCGTACGGTTGATCTATATTCCGCTAAATTAGGAAATGCGCAATATATAAGTGCGGCGGCTCTCATTGAAGCCGCCGGCAATATATTGGAGAGGGGCATGGCAATACATTTGAACGTTCGGGTTTTGGCCATTCTCCCCCTTTTGGAGTGGGCAAGGATCGTTAGGCGTTCCTGAACAGCTTCCAGCGTTTGGGGCGGAAGGCGATGCGGTTGCGGTCAAGGCTGTCAGCTTGCTCGGGCGGCAATTCGAGCTCGATCGACGGGTGATCCTTGCCGATGTTGACCTCGATATGGCGCGTACCGGCAACGCGGCGGCTGGAGACGAGCAGACCGGCGATGCATCCACCGCAGCCGTCGCGCAGTTCGATGTCGTGCGGTCGGAAATAGAGCTGCGCGCTGCCGTCCCTCTCATTGTCCGCCTTCAAGCCAAGGGGACGGTCTTCGAACCAAAGTTCGCCCCCGGCAACGCGCACATCCAGACAATTCGACTGGCCCACGAAACCGAAGACGAAGGGCGAATTCGGATTGTCGTAGACCTGGTCCGGTGTGCCGACCTGCTCGATCGCGCCTTGGCTCATGACGACGACGCGGTCGGCAAGTTCCATCGCTTCGTCCTGGTCATGCGTGACGAAAACCGTGGTGTGACCGGTGCGGTCATGAATCTCACGAAGCCATTTGCGCAAGTCCTTTCGCACTTGGGCGTCGAGCGCACCAAAAGGCTCGTCGAGAAGCAGTACGTTCGGCTCTACCGCAAGCGCGCGCGCGAGCGCGACGCGCTGGCGCTGACCGCCCGAGAGCTGGGCCGGATAGCGCTTTTCCAGACCGGAAAGCTGCACGAGATCCAGCAGTTCCAGCGCGCGGCTGCGGATCTCGGACTTTGTGGGGCGGCGCGCTGCATCGCGCACCTTCAGCCCGAAGGCGATATTGTCGAGCACCGTCATGTAGCGGAAAAGAGCATAGTGCTGAAACACGAAGCCGATATTGCGCTGCTGCACGGTCTTTTTCGAAGCATCTTCGTCGCCGAAGTAGATCAGACCTTCGGTCGGGCTTTCGAGGCCGGCAATCAAGCGCAAGAGCGTCGTCTTGCCGGAGCCGGATGGACCGAGCAGCGCGATCAGCTCTCCTGAACGGATATCGAGCGAGATGTCATGGAGCGCCGGAAAGCGGTCGAATTCCTTGCGCAAGTTTTGAACGCGTACTTCCATTCTATTTCCTTCAGTGCCGCCGGCTGGCAGCGATTTCTTCGCTGTATCGCATTTCGAGCAGCGTCTTCAAAACAAGGGTCACAAGCGCAAGCAAGGCAAGCAATGTTGCAACGGCAAAAGCGCCGGTGAAATTATACTCGTTGTAGAGAATTTCCACCTGCAACGGCATGGTGTTCGTCTGGCCGCGGATGTGACCGGAGACGACTGAGACGGCGCCGAACTCGCCCATGGCGCGGGCGTTACAAAGCAGCACGCCATAAAGCAGGCCCCATTTGATGTTGGGCAGCGTCACATGCCAGAAGGTCTGCCAGCCGCTGGCACCCAGTGACAGGGCCGCTTCTTCATCCGCCGTTCCCTGTTCCTGCATCAACGGGATCAGTTCGCGCGCGACGAAGGGAAAGGTGACGAACATTGTGGCAAGGATCAGTCCGGGCGCTGCGAAGAGGATCTTGATGTCGTGCGCGTCGAGCCATTTTCCGAGATAGGTATTGGCACCGAAAAGCAGCACGAAGACGAGGCCGGAAATAACCGGCGAGACGGAGAAAGGCAGGTCAATCAGGGTCGTCAGGATGGCCTTGCCCTTGAATTCGAACTTGGCAATCGCCCATGCGGCCGCGACGCCGAAAAATAGGTTCAACGGCACGCTGATACCGGCGACGATGAGCGTCAGGCTTATCGCCGAGAAAGTCTCGGCGTCCTGCAGCGCCTCGAAGAAAGCACTCCCGCCTTTGCGGAAGGCCTCGACGAAGACAGCCGCAAGCGGCAGCAGCAGAATAAGGAGCAGGAAGACCAGCGACAGGACGATGAGCGTCCAGCGGGCAAACCTCGTTTCGGTGACGACCGAGCGGACCTTGGTTGAGCGAGGGATCGTGTCAGATGCCATTCCCGTACCTCCGCCTGCTCCAGCTCTGGATGAGATTGATCACGAGCAGCATGATGAATGAGATGATCAGCATGACTGCCGCAATGCCTGTCGCGGCCGCGTAGTTATATTCTTCCAGCTTGATGACGATCAAAAGCGGCGCGATCTCTGACTTGAACGGCAAGTTGCCGGCGATGAAGATGACCGAACCGTACTCGCCGACCCCGCGTGCAAAGGCCAATGCAAAGCCTGTCAACACGGCAGGCGCGAGGGCTGGAAGAAGGACACGGAAGATCGTCTGGAAGCGATTGGCACCAAGCGTTGCGGCAGCTTCTTCCACCTCCTTGTCGATCTCTTCCATCACCGGCTGCACGGTACGCACGACGAAAGGCAGGCCGACAAAGACGAGGGCGACGACGATGCCGACCGGTGTGAAGGCGATCCTGATGCCAAGCGGTGTCAGGAACTGGCCGATCCAGCCGTTCGGCGCATAGAGCGTCGTCAGGGCGATGCCGGCAACCGCGGTCGGCAGTGCAAAAGGCAGATCGACCATAGCGTCGATCACCCGCTTGCCGGGAAAACGGTACCGCACCAACACCCACGCAAGGACGACGCCGAAAACGGCGTTGAGACAGGCCGCGGCAAAAGCCGCGCCGAAGCTGATGCGAAGCGCGCTCAGCGTGCGCGGATCGAATGCAATGGACGAAAACTTGTCCCAGCCAAGCTCGCTCGAACGCCAGGCGAGGCCCGAGAGGGGGATGAGGATCAAAAGGGTGAGCCAGGTCAAGGTAAGGCCGAGCGCCATTCCAAAACCTGGAATGACGCTCGGCCGTTTGAACCGCCACCGCGTGGGGCTATGTGCTTTCATGCGAGGTATTATTGGGCCGGCTTGTAGATTTGGTCAAATACGCCGCCATCACCGAAGAATTTCGGCTGTGCTTCCTTCCAGCCGCCAAAGTCGTCGATGGTTGCGAGCTTCAGGTTCTGGAAGCGGTCAATGTCCGCCTTGTCGGCGACCTCCGGCTTGCTCGGGCGGTAGAAGTGCTTTGCAGCGATCTTCTGGCCTTCGTCGGAGTAGAGATAGTTGAGGTAGGCTTCGGCAACCTTGCGCGTGCCCTTCTTATCGACATTGCCGTCGACGACCGCAATCGGCGGATCGGCGCGGATGGACAAGGTCGGCGTGACGATCTCGAACTGGTCCGGCCCGAGCTCCTCCAAGGAGAGATAGGCTTCGTTTTCCCAGGCAAGCAGAACATCGCCCAGGCCGCGCTGGACGAAGGTCGTCGTTGCACCGCGAGCCCCGGTATCGAGAACTGGAACGTGCTGCAGGAGCTTCGTTACGAAATCCTGCGCTTTGGTGTCGTCACCGCCGTTTGCCTGCTTGGCCCATGCCCAGGCGGCGAGGAAATTCCAGCGCGCGCCGCCCGAAGTCTTCGGGTTCGGCGTAATGACCTGAACGTCATCCTTGATCAGGTCGCCCCAATCCTTGATACCCTTCGGATTGCCCTTGCGAACCAGGAAAACGATCGTGGAGGTATAGGGCGCCGAATTATTCGGGAATCTGGATTTCCAGTCGGCTGGGATCTTGCCGGTCTTGCTGGCGATCGCATCGATGTCGCCTTCGAGTGCGAGGGTCACGACGTCGGCCTCAAGACCATCGATGACGGAACGCGCCTGGGCACCCGAACCGCCGTGCGAGGTCTGGATCGTGACCGTCTCGCCGGTGTCCTTCTCCCACTTTGCGGCAAAGGCGGCGTTGAAATCCTTATACAATTCACGCGTTGGATCGTAAGACACGTTGAGAAGCGTCTGATCGGCGAAAGCCGGGACAGTGGCGCCGATTGCGACGCTGCTTGCAAAGACAGCGGCCGCGAGGAATCGGGTGATCCGTATTGACGGCATGGGGAACCTCCTTCGTTCTACTTAAACTCTATCAACTTGGTCGTATAACGAAACGAAAGTTCTTCCGGTTCCTGATGTGCTTTTAGAAACCCATCCCATTCCGCTGGCGAAATTGAAACGGACGTCCCGACCGTCACCGATCGTGTGCCGTTACAGAAAAAGCACCATTTCGGCCCACTCGCCATGACACCGATGAAAACATCGCGATCCGTGCAATCGATGACAGGCCCGCGCCGCATGCAACACGATTTCTAAGCTCGGATCAACAAACGCAAAGCGCGGCACTCAAGCCGCGCTCGCTCATGGCCGTGAATCTCCAATGAAACTCGAATAGAACTCATCGACGTTTCTCGCCTTATGCATCGACTGAAGGACGCCTTCCGATTGCAGGCGTCGCGCGATGGCGGCAAGCACGTTGAGATATTCGCCACGGTTGCTTTCTCCGAAAAGCAGCAAGAAAGCGATATCCGTCGGCAGATCGTCGATCGCCTCGAAGTCCAGCGGCTGGGCGAAGCGCACCAGAAGGCCGCGCGGGCTCGTCATGCCGGCGATCGCCGCATGCGGTACGGCAATGCCGTTGCCGATGCCAGTCGAGCCGAGGTTTTCACGGCTTTCCAGCGCCTGGAGGGTCGTCTTTTCCTCAATGTCAAACGCATTGCCGGCCTTTTCGGCGAGATTTTGCAGCGCGCGCCACTTCGTCGTCACGGAGACGCCGATGAAGGTATGCTCCGGCCGGATGATGTCTGCGAGGTTCATGTCTTTCCCGTTGTCGTATTGGCAGGATAAGATGCCGGAACTCAATCCGGCTCTCTGAGCCGGTAGCCGACCCCGGTCTCGGTGGTGATATATTGCGGCTGGTCCGGAATCTGCTCCACCTTTTGCCGCAGTTGACGGACGTAAACGCGCAGATACTGAACGTCGGCAGCCGGCCCCCAGACCTGTTTCAGGAGGAACTGATGCGTCAGCACCTTGCCGGCATGCTGGGCAAGCACGCGCAGGATATCGTATTCCTTCGGCGACAGCTTGATCTCCCTGTCGTCCACCTTGACGATCCGCTTGACGAGGTCGATCGAAAGACCGCCTGTCTGGAAGATTGCCTTTTCTCCCTGCTGCTGCAGCCGGTGGCGGAGCGCCACGCGAATGCGGGCCCCGAGCTCGTTGATGCCGAAGGGTTTCGTCACGTAGTCGTCGGCGCCGGTTTCAAGCGCCTTGACGATGCCTGTCTCGTCGGTGCGGCTGGAGAGGATGACGACGGGCATGGAAAGGCCATCCTCGCGCCATTCGCGCAGCAGATCATGGCCAGGCTTGTCGGGAAGCCCCAAGTCCAGAACGATGAGATCCGGCTCACTATCCTTTACCGCCTGGTGGGCGCTGGCGGCATTCGGCGCCTCATGAACCTCGTAGCCCTGCGCGCTGAGCCCGACACGAAGCAGTTTACGGATCGGCGGCTCGTCGTCGACGACGAGAATTTTCACGGCTGAACCGGTCATTTGAGTTCGTCCAGTTTTGGAATGTCATTGGGTTTTGGCATACGGATCGTAAAGATGGCACCGGAGCGGTCCTTGCGGTTTCCGGCGAAGATCGTGCCGCCCATCGCTTCTATGAAGCCGCGGCAGATGGAAAGGCCAAGGCCTGTTCCGGCGCGCACCTGATCGCCCTTGCGGACGCGGTAGAAGGTGTCGAAGATGCGCGTCAGGTCAGCGGGTGGAATGCCTGGGCCTTCGTCGGCGACCTGAATGACGACCTCTCCGGCGTCGGCCCATCCCTCGATGCGGATCGCCGAACCTTCAGGCGCATATTTCGCGGCATTGTCGAGCAGGTTGAAGAGCGCCTGTTCGAAGAGCACCGGATCGACGCGCACCATCGGCAGGTCAGCCGGAATGATCATCTCAGGCTTGTGACGGTCAAGGATCTTGCCGGCCCGTCTCAGCGCGCTGCCAGCGATGTCGCCGGGATAGTGCAGACCATAGTTCGGCTCCATGGCTCCGGATTCGATTTTCGTCATGTCGAGCAGATTGGCGATGAACCGGTTCAGCCGCTCGGATTCATCGATGACCGTCGCCAGAAGGTCGTTTCGGTCTTCCATCGGCATGGAACCGAAATAGTCACGCAGCGTGCCGGCGGCGCCGAGAATTGCTGCGAGCGGGGTCTTCAAATCGTGCGAGATCGACGTCAGCAGGGCGGAGCGCAGGCGATCGGCTTCGGCGGCAAGCTTGGCGCGATCGACATCGGCGACAAGCTGTATACGCTCGATGGCAAGTGCTGCCTGATCGGCAAGCGCATCCAGGAGCCGCTGCTGTTCAGGCGTAAAGAGTGGACCGTCGCGGCGGTCGCTGTCGAGGCCAATGACGCCGACGGCGGTACGTCCGGTTCTAAGCGGCACATAAAGGCGCTTCGCGCCGGGAAGCGTGTCTGCGCCGCGCCCGGCGGCATGGTTGTGTTCCCAGGCCCAGCGTGCTGCGGCGATGTCGGCATCGTCCAGCGTATCGTCCGGCGGATATCCGGCCTTGACCGCAATCGTTCCGCCTTCGGGCAGGAGCAGGACGACCCGCACCTTAAGCATCGAGGCGATCTGAAAGGCCGTTGCCCAGAGTACATCGTCGAGCGTGCCGGTGCTCGCAAGCTTGCGGGAAAAAAGATAAAGGTCCTCGGTGGTGCGCGCACGCTGTCGAGCGGCCGCCGCCTGGCGCTGAACGGTCGCTGTGAGATTACTCGCAATCACGGCAACGCCGATGAAGAAGAAGAAGGCGACCACGCTTTCAGGATCCCTGATCGTCAGGGTGAAACGCGGCGGCAGGAAGAAGAAGTTGAAGGCAAGTGCGCCCAGAATGCAGCTGTAGAGCGCGGGCCGCAAGCCGTGGAGTACCGCGGAGGTGAGGACGGCCATCAGGAAGACGAGAGCAAGGTTGCGCACGTCCAGAACCTGATCGAGCACCGTGCTGAAGGCGAGTGCTGCCGCAACGTAGATCGTTGCAAGCAGATAGGCCTTGATGTTGAAGGCCGGCAATGCGGGTGCCGGCTTGACGCCGCGGCCTGCATTGCCGTCCTTCTCGTTGCCGGAGATGACGTGAACGCTGATACCACCGGCTCGCCGGATCAGCTCGTCGACCGGCGAGTGCTGAAACCATTGGCGCCATGTCGCCTTCACGGGTGATCCAACCACAATATGTGTTACGTTGTTGGCGCTTGCGTGGCGAAGCAATTCCTCGGCAACCCCGCTGCCGGGAAGGGTAACAGCCTCGCCGCCTAACCGCTCGGCGAGCCGCAGCGTGGCAGCGATCGTATCGCGCTGTTCTTCTGTCAGACTGATCGACTGATTGGTTTCGATATAGACCGCTGACCACGGCGCGCGCAGCCGCGAAGCCATGCGCGTAGCATAACGCACCAGCGAGGCTGATCGCGGATGCTGATCGATCGAAACCAGCACACGCTCGCCGGCAGCCCAGGGACCGGAGATGGCATGCGCCTGCATATGGCTGACGAGTTGGTCGTCGACGCGCTGTGCGGTCTTGCGCAATGCGAGTTCACGAAGTGCCGTCAGATTTCCGGGCGTGAAATAGTTGCTCAGCGCGCGTTCGGCCGTTTTCGGCACATAGACCTTGCCGTCGTGCAGGCGTTTGATCAGGTCGTCGGGCGTCAAATCGATGATCTCGATATCGTCAGCCAAGTCGATCACCGAGTCCGGTACGGTCTCGCGAACGCGGATACGGGTGATCTGCGAAACGACGTCGTTCAAGCTCTCGACATGCTGGATATTCAACGTCGTATAGACATCGATGCCGCGGTCCAGCAGCTCCTTGACATCGAGATATCGTTTCGGGTGGCGGCTGCCTTCTGCGTTCGTATGGGCGAGCTCATCGACGAGGACGAGATCCGGCTTGCGGGCGAGGATGGCGTCGAGATCCATCTCCTCCAGGGTGTGGCCCTTATACTGGACCTTCGCCCGCGGAATGATACGGAAGCCGTCGAGCAGCGCCTGCGTTTCCTTGCGGCCATGCGTCTCAACCACCCCGACGACAACGTCAACGCCGTCCGCAAGCTTTGCCCGTCCGGAAACCAGCATTTCATAAGTCTTGCCGACGCCAGGGGCGGCGCCAAGAAATATCTTCAGACGGCCGCGCATTTCGGCGCGCGCTTTCTCGAGAAGCGCGTCGGGAGAAGGCCTTGCGGCCTGATCGCTTCTGTCGTCCGGCATTCGCGCAATCTTTCTCTGTCAGCAAGCCCCGGAGCGCCTGCGAGCGTTCCGGGGGCCTTCAACCGTCACTGAGTCATAGAAGCATCAAGGGACTGGTTCAATGCCAGAACATTGACGGTGGGCTCGCCAAGGATGCCGAGTTCAGGAGCCTGAATGACGCTGTCCACCAGGGCTTTCACCGCGGCCTGGTCCATGTTGCGAGCCTTGGCGACGCGCGGCACCTGGAAGTAGGCGGCGTCCGGCGAAATATGCGGGTCAAGCCCGCTTCCAGAGGCGGTCACGAGATCGATCGGGACCTCTGCACCAGGGTTGATGGCCTTGGCCGCTTCGTAGTCGGCCTTCACGCGGTCGATCAGCTTCTGGCTGGTCGGGCCGAGGTTCGAACCGCTGGAACTTGCAGCATTGTAGCCGTCACCTGCCGCCGAAGGACGGCCGTGGAAATACGTGTCGCTGGTAAAGGCCTGGCCGATCAGCGTCGAGCCGATCACCTGGCCGTCTTTCTCGACCAGGCTGCCGTTTGCCTGCGCCGGGAAGAGTGCTTGCGCGGCGCCCGTCATGGCGAGTGGGTACAGCAGGCCGGTGATGGCCGTGGTGGCAACGATCATGACGATTGCCGGACGAAGTTGTTTCAACATTGCTCGTACTCCTTATGCGAGGCCGACAGCGGTGATCAGCATGTCGATCGCCTTGATGCCGATGAACGGGACGACGATGCCGCCAAGACCATAGATCAAAAGGTTGCGGGAAAGCAGGGCGCCGACACCAATCGGGCGGTAGCGCACGCCTTTGAGCGACAAGGGGATCAGCGCGATGATGATCAGCGCGTTGAAGATGATTGCCGACAGGATAGCGCTTTGCGGCGACGACAGACCCATGACGTTCAGTGCGGAAAGCTGCGGATAGAAGGTCAGGAACATCGCCGGGATGATGGCGAAGTATTTGGCGATATCGTTGGCGATCGAAAAGGTCGTCAGCGCGCCGCGGGTCATCAACAGCTGCTTGCCGATTTCGACGATCTCGATGAGTTTCGTCGGATCGCTGTCGAGGTCGACCATGTTGCCCGCCTCACGGGCGGCGACCGTGCCGGTATTCATCGCGACACCGACGTCGGCCTGGGCAAGGGCTGGTGCGTCGTTGGTGCCATCGCCGCACATGGCGACGAGTTTGCCTTTCGCCTGTTCCTCGCGGATCAGCGTCAGCTTGTTCTCTGGCGTGGCTTGGGCCAGAAAGTCGTCAACGCCGGCTTCTGCGGCGATCGCAGCAGCGGTCATCGGATTGTCGCCGGTGATCATCACGGTGCGGATACCCATGCGACGCAATTCGGCGAAGCGTTCGCGGATGCCGCCCTTGACGATATCCTTGAGTTGGATGACGCCAAGCAGACGGCCGTCACGGGCAACGGCAAGCGGCGTGCCGCCGGCCTTGGCAATCTCGTCGGAAATTGTCTGCAGCTCCCTCACCACATCGCTATTGGTGCGCAGGGCTACGGCAGCGTTGCCCGAGACAGAGGCTGAGCCGGAGCCGACATAGGCAAGCACTGCGTCGACAGCGCCCTTGCGTATTGATGAGCCCTCGATGTCGACCCCGCTCATGCGGGTCTGGGCGGTGAAGGGTACGAAATGTGCCTTCAGGCTTGCCATCTCGCGGCCGCGAATTGCGTATTTCTCCTTGGCAAGCACGACGATCGAGCGGCCTTCGGGCGTTTCGTCGGCAAGAGAAGCGAGCTGGGCTGCGTCGGCAAGCTCCTGCTCGGAGACACCGCGGACCGGATGGAAGGCGGTTGCCTGACGGTTGCCGAGGGTGATCGTGCCGGTCTTGTCGAGCAGCAGTGTATCCACGTCGCCGGCGGCTTCGACGGCGCGGCCGGACATGGCGAGCACGTTGAAGCGAACGAGGCGGTCCATGCCGGCAATTCCGATCGCCGAGAGCAGGGCGCCGATTGTCGTCGGGATCAATGTCACGAAGAGTGCAACGAGGATGATGATCGGGATCGAGCCGCCCGCATAAATCGCAAAACTCGGGATCGTTGCGGTCGCAAGAACGAAGATCAGCGTCATGCCTGCGAGCAGGATATTGAGCGCGATCTCGTTCGGTGTCTTCTGGCGTTGCGCACCTTCGACGAGCGAGATCATGCGATCAAGGAAGGTCGATCCGGCAGCCGCCGTGATGCGAACACGAATCCAGTCGGAAAGCACCTGCGTGCCACCGGTAACAGCCGAGCGGTCGCCGCCCGATTCTCGGATGACCGGGGCAGATTCGCCCGTGATGGCGGCTTCATTGACCGAGGCCACACCTTCGACGACTTCTCCGTCCGACGGGATGATATCGCCGGCTTCGACGAGGACGAGATCGCCGACCTTCAGACTCGTGCCGGGTACCATGCGGTAGCCGGTGCCGTTATTGGCCGTGAGCAGCTTGGCCTGTGTTTCGGTGCGTGCCTTGCGCAGTGAGTCCGCCTGCGCCTTGCCGCGGCCCTCGGCGACAGCCTCCGCGAAGTTCGCAAAGAGCACCGTGAACCAGAGCCAGAGATTGATCTGGAATGAGAAGCCCAGGTCTGCGCTGCCGCCTACAAGGTCGCCGATAAAGAGGATGGTCGTGAGGGCGGAAACCGTGGCCACGACGAACATGACGGGGTTCTTGGCAAGCGTGCGCGGGTTAAGCTTCTTGAAAGCGGCGCCTACGGCCGGAATGAGGATGCGAGAATCCATGATGCTCGCGGATTTTGCCTGGCTCATAAGAGACTCCAGCTTGAAACGAGGTGAGGCGACCGGCTTTCTGGTCAGCCATGGAAAATTCTAAGGGCGGCGAGGATGACGAGGAGGCCGGCCATCATGACGAGGATGATGTTGGAGGCACGCGCCATCCGCTCGCCCTCACGTCCCGGCAAACCGGGACGTGAGTTGAAGGATTTGCGAAGTCTGTGGCGAAGGATCATGTCTTCACCTCAGAAGGTCTGACCGGTGATCATCATCAGGTGCTCGATGACCGGGCCGAGGGCCAGAGCCGGGAAGAAGGTGAGGCCGCCGACGATCAGGATGGTGCCGCTCAGAAGCCCGACGAAGAGCGGACCATCGGTCGGGAAGGTGCCTGCCGAGGCCGGGACCGTCTTCTTGGTGACCAGCGAGCCAGCAATCGCGAGTGCCGGAATGATGACCAGGAAGCGGCCCATCAGCATGCCGATACCGAGCGTGATGTTGTACCAGGGGGTGTTGCCCGTCAGGCCACCGAAAGCCGAACCGTTGTTTGCCGCAGCCGACGTATAGGCATAGAGGATTTCCGAGAAGCCGTGCGGACCCGCCGTGCCGACTGAGGCGACGGCCGACGGAAGCACGGTGGCAATCGCGGCGAAGACGAGCATGGCCAAGGGCAGGCAGAGAATGGCAAGGACAGCCATCTTCATTTCCTTCGCCTCGATCTTCTTGCCGAGATATTCCGGCGTGCGGCCGACCATGAGGCCTGCCACGAAAACGGCAACGATGATGAAGAGCAGGATGCCGTAGAAGCCTGCACCGACACCGCCTACGATGATTTCGCCGAGCTGCATGTTGATCAGCGGTATCATCCCGCCGAGTGCGGTGAAGCTGCCATGCATCGCATTGACCGCGCCGCAGGAAGCGGCGGTCGTGATAACTGCAAAGAGCGAGGACAGGGCGACGCCGAAGCGGACTTCCTTGCCTTCCATGTTGCCGCCGACCAGTCCGAAGGACTGCATCAGCGGGTTACCGGCGGCCTCTGCCCAGTAGGTGACGCCAACGCCGACGACGAACAGGATGCCCATGGTGGCAAGGATCGCCCAGCCCTGACGCTGGTTGCCGACCATGCGACCGAAGACGTTGGTCAGTGCTGCGCCGATCGCAAAGATCGAGAGCATCTGGACGAGGTTTGAGATGGCATCGGGATTTTCGAAGGGATGCGCGGAATTGGCATTGAAAAAACCGCCGCCATTGGTGCCGAGCATCTTGATTGCGAGCTGCGAGGCGACGGGACCAACAGCGATCGTCTGTTTAGCGCCCTCAAGCGTCGTCGCTTCGACATACGGGCCGAGCGTCTGCGGCACGCCGAGATAAATATAGACCAGCGTCAGTACGATGCAGAGCGGCAGGAGCACATAGAGCGTGCTGCGGATCATATCGACCCAGAAATTGCCGATCGCCTTGCCGGAGGCGCGCGCAAAGGCGCGGATCAAACCGACGGCGATGGCGATGCCGGTTGACGCCGACACGAAGTTCTGAACGGTGAACCCTGCCATCTGCGTAAGATAGGACATTGTGCCTTCGCCGCCGTAATTCTGCCAGTTCGTGTTGGTGACGAAGCTGACGGCGGTGTTGAACGACAGGTCCGGCGGGACGGAGCTCATGCCGGCGGGGTTATAGGGCAGACCGGCCTGCAACCGCATCAACGCATAAAGCACGAGTACGCCCAGGAAATTGAAAAGCAGCATTGAAAAAGCATAGGAGGTCCAATGCTGTTCCTCGCGCTCGCTGGTGCCGGCAATGGCATAAAGCCCCCGTTCGATCGGAACGAGGACCGGCGAGAGGAACGTGCGCTCGCCGTTGAAGACACGCGTCATGTAGCCGCCGAGCGGTTTGACGAGCACGAGGACGATCCCGCAGTAAAGCAGGATCTGAAGCCATCCGTTGAGGGTCATGGGAAGTAACTTTCAGTACCCGGCTGCTTCCTAGTCAGAAGCGCTCGGGGCGAATGAGGGCGTAGGTGAGATAGACAGTCAGAAACACCGTCACCGCACCGCCTAGGATATAATCGAGCGTCATGATGTTTCTCCGTTCAGAGCCGGTCGCAGGCGCTGGTATAGGCAAAGCAAAGTGCGAAGAATGCTACCGCGATGCCGAGCAGGATGATGTCCATCATCGATCTTGGCTCCTATTGTTGTCCTTTGGAGTCAGACAAGACGAGTGGCACCGTTTCGAAAAACGACACCTTTCATGCTTTCTGGCGTGGAGATGATCTTGTCGATCTCTCGGGCGTCAATATGCGGCCGAACCGCATAAAGGTTCGAGACGGGGCGAAGAGCGCCAATATAAAAATCTTATAAATGCCCTGGGGTGACCTTTGCCTTCCACGGCATCCCTGACGAAGGGTTCAGCGCGGAACCAGCATTTTATTGTGATTGTGATGAAAATGATGTCGCAGGCGGCGGCTGACCGCCGGGTGGCGGCGGTCAGCCGGCGGCTGTTGGAACGCGCCTCGCTCTCAAGCAAAGGCATAGGAGCCGTCTGGCCGTTTCGGGACGCGCCGTTGCCAATGAACGTAACCTTCCTCAGTCATTGCCCCTTCGTCCATCTCCACGCCCCAGCCCGGCCGATCGGGCCGCAGTTCCAGATAGCCGTCCTTCGGCAGATAGGGATCGACGACATATCGCGTCTCGCCCTGCCGCCTTTCTATGTCGTTGCCGCCATAGACATAGGCCTGGCCCTTCGGCAATCGGTATTCGAGAATGCGGAAGTTCTGGGCGGCAGCCGAAAAGTGAACGTTGACCGCGGTCGCCAGCGGGCCCATGGGGTTGTGGGGTGCCACGCCGACGAAGAAAGCCTCGGCGAGAAACGCAATCCGCCGCATTTCGCTGATGCCGCCAACCACGCAGATGTCGGGTTGTATCAGATCGGCGCCCTTCACCTGCAGCAGGCGCAGGAATTCATTTCGATTGTAAAGCGATTCCCCGGTTGCGAGCACACAGTTGAGCCCCTGCTTGAGGTCACCCCAGGCTTCGATGTTTTCCGGACGAAGCGGTTCCTCGTAAAACAGCGGATCATAAGGTGCCAGCGCATTGCCGAGCTGGCGGGCTGCAATCGGCTCGAAGATCTTGGCGTGCGCATCAAACGCGATCTCATAGTCGTCGCGCACGGTTTCCCGCAGTGTGCGAAAATAGTCCGCCGAGGCTTTGACGACGTTGCCCCAGCGATGGGCGTGCATGTCGATGCGCCACGGGCTGAGCTTGAAAGCGGTAAAACCCCATTCAGCGTTCAGACGGTCGAACTCGTCGCGGGCCGCCGGCGCATCCGGTGCCGTATAGACGCCCGCATAGACCTTGATGCGATCGCGCACTTCGCCACCCAGAAGCTTGTAGACGGGAACGTTTGCGGCTTTGGCGGCAAGGTCCCACAGGCAGTGATCGAGGGCGGAGATTGCAGCCAGCCCCAGTGCGCCTGGCGGAAATCTGCTTTGCTGGATGAGCAGATTCACGAGATAGTCGACACGTGTCGGATCCTGGCCGGACAGGAAGGCGTAGAGATAATCCAAGAGCGGCGGAAGCGCCTTGTCCGGACCATGGTTATAGCATTCGCCCCATCCTGTCAGGCCGTCATCCGTGTCGAGGGCGACGATGACGCGGGGACGGTCCTTGTCGCGGGTCATGAAAGCCCGCATGCGGTCGATCTTCATCTTGTTGTCCTTCTACCGATTGAAATAGGCGCGGCGCGACAGACGTGTCTGCACATAGAGATGCTCGTTGTAGGTTCCGGGATTGTACGAGCCGGCATCCTCCGGCACGGGTATCGAGACGTTGCCGCCACTTGGGAAGCGAGCCACGAACGTCTCATCGATGTCGCAGCCGAGCCCCGGCGCATCAGGAACTGCAATCAATCCGTCGACCTGCTCGGGATGAGGTACGATCGTCTGCCGGCGGCCATCCCAGTCGTCATCGATGCGCTCGAGGATGAGGGCGTTGGGGATCGCAGCAAGCACGTGCAGGGCCGCATATTCGGCGACCGGGCCAAGCGAGCCGGAATGCGGTGCCACCTGGATATGGTGCGCCTCGGCCATTGCCGCAATCTTCTTCATCTGCGTAATGCCGCCAGCCCGGCCGGTATCCGGCTGGATCACGTCGACCAGTTCTTCTTCGATAAGTTCCCGTTCGCCGAAGATGGTCGCCGAACGCTCGCCGGCCGCCAAAGGCACGTGCGCCGCATCGCGAATACGCCGATAGCCATCGGTGTTGTCAGGGGCAATCGGATCTTCGACCCAGAAGAGTTCGTAAGGCTCCAATGCCCGCACCAGCCGGCAGGCATCTGCAGGCGTCAGCCATGGCGGTCCGTGCAGATCGATCGCAATGTCGATATCGTTGCCGACCGCCTCGCGCAAAGCAGCGACCTTGCGGACCGGATCGGCCACCCCGCCACACTTGATCGCCTTGATACCGCGCTCCTTGGCTGCAAGCGCCCGCTCGGGGGTGTTTGCATGGGAGTAGATCGGGATCCGGTCGCGCACCTTGCCGCCGAGCAGCATCCAGACCGGCACGCCGAGGGCTTTTCCCTTAATGTCCCAAAGTGCCATGTCGATGCCGGTCATGGCGCCGCCGCCAACTGTTCCCAGCATGCCGTGGCCCATCATGGCGATATGCATCTTCTGCCAGAGCCGTTCGATATTGGCGGGGTCCTCGCCGATAAGGAGTGGTGCGAGATCGTGTATTGCCGTCTCGATGACCCGCGGCCAGCCCGAGCATTCACCGATGCCGGTGATGCCCTCGTCGGTATCGAGCTTCAAGAACAGCCAGTTTCTGGTGCCCGGAAGCATTTTGGACGCGTCGTCTCGCGAGCGCGTGTCCAAGGCCCGTTTCGAGGGGTCAGGTTGGCCCGCATGCATGAGAAAGGTTCTAATTCCGGTGATCTTCATCGCACAGAACTCCCGTTCTTCAAATTGCCTGGTTCGACGTAGCGGAAACGCCGCGAGTGATCGCGATCGCGCGGGTCGGGGCGCGGAATGGCGGAGATGAGGGCTTGCGTGTAGGCGTGCTCGGGCGTGTTGCAGACCTTGTCCGCATCCCCGACCTCGACAAGCCGGCCCTTGTACATCACGCCGACACGGTCGCACATGTAGCGAATGACGCCGATGTCGTGGCTGATGAAGATGTAGGCAAGGCCGAGTTCATCCTGCAGCCGCATCAAAAGGTCGAGCACCTGGGAGCGGACGGATACGTCGAGCGCCGAGGTCGCTTCGTCTGCAACGATGACGCGCGGGTTGAGCGTAATGGCCCGGGCAATTCCGATGCGCTGACGCTGGCCCCCCGAAAAGGCATGCGGATAGCGTTCGCGGCTCGCAGGATCGAGACCTACCTGTTCCATCAGGTGGCAGACGCGCTCGTCGAGCGCCCGCCCGCTCGCGACGCCGTTGACAAGCAGCGGCTCGCCGATGATTTGAGAGACAGTCATGCGGGGATTGAGAGAGCCGAAAGGATCCTGGAACACCATGCGCAGTTCGCGTCGGGCCATGGCAAGCATCTGTCCTTTCGCCGTCGCCAGATCGATCATGCCACCATCGGCACGGCGATAGACGATCTCGCCCGCCGTCGGATCAATGAGGCGCATGATCGAGCGGCCCATCGTTGTCTTTCCTGAGCCGCTTTCGCCGACAATGCCGAGCGTCTCGCGTGGCAGGAGCGAAATGGAAATGTCGTCGAGCGCTTTGACCTCGCCGAAATCCACTGAGACGTTGCGGAGTTCGAGGATGGGCGCTGCCGTCTTGTCGAGCGGCGTCCTCGCCAGCCTGATTTCGGCCTTGGCCTCCAGCTTCAGAACGGAGCCGATCAGCATTCGGGTGTAGCTGTCTTTCGGCGCATGAAAGATCTGCTCGACCGGCGCATATTCCTTCGCAACGCCGTTGTGCATGACAAGCACGTCGTCGGCGATTTGCGCCACGACGCCCATGTCGTGCGTTATGAAGAGCACCGCCATGCCATAGGCCTTCTGCAGCCGGGCAATCAGGTCAAGGATTTCGGCTTGCGTGGTCACGTCCAGAGCCGTGGTCGGCTCGTCGGCGATGAGCAGTTGAGGCTTGCATGCGAGTGCCATTGCGATCATGGCGCGCTGGCGCATGCCACCCGAATATTGGAAGGTATAGCGATCGACCGCTTTTTCCGGGGAGGGAATTTCCACCTGCTGCAGGAGGGATATCGCTTCGGCGCGTGCTTGCGCCTTGCTCATTCTGGTGTGAAGACGGAGGGCTTCGATGATCTGGTCGCCCACCGTGTGCACCGGCGACAGTGACGACATAGGTTCCTGGAAGATCATCGCGATATCGCGACCACGTATGGCGCGGATTTGGCGCCCGCGCGGGCTGAGACTGACGAGATCAACGGGACGGCCGTCTTTGCCGTTCAGCACGATAGAGCCTGCGGCGATGCGGCCGGGCGCGTCTACAATCTGCAGAATGGAACGCGCCGTCACCGACTTGCCGGAACCGCTCTCGCCGACGACGCAGAGGGTTTTTCCCGGATCGATCGAAAAGGAAAGATCGTCAACTGCGCGAAAGACGCCGTTGCGCAAGGCAAAGTCGACGGTCAGGTTGTTCACCTGCAGGAGCGGTCTGCCGCCGGTGATGGGAACCATGTCAGTCATGCCGGCCTCATTTGTTATAGGGGTCGGCCGCATCACGCAGGCCGTCGCCGAGAAGGTTGAGCGCCATGACGGCGACGACGACGGCCGCCCCCGGCATGAAGAGCCACGGCGCCGTAGCGATTGAACGTATGTTTTGAGCCTCGCGCAAAAGGACACCCCAGGAAATGGTCGGCGGCTGCAGGCCAAGGCCCAGGAAGGAGAGGGAGGTTTCCGCAAGGATCATCGCCGGCACGGCAAGCGTGATCGACGCTATGATGTGGCTTGCGAAACTCGGCAGCATGTGACGAAAGATGATGCGCCTTTCGCGAACACCATCGAGTCTTGCGGCGGCTACAAATTCCTCGGTGCGCAAGGACAAAAAGCGACCACGCACGACACGGGCAAGCTGCGCCCAGCCGGTCAGCGACAGAATGATGGTAATCATCATGTACTGAAGCGTTGCTGGCCAGCCCTGCGGCAGGGCCGCCGCCATCGCAAGCCAGATCGGGATCGTCGGCAGGGACAGGACGAAATCGATCAGCCGCTGCGTGAAGAAATCGATGCGGCCGCCGTAATATCCGGAAATGCCGCCGAGGACGATGCCGAGCATCAGCGAGAAGAAGACGCCGACAAGGCCGATCGACAGCGAGATCTGAGACCCTTGAACCGTCCGGCTGAAGACGTCGCGCCCGAGCCTGTCCGCTCCGAACAGAAGAAGGGGCGAGGTCTTCTC
The DNA here is from genome assembly GCF_015353075.1 of Rhizobium sp. 007. Lineage (NCBI taxonomy): Bacteria > Pseudomonadati > Pseudomonadota > Alphaproteobacteria > Hyphomicrobiales > Rhizobiaceae > Rhizobium > Rhizobium sp. 007. Next base: position 1,453,580 of record NZ_CP064188.1, on the reverse strand, counting down.
GGATGAAGCGAGCAGATGGATGTTGGTGCTGAAAAGGCCGAGCACGGAATATTCATAGCCGCGCCCGAACAGCCGGACGTCGACACGCTTCGTCCTATCCTCCTTATAGATCGCGGCAAGCGTTTGCGGATCGCGGGTAAGCTTCAGCGGATAGTAGTGAAGGCCAATGGAAATCCCATCGCCGGTATCGATGAGGTGCAGTCTCTGCGGTGGATGGAAGGTCGCCCGAGCGTTCTGCAGGTTCGGATCGTTGATGGCGAAGAAGCCCGGAATGACGGCAACGATGTACATCAAGAGGGTGACGACGAGGGCTACCATGGCAAGCCGGTGCCGACGAAAAGCCCACCAGATGAGCTGCCATTGCGAGGCGACAGCGGCGCGATCCGGCGCAAGATTTGTGACTGCAATGTCGGCCATGAGGTCTCCCTATTCCAAGCGGATGCGGGGATCGACTAGCGCAAGCAGGATGTCGCTGATCAATGAGCCGATCAGCGTGAGCGCGCAGATCAGCAGCACGAAGGCGCCAGCCAGGTACATGTCCTGTGCCATCAGCGCCTGCAGCAACAAGGGCGCTGCCGTCGGCAGATTGAGGACGATGGCCACGACGACGGAGCCGGAAATCAGGTTTGGAAGGAGCCAGGCAATCGTCGAGATGAACGGGTTGAGCGCGATTCTTAAGGGGTATTTCACGAGCAGTCTGAACTCGGAAAGACCTTTTGCCCGTGCCGTGGTGACATAAGGCTTCGGCAGTTCATCGAGCATGTTCGCGCGCATCACGCGGATCAGGCTCGCGGTAGAAGACACGGCCAGAATTATGACGGGAAGCCATATATGCGAAAGAAGGTCGAGGACCTTGGCGATGCTCCAGGGCGCAGTCTCGAACTCGGATGAAAAGAGGCCTCCGACATCCTGGCCGAACTCGACAGCCGCGATATACATGAGCACCAGCGCCAGCAGGAACGACGGAATAGCCAGTCCGAGGAAGGTGAAGGCGGTGAAGAAATAGTCGCCGATCGAATATTTGCGCACGGCAGAAAAGACGCCGATCGGCAATGCGATCCCCCAGGTGGCGATGAGTGTTGAAAGAGCGAGCACCAGCGTCAGCGCCATGCGCTCCCAAATGAGGCCAGAGACCGGTTGCTGCCATTCAAAGGAGATGCCGAAGTCGCCGCGGGAAAGGATGCCCCATATCCATTTAAAATACTGCACGAGCATCGGGTCATCGAGGCCGAAGCGCTCACGCAGTTGCGCCGCAGTATTCTGATCGATGACTTCGTTCGATGCCGCAAGCGTCGCTATATATGTCGTGACGTAATCTCCCGGCGGCAGCTGGATAAGCGCAAAGGCAAGGAAGCTGACGGCGAAAAGGGATGGGACCATCCATAGAAGGCGTTTAGCGATGAAGACCAGCATGAGACGTCTCTTGCATTAAACACCGCTCCCGAGCTGCGGGCAGCGCGCTTGAAAGGAGAGCCGCCCCGCAAAGGGACGGCGCTGGAGCGGCAAAATCAGCTCGTGAAGCTAAATTGCTGGGGCAGTGCAGGGCCTGGATTTGGCCAGGACCAGCTGTCGGGCTGCTTTTCTGGAACGTTGTGCAGGTTGTTGCGGATGATGCCAAAACCGCCGACGGCAAGGCAGAGACCCACTGTCTCGAATTCGTCAGCCGCAATGTCGAAGATCTGCGTCATGATTGCGCCGCGCTTGGAGAGATCGGCGGTGGAACGGGCGTCGTCGAAAAGCTTCATGCGTTTCTTCTGACTTTCCGGCGGTTCTTCGCCGCGTGCGCCGTTCGACGTATACCAGAGCGACCACGGAATGGCGTAGCGCGAACCTTGCGGGTGGAAGGCGAAGAAGTCGCGCGGGTCAAGCATCGGATCAAGACCGCCGGGACCCGGCCAGACTGCTGCATCATGCGCGTTGTCGTCGCCGCGTGTGTAGTAGAGGGCGCGCTCGATCGTGTTGACCTTCATCTCGATGCCGATCTGCGCCCAATGCGCCTTGACCAGCTCCAGGGCGTCAACGAGATCAGGATAGAGCGTGGGAATGACGTCGACTGCGAAAAACACCTTTTGGCCGTCGGGCCGGAGGCGCAACCCGCTCCCATCCATCTTGTAACCGGCCTGATCCAGCATCGCGCCGGCCTTATCAGGATCATATTCGCTAAACTGCCGCGCGAGCTTTTCATGGTACCAAGGGTGTTCCGGGCGGGGGCCGGCCTGATAGGCTTCGCTCTGGCCGAAATAGACGATGTCGATCAATTCCTGCCGGTTGATTGCAAGCGAAAGCGCCTGCCTGAACGCCTTGTCGGCAAACATCTTGCGCAGGGCAGGATCCTTGTGAGTCATATTGAAATAGATCTGGCACTGCTGGGAGGCGGAAGGCACCAGCGACAGCAGCCGATAGCCGCCTTTTTCCATGTTCTGGGAGAGTGTCGGCTTGTTTGAAAGAACGCTGATATGGCGCTCCTGGATGTCGATCTTTCCCGAGATGACATTCAGCATCAGCGACTCCACGTCCTGCGAGATGCTGAAATTGATCTCGTCGATATAGGGAAGCTGGTTGCCCTGGGTGTCGACCTGCCAGAAATAGGGGTTCCGGGTCATGACGACGCGCGTCGCGCCACCGCTGTAAGGCTCCTTCACAATCCATGGATCGAGCGTCGGCTTGTCGGGGTTGCCCCACCGCGACGGGATTTCGATATCGCCGCAACGTGCGCGGAAGAGATCGGTCCAGCTTCCCACGCCTGCCTTTTTCACCTCTTCGGCGATATTGGGATTGTACTTCGGCAGGAATTGGCTGCAGTAGTGCTTCGCAAAGAGTGTCGGATGCTGGCCAAGCGGTGTCGCGAGGTTTTCCAGATAGAGCGCGTTTGCCGCTGCAAAGGTGAACTTCACCGTAAAATCATCGATCTTCTCGACCTTGACGGCCTTGCCGGCAACAGACAGCTGCGCAGGTGTCGAGCTGTAGAGCTCGCTGTTCTTGACGCAATCCTCAATGGCGAAGACGATGTCGTCGGCAGTAAAAGGATGACCGTCGGACCAGCGCACCCCTTCGATCAGGTGGAAGGTGAATTGCGAGGCGTCGTCGTTGATCTCCCAACGTTCAGCGAGGTTGGGCATAACTTGCGTAAATTCTAGGTTCCAGCGCACGAGGCTTTGGTTGCCGACCATGCGCAGGATGCCGTTATGGTCGGACGAGCCCCTGAGACCGCGGCGGAGCGTTCCGCCATAGGTGCCGGCCTTTTCGAAAGGTGTCACGACCATCGGCTTCTTTGGTAACCGTTCGGCAAGCGGCGGCAGCTTTCCGTCCCTGGCAAGCTGCGCCCATGCGGGCGCCTCGCCGCCTGCCGCAACGACGCGTCCAGCAATGGACAGAGCTGCCACACCGGCCATGCCCCCGAGCACGGCGCGCCTGGTCACGCCGCGAGACAATATTTCATCGCGCATCGAAGTTCCTCCCCTTTTTGTGCCGGAACGACGCTGGTGTGAACCGGCGCGACGAGCTCCCAACTCGGCGCAAGACGCCCTTCTCAGCGGCCATGAGCCGACCATAGACAGGTTCTCAAATAATTACAAGAGTTGACAGATAATGACAGATTTAGTAGCCCTTCAACATGGAAAGTGGTTGTAGTCACCGCAAAAGACCGTCGCGGGGGGAGTGCGAAGACGTGGATCTGCCGGGTGCTGCGCGCGAAAAACTGAAGCCTGTGCCGGCAGCGGCGCTGACGGTAGTGCTGTCGAAGCGCGGCTTGCGAAACGTCGTCATTCGCGGCGTTGAAAAGATCAATGCGCAGGCGCCGCGCCCGGTCGGTCGTGCTGTGGCCGTCCGCCCGGGTGATGCCATGCTCGGCGACAACGATGTGGTTGCCATTCTCGCGGCAATGTCGCAGGAGGTCGCGAACGTGGCCCTCGTGCAAACGGCCCTCGAAGATTACGAAGAGCGGATGCGGGCCGGGCAGAGCATATCCGGACCTTACGCTCCCGGTGATGGGGCCTCTGCGGAATTTGCTGCCTGGCGGCAGAAAGAAGGACGATGATGAAACTGTCGCCCGTTGCCGATCCCAACAGGGGCGCAACACGTTTCAGCGACATCATCTACGAGAAGATCGTGGGGATGATCGCGGACGGAAACTTTCCGGTGAATGAACGGCTGCCGCCGGAATCGAAGCTTGCCGTCATGTTTGGCGCATCGAGGCCGGTCGTGCGTGAAGCGCTCGAGCGTTTAAGGGTCGACGGACTGGTCGTCTCGCGCAAGGGGTCGGGCTCCTATGTGCGGCAGCGGCCGGACTCGTCCATGCTGAAAATGGTCCCGGTCGGCTCGCTTGCCGACGTGCAGCGTTTCTTCGAGTTCCGCGCCGGCCTGGAGGCCGAGGCTGCCGAACTTGCCGCACGCAACTGGCAACCAGCCGACAAGGAGCGGATAACGGCTGCCCTTTCTGCGATTGAACAATGTCTGAGGGACGGCAAGCTCGGCGCCGAGGAGGATCAGGCGCTTCACGATGCGATTGCCATGGCGACTGGGAACCAGTTCCACATCACGGTACGCGAATGGTTCAGGCCGCATTTCGCAATCGGACATTCCGTGACGCGAAGCTTGAGCCTCAAACGGACGCCCGAACAGATACGCAGCGTCCAGGATGAACACGCGGTCATCGTGGCGGCGATCTTTGCGCGAAACGAAGCCGAGGCCCACGACGCTATGAAGAGACACATATTGAATGCGCGCGCCCGCATGTTCCAGGGCGTTTGAGCGACAATGGGAGGAAGGGAGATGAAACGGCTGGCCCTCACAGGCGCTGCCGGGCGCGTAGGCACATTGCTGAGGCCGCTTCTTCGGCCGCATGCCGAGCACCTGCGTCTGATCGACATCGACGAGCCTGCAGCGTTGGGCAAGAACGAAAGCTTCGTGAGAGCCGATCTTGCAAAGCGCGATGAGGCAAATGCTGCCCTGCAAGAGGTTGACGGCGTAGTTCATCTGGCCGGAATAGCAAGCGGCGTCGACACGCGCGCTATTTTGGATGCGAATGTCCTCGGCACTTACAATCTCTATGAAGCGGCGCGGATCAACAAGGTTGAACGGGTGGTTTACGCCTCAAGCAACCATGTGACCGGTTTTTATCCGCGCGGCCAGCTCGTCTCGCCGCTGGATCCGATGCGTCCGGACAGCCCCTACGGGGTTTCCAAGTGCTGGGGCGAACTGGTGGCAGGGTTATATTACGACACCTGCGGCATTCGCACTCTTTCCATCCGCATCGGCAACGCGGGCACCTATCCGGCCAGCGAGCGGTCCGTGGCAATCTGGATCAGTGCACGTGACCTGGCGCAACTGGTCGGAATCGGCCTTACCCACCCCCTCATCGCCGCAACCGTCGTCTATGGCGTTTCCGACGCCGAGGAGAGTTGGTGGAACAACGAGTTGGCAACCAGACTTGGCTACCAGCCGCAAGACCGGCCTCGTGATCATGCTCGCATCGAAGAGCCGTCCGAAGGGCCGGTCGCCCTCGCGTTCCAGGGCGGAGCGTTCTGCGAGACCAATCACGACGGCAACATCCGCATGCGCAATGCCGAGGGTTTGGCCAAGAGCCCGGAGACGGTTCCATGACGGCGCCGCGGATCGTCCGTCCGCAAGTCCGTCCGGTGCTGCAGCAGCCGCTGGGAGTGGGCGAATCGCCGGTTTGGGACGAAAAGAGCGGTACGCTCTGGCTTGTCGACATACAAGCGCCAGCCGTCATCCGGATCTCGCCGCAAGGAAAGGCCGATCGCTTTGACATGCCGTCCGCGATCGGCAGCCTTGGGCTTTGCCGCGACCGGCCTTTAGTGGTCGCACTACGAACGGGCCTGCATCTTTTCGATCCCGTTTCCGGAGACTTCGAGCTTTTGTGCGATCCGGTGGGGCGCGTCAACTGTCGTCTCAACGATGGGAAGGTCGGCCCCGACGGCCATTTCTGGGTGGGATCCATGAGCGAGGCCAAGCCGCAGACCAATGACGCTGCGCTCTACCGCCTGGGGCCGGACGGCAGCGCACGGACCGTCGCGACAGGGCTGACCAGCTCCAACGGGCTTGCGTGGTCACCAGACGGCCGGCGCATGTATCACTCCGACAGCCGCCAATGTTTCCTGCAGGCTTTTGATTTCGATCCGGAAAAAGGCGAGCTCGCAAACGCCAGCCGGCTTCGTGTCTTTTCGGAGGAGGAAGGCCGGCCCGATGGCGGCGCAACCGACCGGGACGGCTACTATTGGAGTGCGGGCGTTTCCGCGGGCCGGCTTAACCGGATTTCTCCCGCCGGTGAAATCCTCGAGATCTACATTCTGCCGATCGCCGCGCCGACGATGCCCTGTTTTGGCGGTTCTGACATGCGGACGCTCTTCGTCACGAGCCTGTCGACCAACCGCAGCGGACATTTCGAAGCGGGCACGGTCGTTGCTTTCGACGTGGACGCCGAGGGCTTGCCGCCCTTCCGCTTCGGTAATTGATGGAAAGGGGAAGAAGATGGGCATTGCAACCATGCGTCAGGCGCTGATGGGCGTGTCGGGTGTACCGGTCACGGCCTATGACGAAAATGGCGAAGTCGAACCGCAAATCACCGCAATGGTCTACCGGAGGGTGGCAGCCGCTGGCATCCACAATATTGTTGCTGCGGGAAACACCGGCGAATTCTATGCTCTGACGCCGCAAGAGATCCGCCGCGTCCATGAAGCGGCGGTTTCCGGCGTTGAGAACACGGCGCCGGTCACTGCGGCGATCGGCAGGTCGCTGCGCGAAGCAATCGGGATGGCGAAGGATGCCGCCAAGATCGGCGCATCTGCGGTGATGTCGCACCAGCCCGTCGATCCCTTTGCTGCACCGTCGGCTCAGATCGACTATTTCTGCAATCTTGCGGACGCTTCGCCTTTGCCGCTGGTTGCCTATGTGCGGGCGGATGGCTTCAATGTCGATGACATGGTCCGTCTTGCCGGTCACGGCAACATTTCCGGCATTAAGTTCGCGACGCCGGATCTGATGCTGCTTTCGAGGGCCATTGCGGCGTCGGATCCGGCGGGGGCGCTGTTCGTCTGCGGTCTTGCGGAGAGCTGGGCGCTGTCGTTCACTGCCGCTGGCGCACGTGGCTTCACATCCGGCCTTGTCAATGTTGCCCCGCAATTGTCGCTCGCCGTCCACGATGCGCTCTCCAAGGGCGATTTCGCTGCCGCACGCGCCATCATCAACCGCCTCGAACCGTTCGAACGCATGCGCACGAAATTCCGCAATGGTGCGAATGTGACGGTCGTGAAGGAGGCTGTGACGCATTCCGGCCTCGACGTCGGACCCGTGCGCGTGCCGGGTCTGCCACTCCTCGATCAAACGGATCGCGAAGAATTGTTTCGCTTGCTCCAAGGTTGGGAGGCTGCAGGCGACATCCACGGGCTTGGAGATCTGCGGCCTTCCCGCTAAGGCGGCGGGCTGAGTTCGACACTAATTCAGGCAGGCAAGAGGCGCTGAACCACTGCGCCACCAGAGGGAGGTCTTGAGATGCTGAAGAACTTACTGACGACGATTGCACTGGCCGGTGCTTTGGTCACGGCACAGCCGTCTTTTGCGGCGTCACCGCCGAACATGCTGGTGATCGGTACCAATCTCACCGGTATTCGTACGCTCGATCCGGCGCAGAACAATGCCCGCACGGTCTCCGAGCTGATCTCCAACCTTTATGACAACCTCGTCCAGTTGTCGCCGGATGATCTTAAGACGCTGAAGCCGATGCTTGCGACAAAATGGACTGTCTCGGAAGACGGCAGGCTCATTACGCTAACCTTGCGTGACGACGCGGTCTTCCAAAGCGGCAATGCGGTCACGGCCGAAGACGCCGCATGGTCCATCCAGCGCGTCATCAAGATGGGGCAAGTCGGCTCCACCGATGTCGCGCTTTGGGGTTTCACGCCCGAAAACGTGGACAAGCTCGTCCGGGCCAAAGACGGGCACACGCTGGAGATCGAACTGCCACACGCCGTCAATACCGATCTTGTGCTTTATTCTCTCGCTGGCTCTTCGATCGGCATCATCGACAAGAAGACGGCATTGTCGCATGAGGCGAACGGCGATCTCGCCGGCGCGTGGCTGTCGGCCAACTCGGCAGGAAGTGGACCGTTCACCCTCGCGCAATGGCGGCCAAACGACGTGGCGATCTTTAACGCGCAGAAGAGCTATTGGGCTGGCCCGCCGGCCATGGCACGGGTCGTCGCACGCCACATTCCGGAATCCGGCAATCTCCGGCTCCAGCTCGAAGCCGGCGACGTCGATGTGGGGCAATACCTCGCAAGCGGCGACCTTGATGCCTTGGCCAATAACAAAGAGATGGTGATCGATAGCGTTCCGGGCCTCGGCTTCTACTATATCGCTCTCAATCAAAAGGATCCGGACCTGCAGAAGCCCAAGGTCCGCGAAGCGTTTCAGCATGCTTTCGACTGGAAGGCGATTTCCGGCAATATAATGCGTTATACCGGCTTTCCATGGCAGTCGATGATCCCTCGCGGCATGATTGGAGCACCAGAGGACGCGACGTCCCGCCACGATTATGATCCCGCCAGGGCCAAGCAATTGCTGGCCGAGGCCGGATACCCGAATGGCTTGAAGAAAGTGCTCAATCCGTCGGGAGCGGCGACCTTGCCCTTCGCCGAAGCGCTGCAGGCGAGCGCCCGTGCCGCCGGTCTTGATCTTAATCTCGTGCCGGGCGAATTTACGCCCGCATTTCGCGAACGGAAATATGAAATCCTGCTCGGCAATTCGGGTGCCCGGCTGCCGGATCCTTTCGCGGTTGCCACGCAGTACGCCTATAATCCCGACAACAGCGACGAGGCGCGTCTCGGCAGCTATTATCTCTGGCGAGCCGGGATGAAGGTGGACGAGCTCAATACTCTCGTCGATCAGTCGATGAAAGAACCTGATACGGGCAAGCGCACGGAAATCTTCCAGAAGATGGACGGCATCTACAGCGGCATGGACGCCCCGCTCGTCATCTTCTTCCAGCGCACGGACCCCTATGTCATGCGTGCCAATGTCAAAGGCTATCATGGGCATACAACCTGGTCGACGCGCTGGCATGGCGTGACGAAGGAGTAAGGGGCCGTGGCGAGCGCCGATCTGACATCGAAACCGGATGCGGACCGCAATCTGGATGAGGACGGCTTGGCACATGCGCCGTCCCATCCGCTTGTGATGCTCCTGCGACGTTTGGCAGGGCGCGTCGTGGCGGTGGTGACCACACTGCTTGGCCTGCTCTTCCTCACCTTTTCGATGGGACGTCTGCTTCCTGCCGACCCGGTGCTTGCCATCACCGGAGCGGAGGTCAGCAAGGAGGTCTATGATCGCGTCTACAACGAGCTGGGACTGGGACGCCCGATCTGGGTGCAATTCCTAAACTACGTGCAGAAGGTTGCAACGGGCGACCTCGGCACATCGGCAACGACCGGTCAGCCGATCCTCACCGATCTGCTGACCATCTTCCCCGCAACCATTGAGCTTGCCGTCATCGCCATGATTGTCGGCGCTCTTGTCGGCGTTCCGCTCGGTATCACCGCTGCTGTCAGGCGCGGCACGATCATTGATCACGTCGCACGCATCATCGCGCTTGCCGGCCACTCCATTCCGATCTTTTGGACCGGGCTGATGGCGCTTTTCATCTTCTATGCGAAGTTGAAGCTCGTCGGCGCATCTGGCCGGGTTGATGTATTTTACGAGGGGCTCGTCACGCCGGTGACCGGCTTTCTCCTGATCGATTCGGCAATCGAGAGACAGTGGGACGTATTTCGAAGCGCGCTCGGACACATCATCCTGCCGGGAACGATCCTTGGCTACTATTCCGTGGCCTATATCAGCCGCATGTCACGCAGCTTCATGCTGGAGCAGCTCAGCCAGGAATACATTATAACGGCGAGAGCGAAGGGGCTTGGACTGCGGAAGGTCGTCTGGCGTCATGCCTTCAAAAATATTCGCGTGCAACTTCTGACCATTATGGCGCTCACCTTCGGGGGCCTCCTTGAAGGGGCAGTGCTCATCGAGACCGTTTTCGGCTGGCCGGGACTCGGCCAGTATCTCACCCGCGGACTTCAGATGAACGACATGAACGTCGTGATGGGCGCTGTGCTGACAATCGGCGCCGTCTTCCTAACCATCAACATCCTTTCGGATGTCCTTTATCGCATTCTTGATCCGAGAACACGGTGACGCCGATGACACTGTCCGCCGAACATGCAGATCACGCAAGCAGCCTTCGCAGATGGCTACTTGCGCCCGAGCCACAGGGCTGGTTTCAGTCCTCAGCGCAGCAATTCCATCAGGGCTGGCTGAAGTTCCGCCTTCATCCCCTCGGTCTGGCGGGGCTCGGAATCATCGGCCTGCTCATCCTGGTCGCGCTCGCTGCGCCATTGCTGACGCGTTACGATCCGATCGTCCAGGATATGGCAGGGCGGCTCGCACCGCCTTCGGCAGAACATTGGCTCGGCACCGACAATTTTGGCCGCGATGTCCTTTCAAGGGTGATCTACGGTGCGCGCACGACGCTTTACATCATCATGCTGGTTTCCGTCATCGTCGCTCCGCTGGGTCTTTTGATCGGCACCTGTTCGGGTTATTTCGGTGGTATCGTCGATGAAGTCCTGATGCGCATCACCGACATCTTCCTTTCCTTTCCAGGCCTGGTGCTTGCGTTGGGATTTGCGGCGGCACTCGGTCCCGGCATCACCAACGCGATCATCGCAATTTCGTTGACGGCATGGCCACCAATCGCCCGGCTTGCGCGCGCCGAGACGCTCAGTCTGCGCAAGGCCGATTTCATCGCCGCCGTGCGTCTGCAAGGGGCGACGCCAATGGCGATCATCACCCGCCACATCCTGCCGATGTGCATTCCCTCGGTGATCGTTCGCGTGACCCTGAATATGGCCGGCATCATCATCACGGCGGCAGGCCTCGGGTTTCTCGGTCTTGGCGCGCAGCCGCCTTGGCCGGAATGGGGAGCAATGGCCGCGACCGGACGTGAATTCATGCTCGACAGTCCATGGGTCATTGCAGCGCCCGGCATTGCCATCGCGCTGGTCAGCCTTGCGTTCAATCTTGTCGGCGATGCCCTTCGCGACGTTCTTGACCCGAGAGGTTCGGAATGACGTCTTCCCTCATCGATATCCGCAATCTCGAGATTGCCTTCGGCGGCGGAACCGTGCGCGCCGTGCGCGGCGTCAGCTTCTCGCTCGGACACGAAAAGCTGGGCATCGTCGGCGAATCCGGGTCGGGCAAGTCGACCGTCGGGCGCGCCGTCATGAAGTTGCTGCCGCCGACGGCAATCGTCCGCGCCGAGCGGATGACGTTTCGCGACGTGGATCTGCTCAAGGCCGACGAGCGTATGATGATGACAATAAGGGGACGGCGCATTGGACTGATCCTGCAGGATCCGAAATATTCGCTGAACCCTGTCATGCGGATCAGCGAGCAGATCGCCGAAACCTTTCGCTTTCACTATCCGAAGTCGACTGCAAAACAGGCTGACCGGAAAATGATCGAGATGCTTGAAGCGGTCCAGATCCGTGATGCCGAAAGGGTGGCCCGGCTCTATCCTCACGAAATTTCAGGCGGCATGGGTCAGAGGGTCATGATCGCGATGATGCTGATTGTAGAACCCGAGGTTCTGATTGCCGACGAGCCGACGTCTGCCCTCGATGTGACGGTGCGGCTCGAAATCCTGGCACTGCTTGATGAACTCGTCGCCCGCCGCAACCTCGGGCTGATCTTCATCAGTCACGACCTGAACCTCGTCCGGAACTTCTGCGACCGCGTGCTCATCATGTATGCCGGGCGGGTCGTCGAGGTTCTCAAGGCTTCTGATCTTGAGAATGCAAGGCATCCCTATACGCAAGGCCTGCTGGCATCCTTGCCGTCGATCGAAAATCCGCCCGCCCGACTGCCGGTATTGAAGCGTGATCCGGCCTGGTTCGATGACATCACTTTGGAGACGCCGCATTGATCGAAATTGACAATCTCACGATTCGTTTCGGTTCCGGTCAGAAGCCGGTCGTCAGGAACGTCAGCCTTCGCATCAAGAGGGGCACGGCATTCGGTCTGGTTGGTGAATCCGGCTGCGGAAAGTCCACGGTCCTGCGGGCAATATCCGGTCTCAACCCGAATTACGAAGGCGGGATCAAGCTGGATGGAGACACGTTGGATCGGCAGCGCGACCGGCAGTTCTTCCGCCGCGTGCAGATGGTTTTTCAGGACCCTTACGGTTCACTTCATCCCCGCAAGACAATCCGCTCGCAGCTTAAGGAGCCGCTCCGCAACCAGGGCCTTGCCACCAACTCGGTGGACGTAAATGCCCTGCTGCTGGCGGTTGGCCTTGATCCGTCGCTCACCTACCGCTTCCCGCACCAACTCTCCGGAGGGCAGCGTCAGCGCGTGGCCATCGCCCGAGCCCTCGTGCTTAATCCGGCCGTGCTGTTGCTCGACGAGCCGACGTCGGCGCTCGACGTATCGGTTCAAGCGGAAATTCTCAATCTGCTGGAAGATCTGCGCAAGGAGCGCGGTCTGACCTATCTGCTCGTCAGCCACGATCTGGCCGTCGTGTCCCACATGTGCGGTCGCGTCGCCATCATGGAGGCAGGCGAGATCGTCGAAGAGGTGGATATCGAACGGCTGCGAAAAGGAGCCGTCGAACATGGCTATTCTCGGCACCTGCTGGATGCGAGCAGAAACTACGGAAGGACGCATTGACTGAGTAGCGAAAAAACAGATCGCTCCGGATTACCTTCTCAGCCATCCGGTCAATGACGCGTACCGACCGCCATTTCCAAGCATTCATTGAAACTTTTGAACGTCATCGTGAACCTCGCGGGATACCCCGGCGTTCAGGCCGGGGAGGAACGCGAGAGCGGCCTTGGGCCGCTTCCCGCTGGGATTTGACATATTCGGCGATCACCGAGAGCGGTGCGCCGCCACAGCTTGCCGCAAAGGAGGACGGCGACCACAAAACGCCCTTGTGGTAGCGCCCGGTGATTTCCCGGCGGCTCTCGCGCAGACGTCGGCTGGATACGCCGTTTAGGCTGTTGACCAGCTTCGACAGGGCGATCTTCGGAGGGTCATGCACCCGCAGGGGAACATGATCGTCCTCGCCGTCGCATTCGATCAATTCGGCCTCGACGTCGCGACACAGCTTGGCGAAGATGCGCCGCCGGTGGCGGATTGCCGGTTCTGACAGAACGTCACGGCGGTATTTCGTGACAAAGACCCAATGACCATGGAGCATGTAGACGACATGCCTGCCGGTGCGATCCCCGGTTGCGCTCCTTGGAGCAATTGATAGAATCGTAACATGATCCACCGCGCTTTCCGCTACAAGCTCGCTCCGACCGCCGAACAGGAAGTCCTGTTGCGGCAGTTCGCGGGGGTTGTGCGGCTGGTCTATAATCTGGCGCTGGAGCAGCGCAGGGACTGGTGGCGGCATTACCGGCGGCAGACGGGAACCGCTTGAACGACATCGCCCAGGCGCGGGAATTGACCGCACTGCGGGCCGCGTTCGACTGGATTGCCGCCGTGCATGTGACGCCCCAGCAGCAGGCCCTGCGCGATCTGGATAAGGCGTATGCCAACTTCTTCGCCGGGCGCGCAGGATATCCCTTGCCCCGCAAGAAGGGCGTGAACGGCGCCTTCCGCTTTCAGGGGCGGGAGATCGAGGTCAAGCGCCTGAACGGCAAGTGGTCCGCCGCGCGCCTTCCCAAGATCGGCTGGGTGAAGTTCCGCGACACGCGGCGCCTGCGTGGCAAGACCATGAATGTGACGGTGAGCCTGGCGGCGAACGGCTGGCACATCGTCTTCGCCTGCGAAATCGACCATGCCGTCCCGCAAAACGATTTGCCCGCCGTGGGATCGACCGGGGCGTGGCGAACACGCTGACGCTTTCGACCGGGGAGCATTGGTGGATGCCTGCCGGCCTTGCGGAGATCGAGCGCAGGAAGCGCCGGGCGCAGCGCGTTCTGGCGCGGCGCAAGCGCGGGTCGAGCCGCCACGCGAAGGCCCGCCGCCGCGTTGCAGCCTTGCAGGCCCGTGCTGCCCGCATCCGGCAGGATTGGCGGCACAAGGCCAGTCTTGATATCGCCCGTCGCTTCGCAACGGTCGTGCTGGAAGACCTCGCCACGCGCAACATGACGCGCAGCGCCAGGGGAACCGTGGACGCGCCCGGAACCAACGTCTGCCAGAAGGCGGGCCTGAACCGGGCGATCCTCGAACAAGGCTGGCACGGCTTTGCAACCGTGTTGGCCTACAAGCTCGAAGAACGGGGCGGATACCTGTGCAAGGTCGATCCCCGCCACACCTCGCAGACCTGTTCGGCCTGCGCAGCCGTGGACAGGGAAAGCCGCGAAAGCCAAGCGTCTTTCCGCTGTTGCCAATGCGGCTTGCGCGCCCATGCCGACCACAATGCTGCAATCAACATCCTGCGTCGGAACACGGCGTCTATGATCGTGGAGGAAGGGCAGCCGCTCTCCGTTGAAGCGATAACCATCGGCGGAGCTTCGCGCCCCCTCGGAAATCCCCCGCTTTCAAGCGGGGGAAGATGTTAATAACAACTAATCAGCCAGAAACGCGCGATATTTTCAACCATCTGCTGCCCGGCCTCGTATCGGGCAATCCCCGGGCTGAAGGCGTCAAGCGTGCTGTTTTATTCCGGCGATGACCGGATGGCGGAGGTCGGCGCGCTGATGGCCAGGCTCGGCTTCTTCGGGATTCGATCTCGGCCCACTTGCCATCGGCGGCAAGCTTGCGCAGTTCCCCGGTGGCCGCGGTTGACTGAGCAATTCATCGCATTGCGAGCAAAAGCCTCGCAATTCTGTTGAACTGCGGGCCTGGGGGGTCGTATAGTCGGTTAAACGACGTCCGGGTGAATCGGACGAACTATCAGGGAAGGAAACCGAGATATGGCCAAAGTCCGTGCGCTGGTACTGGAGCGTCAGCATGAGCTTGCCCTTCGCGATATCGATCTATCGCTGGAAACCGGGCCGGGACAGGTGAAGATCAAGATCCATACCGTCGGCGTCTGCGGCTCGGACGTGCATTATTACACGCACGGCAGGATTGGGCCCTTTGTGGTCAGTGAGCCGATGGTGCTTGGGCACGAAGCGGCCGGTACAGTGGTCGAAGTCGGTGAAGGCGTGGCACATCTGAAAGCCGGCGACCGCGTCTGCATGGAACCCGGCATTCCCGATCCGAACTCCAAGGCAAGCCGGCTTGGCATGTACAATGTCGATCCTGGAGTCACCTTCTGGGCGACGCCTCCGGTTCACGGCGTGCTGACACCGGAAGTGGTTCATCCCGCCAACTATACCTACAAGCTGCCGGACAATGTAAGCTTTGCGGAAGGCGCGATGGTTGAACCATTTGCGGTCGGCATGCAGGCCGCGGCCAAAGCAAAAATCGCACCCGGCGACACGGCCGTCGTCCTCGGCGCCGGCCCGATCGGCACGATGGTGGCGATTGCCGCGCTTGCTGGAGGCTGTGCCCGGGCGATTGTTGCCGATCTCGCCCAGCCGAAGCTCGACATCGCCGCGCAGTATCAGGGCGTCATTCCGGTCAACATCCGCGAGAATAATCTCACCGAAGAGGTGAGCCGGCTGACCGCCGGCTGGGGCGCAGACGTGATCTTCGAGTGCTCCGGGTCGCCTAAGGCCTGGGAAACGATCATGGATCTGTCGCGTCCCGGAGGGGTCATCGTTGCCGTCGGCCTGCCGGTGAATCCTGTCGGCTTCGACGTCTCGACGGCTTCGACCAAGGAAATCCGCATCGAAACGGTCTTCCGCTACGCGCACCAGTACGAGCGCTCGATCGCACTCCTCGGCTCCGGCCGCGTCGACCTCAAGCCGCTGATTTCGGGGGTTTTCCAGTTCGAGGATTCGATCAAGGCTTTCGATCGTGCCGTCGAAGCGCGGCCGACGGATGTCAAGCTGCAGATCGTGATGGAATAAGTCAGAGAAGGAAATATTTCAAACCGCCTTCAAATCTCCCAGCACCGTCGGGATCAGTTCCGAGACGGTCGGATGGATCGGCACCGACCATTGCAGGGCAGGGTAGGTCGTTCCGGCATTCATGGCATCGATGATGCCGTGGATTGCCTCGTCGCCTTCGATGCCAAGGATTGCGGCACCGAGAATTCGCTTGGTTTCGGCCTCAGCGACGATCTTCATGAAACCCATGGTCTCACCTCGTTCGCTGGCACGACCGACGCGGCTCATCGGGCGGGACGAGACCATGATCTTTTTGCCGGAAGCGCGCGCTTCCTTCTCCGTCATGCCGACGCGGCCGAGCGGCGGATCGATATAAAGTGCATAGGCGGGAACGCGGCTGCTCACCTTGCGATCGCCACCATCAATCAGGTTAGCCGCCGCGATCTCGAAATCATTATAGGACGTATGCGTAAAGGCTCCGCGGCCGTTGCAGTCGCCGAGCGCGAAGATGCCCTCGACATTGGTCATCAGCCTGTCGTCCACCGTGATGTAGCCGCGCTTGTCCGTCAGAACGCCGGCGGCATCGAGGCCGAGATCGTCGGTGTTCGGCCTGCGGCCGGTTGCAATCAGCACATGGCTTGCCTCGACCGCCGGCTTGCCGGAGCCGGTGCTGACGGCAACAGCATCGCCATTCTTTACGAATGCGATACGATCTGCCTGAGTGTGAACCGCAATACCTTCCGCGCCGAGAATCTCCGCGATTGCGTCGGAGATATCCTCGTCTTCGCGGGAGGCAAGTTTCGGCCCGCGTTCGATGATGGTGACTTCGGCGCCGAAGCGACGGTACATCTGCGCGAATTCGAGACCGATATAGCTGCCGCCGATGACGGCGAGGTGGCGTGGCAGCGTGTCGAGGTGGATGATCGACGTGCTTGTGAGATAGTCGATGTCCTCGATACCGGGAAAATCCGGAATGACCGGGCGGGCACCGACATTCAGAAAGATTTGCGGCGCCGACAGCATCTCGCCGTTGACGATGACTGTCTTCGGACCGGTAAATCTGGCCTGTCCGTAGATCACGTCCATTGTTTCCATGCTGTCAAGCCAGCTGATCAGGCCGTTGCGGGCGTTCATGGTAACGGTTTCGGCGCGCTGGCGCACGATCATCATGTCGATCTCGATGTTACCAGTGATCTTCACGCCGTAGTCGCCGCCGCGGCGCGCGACATGGGCGGCCCGGGCACTGGCGACCAGCGTCTTCGTCGGCATGCAGCCGGCATTGACGCAAGTACCGCCGAGATATTTTCGCTCGATCAGCGCTACGTTCATGCCCTTCTCGGACATGCGGGCGGCGAGGAAGGGGCCGGACTGACCGGCTCCGATAAAGATCGCGTCGTAACTTTTCATGGCACGGCCACCACAATCAACAGCGCGCCGCCGATGGCGACGGCATCTTCGATAAGTGCCGCCGGCAAATCCTTGCCGAAAGCCTTCGCAAGCTTGCCGCGGAGAAAGGCGCCGCCGAGCGTTCCAACAACGGCACCGACGATGCCCGCGATAAGCCCGGCTGTCAGGGAACCACCCGAAGCGCCGATCGTGGCGCCTGCCAATGCGCCCATGATGATACGGGCGCCGAACTGCATCGGCACCTTGCGACTTGGCGTTGTCGGCAATTGGTCGGTGATCATTTCGACGGCGGCAAGCACCGTGAAAATCCACGGCGTCCATCGGTAGCCCATAAAGGCGAGAGACGTTTGAGAAACGTTGAACCCGCCAAGTGCGGCGCCCCAGGCAACGGCGGCGGGCGCAGTCATGGCCCTGAGGCCGGCAATAATTCCGATCAAAAATGCAAGGAATAGAAGCATATGAGAAACCCCTTCCCCTATTGGCGCTGTATCGGCGACAGCAGCGTTGCACAATCTCCAAACGGTTGCAATTCACGCCCCATGGCCCATTTGCGAAATGCGGAGAGGAGCTTGGAATGGATAAGGATCTTGCATTTCCGATCGCGATCGGCATCGCCTTAGGGGTAGGGCTCGGTGCCACCTACGGCAACGTTGCGCTCGGCATCGTGGTAGGTGTTCTTGTTTCGGTTGCCTATACGCTCTGGCGCCGCCGGGCGGGACGCTAGTTCGCGAAGGCCTGAATTCCCGTGATGGCGCGGCCGAGGATGAGGGCGTGGATGTCATGCGTACCCTCGTAGGTATTGACGACCTCAAGATTGACGAGGTGGCGGGCGACGCCGAACTCGTCGGAGATGCCATTGCCGCCGAGCATATCGCGGGCAGTGCGCGCAATGTCGAGTGCCTTGCCGCAGGAGTTGCGTTTGAGGATTGAAGTGAGTTCCACCGGCGGATGGCCCTCTTCCTTCATGCGGCCGAGCCTCAGGCAACCCTGCAGGCCGAGCGTGATCTCGGTCGCCATATCGGCAAGCTTTTTCTGGATCAATTGATTGGCGGCAAGCGGCCGGTTGAACTGCTTGCGATCGAGGGTGTATTGTCGGGCCGTCGCATAGCAGGCTTCGGCCGCACCGAGCGCGCCCCAGGCAATGCCGAAACGGGCGGAATTCAGGCAGGTGAACGGACCCTTCAGACCGGTCACATCGGGCAGCATGTTTTCCTCCGGCACGAAAACGTTGTCGATCACGATCTCACCGGTGATCGAGGCGCGCAGACCCACTTTGCCGTGAATGACTGGCGTCGAAAGGCCCTTCCAGCCCTTTTCCAGAATAAACCCGCGGATCACGCCGTCCTCCGTCTTGGCCCAGACAATGAAGACATCGGCGATCGGCGCATTGGTGATCCAGGTCTTGGACCCGGTCAGGCTATAGCCGCCATCGGCTCTTTTGGCGCGCGTCGCCATCGAGCCCGGATCGGAGCCGTGGTTCGGTTCGGTGAGCCCAAAGCAGCCGATCCATTCGCCGGTTGCAAGTTTAGGCAGATATTTCTGTTTCTGCGCATCCGAGCCGAAGGCCTCGATCGGCACCATGACGAGGGACGATTGCACGCTCATCATTGAGCGGTAGCCGCTATCGACGCGCTCGACTTCGCGGGCAATCAGGCCGTAGGCGACATAACCCAAGCCTGCTCCGCCGTATTCCGGCGCGATCGTCGGACCGAGCAGGCCGAGTTCGCCCATTTCGCGGAAAATCGTCGGATCGGTCTTTTCACTGCGGAAGGCATCGAGCACCCGGGGAGCGAGCTTTTCCTGCGCATAGGCTTGTGCTGTGTCCTGCACCATGCGCTCCTCGTCGGTCAGCTGTTCTACCAGCTGGAAGGGATCGGCCCAGTCGAAGGTTTCGCGGGTATGATGCATGACGGCGTCTCCTCACCTTTTTTCAGGCAAGCCTGATCAAGCCCGCCATAAACCCGGGCAGCTTCGGCGTCAATTGGAAGGAATATACGGATGCGCCCTTTTCAAACAGACTTCAATGCTCCAACTTGCCGCCCGATGGGAATCGAAGTGAGGAGGCGAACATGACATCGAGCGCTCTTTTCGTGCATGCCGAAGGCGCTGACTGGATCAGTCCGGAGCCGGGCGTCACGCGCCGGATCATGGTCTACCTGCCCGAGATGATGATGGTTGAAGTCGCCTTCGAAAAAGATGCAATCGGTGCTGCGCATTCGCACCCGCACATCCAGGCGAGCTATATTGCCGAAGGCAGCTTTGCGGTCACCATCGACGGGAAGACCGAAGTGCTGAAAGAAGGCGGCAGCTTCATCGTGCCGCCGGACCTCGTTCACGGCGTCAAGGCATTGGAGAAGGGACGGCTGATCGACACCTTCACACCGCACCGCGCGGAATTCCTGAAATAGTCATCCGGGCTTTCGTCCGGAATGGATTGCGGCTGCAAATGGCGGGATGAAACGTGCGTCTTCGCCTTTCACGGCCTCGCGCAGAAAGTCGATGACGGCGCGCACGCGTGGCGCTTGTCTCATATCCTGATGACAAGTAACCCAGTAGTTGCGGCAGAGGTCCACCTCATCCGGCAGGACGCGCACAAGCTCCGGATAAAGGCTTGCGAAAAAGTAGGGGAGCACGCAAAGCCCCAGGCCGTTTCGCGTCGCCGTCAGTTGCGCAAAGATGCTGGAACTTTGGAACTGCGGCTTGATGCGCGGATGCACGTCGCCGAGATAATCAAGCCCCGGCGCGAAGATCATCTCCTCGATATAGCTGATGAAGGGATGGTTCAGCAGGTCGTCGCGGCAGTTGACCGGCGGGCTCTTGGCAAGATAATCCCGCGAGCCGTAAACCTGCAGATGGTAGTCGGTCAGCTTCTCGGAAAAATACGGTCCGCCCTTCGGTTCGTCCAAGACGACGGTAATGTCCGCCTCCTTGCGCGACAGTGACATAATCTGCTGGATCGTCACAAGCTCAAGCGACAGATGCGGATGGTGTGCTGCGAACTTCGGCAGCACGCTCGCAAAGAAGAAATTCGCAAAACCCTCCGGCGCGCTCAACCGCACGACGCCGCGCTGCGTCATCGACCCTGCGGCAAGGTCGGCTCGCAGGCGTTCGGTCTCCTGTTCCATTTTTTCGGCGGTGTCTACGAAACGCGTGCCCATCGCCGTCAGCACATAGCCACGTGCGTTGCGCTCGAAGAGCTTGACCTTCAGGGCAAATTCGAGCCGGTCGATGCGCCGCGAGACAGTGGCATGGCTGCTGCGCAGCTGCCTTGCAGCCGTCGATAGCTGGCCGGTGCGCGCCACGGCTAGAAAAAACTGAAGATCGTCCCAAGTAAATTGCGGAGGATTGCTCATGCAGCGTCGCGCGTCCATCTACGTCTTTGGTCTAATCGCCGATCGCTGCCCAAGAATGGAAAGCGCCCTAAGTGTCGGTTTCAACCTTCTGTTCAAAAACGAACAGATACTGTTTGTAATTAACTTCAAACCACCGGTTGCCTCAAGGCAGATTTTCCTTGATCGTAGGCGAAGCGTCGGCTGGTTTGAGGAGAGCGGCTGGCCAATTTTGAACAGACGCGCGATCTGACCATCTCTGGGAGGAGAGACATATGCGAAAGAATTTCATTGCGTCCGTGGCATTCCTGCTTGCCAGCGGCACCGCCGTACTCGCCGATGGTGCTTCCGACGGCAAGGTGAAGATCGGCATCCTGAACGACCAATCCGGCGTCTATGCCGATTTTGGTGGTAAATCGTCCGTTGAAGCCGCCCAGATGGCGGTCGAAGATTTCGGAGGCAAAGTGCTCGACGCTCCAATCGAGATCGTCGACGCCGACCATCAGAACAAGCCGGACATCGCATCGAACATTGCCCGGCAGTGGTACGACACCGAGCAGGTCGACGCTATCATGGAACTGACGACCTCGTCGGTTGCGCTTGCTGTCCAGGCAATTGGTAAAGAGAAGAAGAAGATCGACATCGTCACGGGTGCGGCAACAACGGATCTGACGGGCAAGGCCTGTTCGCCCTACGGCTTCCACTGGGCCTATGACACGCATGCCCTTGCTGTCGGCACCGGTGGCGCACTTGTGAAGCAGGGTGGCGACAGCTGGTTCTTCCTGACGGCCGACTACGCCTTTGGCTATTCGCTTGAACAGCAGACGAGTGATTTCGTAAAGGCCAATGGGGGCAATGTCGTCGGCTCCGTCCGGCATCCGCTCGCCAGCCAGGATTTTTCGTCTTTCCTGCTGCAGGCCCAGTCTTCCGGCGCCAAGGTCGTCGGTCTTGCCAATGCAGGCCTCGACACGGCAAACGCAATCAAGCAGGCGGCCGAGTTTGGCATCACGCAGGGTGGCCAGCGTCTTGCGGCGCTGCTCTTCACGCTCGCTGACGTCCATGGCCTCGGTCTCGAAGCCGCTCAAGGCTTGACGCTCACCGAAGGTTATTACTGGAACCGTGACGACGAGAGCCGCGCTTTCGGAAAGAAATTCTTCGATCGCACCGGCAAGATGCCGAACATGATCCACGCCGGGACCTATTCCGCCGTGCTTCAGTACCTGAAGGCAATCCAGAAGGCCGGAACGGACGAAACGGAAGCCGTTGCGAAGCAACTGCATGAAATGCCGGTGGACGACGTTTTTGGCCGCGGTGGAACCGTCGGCCCGAACGGCCGCATGATCCATGACATGTATCTCTTGCAGGTAAAAAAGCCGGACGAGAGCAAGGAGGCCTGGGACTACTTCAACGTTCTCGCCACCATCCCCGGCAAGGACGCCTATATCGATCCCGCCAAGAGCGGCTGCGATCTGGTGAAATAAGCCCATGGCGGTTCCCGCAACAGAGACGAATGCAACGCCGCGGGTGGTACTCTCCGCCCGCGGCCTTCGCCGGGATTTCGGCGGCTTCACGGCCGTCAAGAATGTCGATCTCGACGTACACGATGCAAGCGTCCATGCCCTCATCGGACCGAATGGCGCGGGCAAGACGACGGTTTTCAACCTGCTGACCAAGTTCCTGCAGCCGACGCACGGCACGATCACGCTGATGGGGACGGACATCACCAGGACACCGCCGGACAAGGTGGCGCGCATGGGGCTGGTGCGTTCCTTCCAGATTTCGGCGGTCTTCCCGCACCTGTCGGTCCTCGACAATGTGCGCGTCGCCCTGCAGCGACCGAACAATCTCTCCACCCAGTTCTGGCGGCCGGTGTCTGCGCTCGATCGCCTGAACGACCGCGCCGAACAATTGCTGGCAAGCGTCGGCCTTTCCAAGGAGCGCGACCATATCGCCGCCGATCTTTCCTACGGCCGCAAGCGCGTACTGGAGATCGCCACGACGCTTGCGCTCGATCCGAAGGTTCTGCTTCTCGACGAGCCGATGGCCGGCATGGGGCAGGAGGACGTCAGCGTCGTTTCCGCCATCATCCGCGAGGTTGCCCGCGTCCGGGCGGTACTGATGGTCGAGCACAATCTCTCCGTCGTTGCCAATATCTGCCAGCAGGTGACTGTACTTCAGCGTGGCGAGATCCTCGCAGAGGGCGATTACGCCACCGTCAGCCAGGATCCGCGCGTCCGTGAGGCCTATATGGGCACGGAGGAAGGTTGATGGTTGCCCTGCTGGAAGTTCGGGGCCTCAATGCCTGGTACGGCGAAAGCCATATCCTGCACGGCGTCGACATGCGCGTTGGCGAAGGCGAAACGATTACTATCCTCGGCCGCAACGGCGTCGGCAAGACAACGACGCTTCGCACGATCACCGGCATCGTCCGGGCCCGCAAGGGCAAGATCAGCTTTGACGGAGCGGATATGATGCAGGTGCCGCTGCACAAGACCGCACACAAGGGCATCGGCTTCGTGCCCGAGGAGCGCGGCATCTTTTCGACACTGAGCGTGTCGGAAAACCTGCTCTTGCCGCCGGTCGTTGCCGAAGGCGGCATGAGCCTCGACGAGATCTACGAACTTTTTCCGAACCTCTACGAGCGCCGCGCGAGCGCCGGGACCAAGCTTTCCGGTGGCGAGCAGCAGATGCTGGCGATCGCTCGTGTCTTGCGCACCGGTGTCAAGATGCTGCTGCTCGACGAGCCGACGGAGGGTCTTGCGCCCGTCATCGTCCAACGTATCGGTGAGGTCCTGAGGAAGCTGAAGGAGCGCGGCATGACCATACTCCTCGTCGAACAGAATTTCCGCTTTGCAAGCCGCATTGCAGACCGCTTCTATCTGATGGACCATGGCCAGATGGTGTCCGAGTTCCCGGTCGGCGAATTGCCGCAGCGGATGGATACGCTGCACAGGGTGCTGGGAGTCTGATGCCATGACGATGATATTCGGCATTCCCGTTCAGGCACTACTCGGCCAGTTGCTGATCGGCCTCATCAACGGCTCTTTCTACGCGCTTTTGAGCCTTGGCCTGGCAATCATATTCGGCCTGTTGCGCGTCATCAATTTTGCGCATGGCGCGCAGTACATGCTCGGCGCCTTCGTTGCCTATCTGATGCTCGCCTATGGCGGCATCGGCTACTGGCCCGCGCTTGTTCTTGCCCCGCTTGCAGTCGGCCTTTTCGGCGCCGTCGTGGAACGGCTCTTCTTGCGGCGGCTCTATGATCTCGATCCACTCTACGGATTGCTCTTCACGTTCGGCATGGCGCTCGCGATCGAAGGGACCTTCCGCTATTTGTACGGGTCTTCCGGCCAGCCCTATGCCACGCCGTCAGCCCTTGCCGGTGGTACCAACCTCGGTTTCATGTTCCTGCCGATCTATCGCGGCTGGGTGGTCGTCATGTCGCTGGTGGTCTGCATCGGCACGTGGCTTCTCATCGAGAAGACCAAGCTTGGAGCCTATCTTCGGGCGGCGACGGAAAATGCCGTGCTTGTGCAGGTCTTCGGCGTCAACGTGCCGGTCCTTTTGACGCTGACCTATGCGTTGGGTGCCGGTCTTGCAGCCTTTGCCGGCGTACTGGCTGCACCTATCTACCAGGTCTCGCCGTTGATGGGGTCTAACATCATTATTGTCGTCTTCGCCGTTGTCGTGGTTGGCGGCATGGGTTCGATCATGGGGGCGATCGTCACCGGCTACGTTCTGGGCGTTGCGGAGGGGCTAACCAAGGTTTTCTATCCGGAAGCCTCGAACATCGTGATCTTCGTGATCATGGCGATCGTGCTTCTCGTCAGGCCCGCGGGCCTCTTCGGCCGGGATGCGTAAGATGACGGACATCACCGAAACCATTCGTGCAGAAAAGAGCCGCACCGCACTGTCGGTACAGGCCGGCTTCCTGATTATCGGTCTTTTGCTCCTGCTGCTCGCTCCGTTTTTCTTCTACCCGATCTTCCTGATGAAGCTGCTGTGCTTTGCGCTCTTTGCCTGCGCGTTCAACCTGCTGCTCGGCTATACCGGGCTGCTTTCCTTCGGGCATGCGACCTTCTTTGGCGGGGCGGCCTATTTCACTGCCTACACCGTCAAGGCATGGGGGGTGCCGCCGGAACTCGGCATCCTGATCGGCGTTGCGGGTGCTGCACTCCTCGGCCTCGTCATGGGCTATCTCGCCATTCGCCGTCAGGGCATCTATTTCGCGATGATCACGCTTGCGCTTTCGCAGATGTTTTTCTTCTTCTGCCTGCAGGCGGAATTCACCGAAGGCGAGGACGGCATCCAGTCCGTTCCTAGGGGGTATCTCTTCGGCCTCATCGATTTGAATAATTCGACCAGCATGTACTACTTCGTCCTGGCGGTCTTCGTCATCGGCATGCTTTTGATCTGGCGTTTCATCCATTCGCCCTTCGGCATGATCCTGAAATCGATCCGGGAAAACGAGAACCGAGCGATCTCGCTCGGCTATTCGGTGGCGCGTTACAAGCTCGGCGCCTTCGTGATGTCGGCAGCCCTCGCCGGGCTGGCGGGAGCCTTGAAGTCCCTGGTCTTCCAGTTCGCAACGCTGACGGACGTCGCCTGGCAGATGTCGGGCGAGGTGATCTTGATGACGCTTCTCGGCGGCATCGGTACGCTGATTGGTCCGATCTTCGGGGCGGGGCTTGTCGTGACACTGCAGAACTATCTCGCGACATCGGAATTCCCCGTCACGATCATCACCGGCGTCGTTTTCATGATCTGCGTGCTGATCTTCCGTCGCGGGATCGTCGGAGAATTCTACGCCTCGTGGATCGGCCGGAAACTGGGCTTCGTGTATCGCCGTTGAGCGGCCGGTGACATCAGATGGATCGCTACGACTATATCATCATCGGCGCTGGCAGTGCGGGCTGTGTGCTGGCGAACCGCCTATCCGAAGACCGCAATAACCGCGTGCTACTGCTGGAAGCCGGCGGCAGCGACAACTACCACTGGATACACATACCGGTCGGCTATCTCTACTGCATCAACAATCCGCGCACCGACTGGTGCTATACCACCGCGCCCGAGGAAGGGCTGAACGGTCGGGCTCTGGGCTACCCTCGCGGCAAGGTGCTCGGCGGCTGCTCTTCGATCAACGGCATGATCTACATGCGCGGCCAGGCGCGCGACTACGACCTTTGGCGGCAGATGGGATGCAGCGGCTGGAGCTGGAGCGATATTGTGCCCTTCTTCCGCAGATCGGAGGATCATTACCGCGGCGCGGACGAGATGCATGGTGCCGGTGGCGAATGGCGCGTGGAGAAAGCGCGGGT
This sequence comes from Rhizobium sp. 007, assembly GCF_015353075.1. Taxonomy (NCBI): domain Bacteria; kingdom Pseudomonadati; phylum Pseudomonadota; class Alphaproteobacteria; order Hyphomicrobiales; family Rhizobiaceae; genus Rhizobium; species Rhizobium sp. 007. The sequence goes on along the minus strand of NZ_CP064188.1, from coordinate 1,427,573 downwards.
GCGCTGGGCCGTGCTCGACGCCTTCCAGCAGGCGGCACGGGAAGCCGGCATTCCGATTACGGAGGATTTCAACCGCGGCAGCAACGAAGGCTCCGGCTATTTCGACGTCAACCAGCGCTCCGGTATTCGTTGGAACACTGCAAAGGCCTTCCTCCGGCCGGCTATGAAGCGCCCCAATCTGACTGTTCTGATGAAGGCGCAGGTGCGGCGCCTTCTGGTGGAGGAGGGTGCCATTTCCGGCGTCGAGTTCCAACACGACGGCGCGGCAAAGCGCGCATATGCGGCCAAAGAGACGGTCCTTTCTGCCGGTTCCATCGGCTCGCCGCATATCCTGGAACTCTCCGGCATCGGTCGCGGCGATGTGCTGAACAATGCCGGCGTCGACGTCGTTACCGAGGTCAAGGGGGTGGGCGAGAACCTGCAGGACCATCTGCAGCTTCGCCTCGCCTATAAGGTCACCGGCGTGCCGACGCTGAACGAGAAGGCGACAAAGTTGATCGGCAAGGCGGCGATCGGGCTCGAATACCTGATCCGCCGTTCCGGGCCGATGGCCATGGCACCGAGCCAGCTTGGCATCTTCACGCGCTCGGGGCCAGACAAGGAAACACCCGACCTGCAGTATCACGTACAGCCGGTCTCGCTCGACAAGTTCGGCGATCCGGTGCACGCCTTTCCGGCAATCACCGCAAGCGTCTGCAATCTCCGGCCGGAAAGCCGCGGCTCCGTGCATCTCGCGAGCCCGGATTTTGCAACGCAGCCGACGATTGCTCCGAAATACCTCTCGACGGAGCGTGATCGCGACATAGCTGTTCGATCGATAAGGCTGACACGGCGGATCGTTTCACAGCCGTCCTTTGCGCGCTTTCAGCCGGAGGAGTTCAAGCCCGGTCCTTCCTATCAGACGGAGGCCGATCTGGAGCGGGCGGCGGGCGACATCGGCACGACGATCTTCCATCCGGTCGGAACCTGCCGGATGGGCGCAGACAAAGACAGCGTCGTTGATCCGCGGCTGAAGCTGCGCGCGCTCGCCAAGCTCAGGATCGCGGATGCCTCCATTATGCCGTCGATCACGTCAGGCAATACGAATTCGCCAACGATCATGATCGCCGAAAAGGCGGCCGCGATGATCCTCGAAGATAACAGATAGGAGGCCATGATGACACGGATCGCATTTATCGGGCTTGGCAACATGGGCGGGCCGATGGCGGCCAATCTCGTCAAGGCCGGGCATGAGGTGACGGGCTTCGATCTCGCCGCGCCGGTTCTCAAGGCGGCAGAGGAAACCGGCGTGAAACCTGCGAGCCACGTGAGCCAGGCGGTGGCCGGTGCCGAGACCGTCGTCACGATGCTGCCGCAAGGTAAACACGTGCTGACGGCCTGGCCGGACATTCTCGCTTCCATTCCCGCCGGAACGCTGGTGATCGACTGCTCGACCATCGACGTCGAAAGCGCGCGCAAGGCCCATGCGATGGCCAAGGCAGCAGGTTGCCTTTCGCTCGACGCCCCCGTCTCCGGCGGAACCGGCGGGGCTGCGGCGGGAACGCTGACTTTCATGGCGGGTGGTTCGCAAGAGAGTTTCGCCAAGGCCAAGCCGATCCTTGAAGCCATGGGCAAGAAGATCGTTCACTGTGGCGAAGCGGGCGCTGGGCAGGCGGCCAAGATCTGCAACAATATGATCCTCGGGATTTCGATGATCGGCGTCTGCGAGGCTTTCGTGCTGGCTGAAAAACTCGGCCTTTCACACCAAGCGCTTTTTGATGTTGCATCCACATCGTCCGGCCAGTGCTGGTCCATCAATACCTATTGCCCGGTGCCGGGACCGGTTCCGACCTCGCCGGCGAACAATGCCTATAAGCCGGGCTTTGCCGCTGCCTTGATGCTGAAGGATCTGCGCCTTTCGCAGGAGGCGGCACTTTTGAGCGGCGCATCGACTCCGCTTGGTGCCGAAGCCGCGCAGCTTTACGCGCTCTTCGAAAAGCAGGGCAATGGCGGAAGGGACTTTTCCGCCATCATCGAGATGTTTCGCAGCAATGTCTGATTATTTCGCGACGAGCGAAAGATGAAGCTTGCTGGTCTCGCCGAGAAGGATGTCGATCTCGCCCGGCGAACTAAGTTCGATCGCGCCACAGAGGGTACCCGTCGTAATCAGCGCGCCTGCTTTCAGCGAGCTTTCCGGCCGCAACCTGTCATTGGCGTAGCCGACAAGCCAGGTGAGCACGTCTCCCTTTGGATGCTGCGCCGGGGCATCGTAGACCGGCTGGCCATTGAAGGTGACTTTCAGCGGCGTTCCGGTCGCTGTGTCGATTAGTGTTTTCGGCACGGGCGGACCAAGCACATAGCCGCTATTGCCGAGGCGATCGGCAAGGAAAAGCAAAAAGGAAGCCCTGCCGCTTTCCTGAATGGCGGAAACCAGGAGTTCTGCGCCGAGATGGACGGTCGCGACTGCATCGGCGACTTCGGCCCGGCTGTAGCCGCTATCGCGGATCGGCAGATCCGTGCCGAGCCGAATGGCAATCTCCGCTTCAAATTTCATGCCCTCCGCCCAGGGAATTTCGGCGCCGGAAAGGGCTTCGATATAGGGATGAAGCGGCGCAGCCACAGCCTGGTCATCCGGCGAGGTCGCCACTTTCCACGCATTGCTGGTAATGCCTTGCTCGGCGGCAAGGAAATTCTGCGCGTCCATGGCGTGACGGAGGTCGGTCGGAAGTGCGAAATCGGCAGTCGGCTCCTGCTTGCCCGCGTTGTGGAGGCTGCCAAGCCGCGCGGCAAGGGCACGCGGATCGAAGACCGCGTTTGAATCCGTCATGATATTTCCTCCGCCTGATTTTGAACGACCCGACATTAGCTGCCGGCATAAGATGAGGTAAAGAGCACGGATGGAAAGACCGTTATTCCATCGCTGCGTGCCAGGCGCAGCGATAGTCTTTGAGACCGGTGATCGCGGCCGGCGTGAAACGTCTTTCCGGACCGGGCGCAGGTCTGATACCGGTAAGCAGTGCGGCGCCCTGGCTGGTGCCGGTCGAGCCGGGCAGCGCGATCACGTCCCGTTCCATCAATGCCGCGAGAACCTTGAGATACGTCTCGTTCAGCGCGAACGGCCCTTCGACGATGACAGGCCCATTGGCGCCGATCAGGGCGAGGCAGGCCTCTGTCATCAAAGCGAGGTAGAGGCACATGGCGGCGTAGCGTTGCGCAGGGCTTGCGCCATCGGCATTCAGCCAGTGCCTTTTGCGGTCGGGAAAGGGGCCGGAGCCGGGGGCCACGTTCGGCAGCAGCATTAGGTTTCCTGCAACGACCGGGCCGAGAGCTGCCGCAACGTCTTCAAGCGGAACATTGCCGATTTCTGCGGAAAGAATTTCGAACTCGCGGCCGCCCATGAAGCGGGAGGACGGCACCGCCCGGCCATAGGCATCGACATTGGCGAGCGCATCGCGCTTCGGGTCGAGATGGGTGAGATCGCCGCCGACGCCGAAATTTACAACCCATGTGCCGGTCGAGACAACCGTAAAGGGCGCCCTCTGCGCAACGAGATGCGGCAGCAGCGAGGCGTTGGAATCATGGATGCCGCAATAGACCGGGATCTCTGTGGCCAGGCCGATCTCGGCGGCTATGTCCGGCAGGACGGGGCCGAGTGTGTCGAAAGCCGAGCGGATCGGCGCCATGAGATTGCGAATGCCGAGCCGATCGACAAGCGAGGAATATTCGCCTGTTTTTGGGTTCCAGAGATCTGTATGGCAGCCGAGCGAGGTCAGTTCGTTAGCTGTAACGCCCGTCAGCCGTGCCGCCCAATATTGCGGATAGGTGACGATCGTTGCCACCTTCGCGAATTCCTCCGTAAAGGCCGTCTTCTGATAATGAAGCTGGGCGCCGACATTCAGCCCCATCGACTGGCGCGGTGAATAAGTCTCCTCGAAGGGAGGGCGCAGCGCCGTATAGGCGTCTCGGATCTCCTGCGGATATTCATGTTCGTAATCGAGAACCGGCATCGCAAGCTTGCCGTCTGCGCTGAGCAGTGCTGCTGACGCGCCATGGGTCGTGATCGAAATCGCATCGAAACCCGGCTTTGCCGCGAAAGACTTCAGCGCATCGACCGCAAAAACCCAAAGGCTCACGATATCATAGCGCGGATAGATGCCGGACCGGATGACTGTGTTCGCCGTCTTTGCGGCTGCGATTTCCGTGCCGGTTTGGCTGTCGAGCACGACAACTTTTGCATTCGTCTTGCCGATATCGAGAACGGCGATACGGCGGTAACCGGGCGGTTTGCTCATGGCATGTGGAAGACGGTGACGAGGTCGCTCTGGAGGGGTGAATTGTCCGGATTTGTTTCCATGATGTCGGCCATATGGCTCCACCACCTTTTCATGAGGGGATGTTCCGGCAGGCTCGCCATCGTGTGATCTTTTGGCCGCGTCAGCACGCCGAAGAGCGTGTTCGTCTCGCGGTCGTGATGGATCGAATAGTCGCTCGCGCCGGACTTGTGCAGCAGCTCGACGAGCTCCGGCCAGATCTCGTCGTGCCGCTTCCTGTACTCGGCTTCCATGCCTGGATTGAGCTTCATCTTGAAGGCGTGTTTTTCAACGGTCATTTGGAACTCATGGCTTTGATACGTCGGGCGACAATCGGAATGGCAATGGTGATGATGAGCAGCAGGCCGATGAAGATCGACATGACGATGCCCGGAACGTTGAGCAGGCCGAGGCCGAAGGTAACGAGACCCATGACGAAGGCTGCGATGACGACGCCGCCGATCGTGCCCGAGCCGCCAAGGATCGAGACGCCGCCGAGCACGACCATGGTGACGACTTCGAGCTCCCAGCCCTGCGCAATCGAGGGACGGGTGGAGCCAAGGCGCGAGGTGAGGCACACCGCTGCAATGCCGCTCATGACACCAGTCAGCATGAAGAGGATGAATTTCACGCGTTCGACCGGAATCCCGGAGAAGCGGGCGGCAAAATCGTTATTGCCGATCGTATAGACCTGGCGGCCAAAGTTCGTGGCGTGCAGCAGGATGGCGAAGAGGATCGCCAGCACGAAGAACAGCACGAATTCGAAGGAAAAGATCCAGACGACATAGCCCTGGCCGAAGTAGGCGAAATCGGCGGGATATTTGCCGTAAGCCTGGTCCCCCAGCACGATATAGGAGATGCCGCGGAAGAGGCTCATCGTGCCGATGGTGACGACGATCGACGGCAGTTTCAGCATGGAGACGAGGACGCCGTTGAAAACCCCGCAAACCAACCCCGTGCCGATGCCGATCAGCACGAGGCCCGGTGTCGCGATGCCGGCCTGTGCGGCCGCCCCCATGGCCGTCGATGCAAGCGCGATGATGGCTGCAACCGAAAGATCGATCTCGCCTGCGATCACAAGCAGCGCCATGGCAAAGGCGATCATCGCTTTTTCGGTGAAATTGAAGGTTGCGTCCGAGAGGTTCCATGCATTCAGGAAGTAGGGCGATGCCATGGAATTAAAGACGAAGATCAAGATGGCAACGCCGAAAAGCAGCACTTCCCAGCTGGCCATGATGCGGCGGAACGGTGTGCCGAGACGATCGGGAATGACGCGCTTTTCGGTTGGGGCGGAAAAGGTGCTCATGGGACGACCTCGGCTGGAGTTTCTGCAGCTGCCTTGTCGCGCAGGATGATACGGCCGCGACTGCGCTCGCGTCGGGCATTGAAGACGACGGCAAGGATGATGACGGTGCCTGAGATCGCCATCTGTGTGAAGGGCGAGATGCCGATGACGGGAAGCGCATTCTTGATGACGCCGAGGAAGAGTGCGCCGAGCACCGTGCCGATGACTGACCCGACACCGCCGGCGATCGAGATGCCGCCGATGACGCAGGCGGCGACGCTGTCGAGCTCGAAGCCGCTGGCGATATCGACATAGGCGACCGCGTAACGCGAGACCCACAGGTAGCTTGCAAGGCCGGCGAGCGCACCGGACAGCACGAAGGCCAGGAATTTCGTCCAACCGGTATCGATTCCCGCATAGACGGCCGCCATCGGGTTGCCGCCAGTCGCATAGGCCGATCTGCCGAACTGGGTATATTTCAGCAGAATATACATCAAGAGCACGATTGCGATCCCGACCCAGCTCAGAACCGGCAGGCCGAGGATCGGCGTGCGGGGCACGGAAAGGAAGGTCGGTGTCATCTGATGGGCGTTCACCCAGGCACCGCCGGAGAGCACGAAGGCCATGCCGCGATAGATGGTCAGCGTCCCGAGCGTGACGACGATCGGGGGGATTTCAAGGGCCCAGACAAGAAAGCCGTTGATCGCACCGAGGCAGGCGCCGATCGCAATCGCTGCAAGGATCAGGACGACCAGCGGCAGATCGGGAAAGGCGGCATTCATCATCGCGATTGCCATGCCGGTGAAGGCGAGATTGGCGGCGACCGAAAGGTCAATCGATTTCGTTAGGATAACGGTCATCTGCGCGAGCGCCAGGATGATGAGGATCGAGGTATCGTTGAAGATGCCGGCGAGGTTTGAGGGCGTCGCAAAATCTGCAGCGCGCGCCGAAAAGACCGCGATCATCAAGACGATGATGAGGAAAAGCAGGGTTTCGCGTTTTCTGATCAGTCGTGCCATTCCATCACCTCATGCATTTCCGGTCGCTGCGCGCACCAGTGTCTCTGGCGAAAGCTCCGCGCGCTCAAACAGACCGGCCGACAACCCTTCCTTCATCACCAGGACACGGTCCGACATGCCGATGATTTCCGGCAGTTCAGAGGAGATCATGATGATCGAGAGCCCTTCGGCGGCAAGCTCGCTGATGAAGCCGTGGACGGCGGCCTTGGAACCGATATCGATGCCCTTGGTCGGCTCGTCGAGGATGATGACCTTGGGCTGCGTCGCCAGCCATTTTCCGATGACGACTTTCTGCTGGTTGCCGCCAGACAGCGTGCCGACGGGGACGGACAGTGCGGCTGCGCGAAGATCCAGCCGCTCGGCGTATCTACGGGCGAGCGCAAATTCGTTGGCGGCCTTCAGGAAGCCCTTGCGCGAGGTGCGCGTCAGTGAAGGCAGCGTCATGTTCTGATAGATCGGCATCGGCAGCGCCAGGCCGTGGCGGCCGCGCTCTTCCGGCACATAGACGATGCCGGCACGGATGGCGTCGAGCGGCGATGCCATCGAAATCTTCTTGCCGTCGAGCATGAGCCTGCCGGAGAGCGGCTTGGTGATGCCAAAAAGCGACTGGCAGAGTTCCGAGCGTCCAGCGCCGATCAGGCCATAGACGCCGAGGATTTCGCCCTTGCGAAGCGTAAAGGAAATATCGCGGAATTCCGTTCGGTGACAGTAATCCTGGACTTCGAGAACGGGGCCGCCGATCTCTACCGGGGCTTTCGGAAACACGTTCTCGACATCGCGGCCGACCATGAGCTTCACGATCGCGTCCTGCGGCGTTTCCTTCAGCCTGCCGTTTCCGACGGCGCGGCCGTCGCGGAAGACGACGAAGTTGTCGGCGATCTCGTAAAGTTCGTCGAACTTGTGGCTTATGAAAAGGATCGCCTTGCCCTTTTCCTTCAGGCCCTGAACGATGCGGAAGAGATCGTCGATCTCCTTGCGCGAAAGGGCAGCTGTCGGCTCATCCATGATGACGATGCGGGCCTCGATCGAAAGCGCGCGGGCAATTGCCACCAGATGACGCTGTGCGATCGAGAGGTCCTTCAGCCGGATTGTCGGATCGATGCTGCTTTCGAGTGAAGTCAACAGCCCTTTCGAACGGCTGTTCATCGCCTTCCAGTCGATGGTGCGGAATTTTGTACGTGGCGCATGGCCGAGGAAGATGTTTTCGGCAACTGTCAATTCGTCGAAGAGGACAGTTTCCTGATGGATGGCCGTGACGCCCGCATCGATTGCGGCCTGCGCGCTGGCGAAGGTGACGGGCTGGCCGTCGACGATGATTTCGCCTTCGTTCGGCCTGTAGATGCCGGTCAGGATCTTAACGAGAGTGGATTTGCCTGCGCCGTTTTCGCCGATCAGCGCGGTCACCTTGCCGGGATAGAGTGCGATGCTGACCTTATCGAGCGCCTTTACGCCGGGAAAGATCTGCGAAATGCCCTGCATTTCGAGGATGGCGGGCGCATCTGCGGTCGTGCGGTCCGTGACGGGTTGTTGAAGGGCAGTGTTCATCAGCGCTTTACCGGTGTCGAATGAGAAATCCCGGCGGCCCCAAAGCCGCCGGGCTTTATGCATGACAGTTCAGATCAGAAGACCTTGGAGAACTGGTCAATGTTCGAGGCGTTGTAGACGAACGGATCTGCCATTGCGGCCTCGCCATTTTCGCCAACCTTGATCTTGCCCATGCGGCCGGCTTCGATTTCGCTGCCTGGCTTGCCGTCCGAGTCACCCTTGACGAGGCGATAGGCGATCTGCGTTGCCGAATAGCCGAGGTCGATCGGGTTCCAGATGGCGAATTCTTTCGTCGCGCCTGACTTGATCGCACCGGCCATTTCGGACGGCAGGCCGAGACCCGTGACATAGACCTTGCCGACAAGGCCCTTGTCCTCGACGACCTTGGATGCTGCCAGGACGCCGACCGTCGTCGGAGCGACGATGACCTTGACGTTCGGGTTGGACTTCAAGAGGCCTTCCGCTTCACGATAGGATTTGTCCGAAAGGTCGTCGCCGTAGACGGTGGTGACGAGGTTGAGGCCCGGGAAGTCCTTGAGCTGCTTCTTCATCTCCCCGATCCAGATGTTCTGGTTCGTCGCGGTCGAAGTAGCGGAGAGGATTGCGAAGTCACCCTTGCCGCCTTCGAGGTGATCCTTGGCGAGCGTCAAGCACATCTTGCCAATCAACTCGTTGGACGATGGATTGAGTTGCAGGATGCGACCTTCAGGCGCAACACCGGAATCCCAGGAGACGACCTTGATGCCGCGCTGGGCCGCCTTCTTCAGGGCTGGGACGACGGCATCCGGGTCGTTCGCGGAGATCGCGATGGCATCAACACCCTGCGCGATCAGCGAGTTGATGACTTCGATCTGGCCTTCTGCCGTCGGCGCCGTCGGGCCGGTATAGATCACTTCGACGCCGCCGAGCTCCTTGGCGGCTTCCTGGGCGCCCTTGTTGGCCGCGTCGAAGAAGCCGTTGCCGAGTGACTTGACGACGAGGCCGATCTTCATGTCGGCAGCACTGGCCGTGCCTGCCATCATGGCGACGGCGAGTGCGACGCCCACCGCGAGTTTCTTTGCGAGTTTCATGCTTTCATCCTCCCACGTTGATTGAGACTAACTACACCTGGCCGGCGCTTCTCAGGCGACCGACGAGGAATCCTCCTTCACCGATTGCAGGCCAGCGCTCGCGACGACGAGCTTGATGCCTGCATCCTCGATCATCCTGGCGGAATCTTCCTGGATGCCGTCGTCGGTGATGATCGTCGAAACACGGTCGAGCGGGCACAGAATGAGGCTCGACCGACGGCGGAATTTGCTGGAATCGACCATCACGACGAGTTCGTCGGCCTGATGCATCAGCTTCTGTTCGCTTTGAATGATCTGCGCGTCGGCTTCCATGATGCCGAGCGGGCCGACGCCCTGGGCCCCGATGAAAAAGCGGCGTGCATAGAAATTGCGGATGGCGTCATTATCGAACGGCGACAGAATGAGGCTCTGTTCACGGTAGATCACACCGCCCGGCACCGTCACCGTATTCTTGGAATGTTTTACCAGATGTTCGGCGATCGCGAACGAATTGGTCATGACCTGCATGCGGTGCGCCGACATGAAGTGTACCATCTGAAACGTCGTCGTGCCGCCATTGATGATGATCGCATCGCCCGGGTCGCACAGATCCACGGCGGCGCGCGCAATTGCGCGCTTTTTATCGATATTGACCGATTCTGAGACTCTAAAAGGACGTCCCGCAAGATTGCCGAGCTGCGGCGGATGGACGGCTTCTGCGCCGCCGCGCACGCGCCGGATCTTGCCCTGCACATGGAGAGCCGCGATGTCACGCCGGATCGTGGCCTCTGAGGCTTCGGTCAGCTCAGCAATATCCTGGATCGTGACGACCGACTTTTCCTGGACAGCGCTCAGGATGATGCGATGGCGTTCGCGTTCGTGCATTTGGCTCCTCCCTGTCCGTATTTATTTCGTATCCGTTAAAAGCTGTCAATCAAAAACGATCAAAAATTTTCATACTGCGCTGCACAATAATTGTTTTTGATCGTTTTCGATTGACAATATGCATTTTGATGAGCGATACCGTCACCGGATACAGCGTGGCTTTCGTCTGCGCATAAGGCACACAAGGGAGGATGACATGGCGGCCACCGTCCGGCTTCTTGAGAACCGTTGGGATGATTCTTACGCAGAAGGGCTCGATGAACCCGGCAAGCTGCTTTACCGCTCGAACCTCCTTGGCGCTGACAAGCGCATCACCAATTACGGCGGCGGCAATACTTCGGCAAAGGTGATGGAAACGGATCCACTGACCGGCGAGAAGGTCAAGGTTCTCTGGGTCAAGGGATCTGGCGGCGATGTCGGGACCATTAAGCTCGACGGCTTTGCGACGCTCTATCAGGACAAGCTTGATTCGCTTAAGGGTATCTATAGGGGCGTCGAAGACGAAGATCGCATGGTCGGCTTTTTGCCGCATTGCACCTTCAACCTGAATTCCCGCGCCGCCTCGATCGACACGCCGCTGCATGGATTTGTGCCCTTCACGCATGTCGACCACATGCATCCGGACGCCATCATCGCGATCGCTGCAGCCAAGAATTCCAGGGAACTGACGAAACAGGTCTTTGGCGACGAGATCGGCTGGCTGCCCTGGCGCCGCCCTGGCTTCCAGCTCGGTCTCGATCTTGAAGCGTTCGTCAAGGCGAACCCGGATGCCAAGGGTGTCGTCCTCGAAAGCCACGGCCTTTTCACCTGGGCGAACGACGCCAGGGCCTGCTACGAGCTGACGCTCGCCATTATCAACAAGGCAATCGAATGGTTCGCCCAGCAGACTGAAGGCAAGACGATCTTCGGCGGCCAGGCGACCCAAAGCCTGCCGGTGGCTGAACGCCGGGCAATCGCTGCCCGCCTTATGCCGGAAATCCGCGGGCGGATCGGCAAGCAGGAGCGCAAGCTTGGCCATTTCGATGATCAGGATGGCGTGCTCGAATTCGTCAACTCGAAGAATCTCCGCACCCTCGGCGCGCTCGGTACCAGCTGCCCGGACCACTTCCTGCGTACCAAGATCCGCCCACTGATCCTCGACTTCGACCCGGCAAAACCGGACGTAGGTCCGATCGTTGCCGGTCTCGATAAGGCGCTGGAAGACTATCGCGTCGATTACGCGCGCTATTACAATGACTGCAAACACGGCAATTCACCGGCGATGCGAGATGCCAATCCGGTCATTTTCCTCATTCCCGGCGTCGGCATGCTGTCCTTTGCCCGCGACAAGGCGACGGCCCGCATCGCGAGCGAATTTTACGTCAACGCCATCAACGTGATGCGCGGTGCGTCGACGGTCTCCGAATATCAGGGTCTGCCTGAACAGGAAGCCTTCGATATTGAATACTGGCTCTTGGAAGAGGCAAAGCTGCAGCGCATGCCGAAGCCGAAGAGCCTTGCCGGCAAGGTGGCCTTTGTCACCGGCGGAGCCGGCGGCATCGGCCGTGCGACGGCGGCCCGTCTGGTAGGCGAGGGCGCCTGCGTGGTGCTTGCCGATATCGATCAGTCGGCACTGGCGGCGACGGAAGCCGATTTCGTGAAGAAGTACGGTGCCGATGCGGTGCGTAGCGTGAAGCTCGACGTCACCAAGGAAGATGCCGTGGTCTCGTCCTTTGCCGAATCCTGCGTCGAGTTCGGCGGCATCGACATCCTCGTTTCGAACGCCGGTATTGCGTCTTCAGCGCCCATCGAAACCACCGAGCTTTCGATGTGGAATAAGAATATCGATATTCTGACAACCGGCTATTTCCTGGTTTCGCGCGAAGCCTTCCGCCTGTTCCGCCGTCAGAACCTCGGCGGCAACGTGGTCTTCGTCGCCTCCAAGAACGGCCTTGCCTCCTCGCCGAATGCGGCTGCTTATTGCACGGCTAAGGCCGCCGAGATCCATTTGGCCCGTTGCCTGGCGTTGGAGGGGGCAGAAGCAGGCATTCGGGTGAACACCGTGAACCCGGATGCGGTGCTGCGCGGCTCGAAGATCTGGAACGGCGAGTGGCGCGAACAGCGTGCGGCTTCTTCGAAGATTGAAGTAGACGACCTGGAGGAACACTACCGCAAGCGCTCGATGCTGAAGCTCAACGTCTTTCCCGAAGATATCGCCGAGGCGATCTATTTCCTCGCGTCGGATCTTTCGGCGAAATCCACCGGCAACATCATCAACGTGGATGCCGGCAACGCGCAGAGCTTCCCGCGCTAGGGATCTACTTCCGGAGTATCACCCAAATGGCATGGATGATCCCGGGCAGGTAGCCGCAAAGCGTCAGTAGGATATTGAGCCAGAAATGCAGGCCGAGCCCGACCTGCAGGAAGACACCGAGTGGCGGCAGGATGATCGCGAGAAGGATGCGGATGACGTCCACTAGCGCCTCTTTGGTGGGTGAGGAATAAAGCAATAGAACGCAGAACAGGGCCTATGGTTCGTGTTTCAGGGAGGATTTGATGGCCGAGTTTAAGATTGCGCAGCATCTGATTGCCGAGGAAAATGCCAAGCGGGCGGCGGCTCTCAAGGCCGATTACGACGCGCTCGGCGCAAATCTTGGACGCCGCGGCGTTGATATCGACGCCATTACGACAAAGGTCGCAGCATTTTTCGTGGCTGTTCCTTCTTGGGGCGTCGGAACGGGTGGCACGCGCTTTGCCCGCTTTCCCGGCACCGGCGAACCGCGTGGCATCTTTGACAAGCTGGACGACTGCGCCGTCATTCATCAGCTGACGCAAGCAACGCCGACCGTTTCGCTCCACATCCCCTGGGATAAGGCAGATGCCGGCGAATTGAGGGCAAAAGGCGATGCGCTCGGTCTTAGCTTCGATGCAATGAATTCCAACACGTTCTCGGACGCGCCAGGTCAGAAGCGCTCTTATAAATATGGCTCGCTCAGCCATACGGACGCCGCGACGCGACAACAGGCCATCGAGCACAATCTGGAATGCATCGAGATCGGCAAGGCACTCGGCTCAAAGGCGCTGACGGTCTGGATCGGCGACGGCTCGAATTTCCCCGGCCAGAGCAATTTTACCAAGGCCTTCGAGCGCTATCTTGTGGCGATGGCGGAGATCTACAAGGGGCTGCCCGACGACTGGCGGCTGTTTTCCGAGCACAAGATGTACGAGCCGGCCTTCTATTCGACCATCGTGCAGGATTGGGGCACGAACTATCTGATCGCGCACACACTCGGGCCGAAAGCCCAGTGCCTCGTCGATCTCGGTCATCATGCCCCGAACACCAACATCGAGATGATCGTCGCCAGGCTGATTCAGTTTGGCAAGCTTGGTGGTTTCCACTTCAATGATTCGAAATATGGTGACGATGACCTCGATGCCGGTGCAATCGAGCCTTACCGTCTGTTCCTCGTCTTCAATGAGCTGGTCGATGCCGAGTATCGTGGGGTGAAGGGCTTCCATCCGGCTCACATGATCGATCAGTCGCATAATGTCACTGACCCGATCGAAAGCCTGATCAATAGCGCCAACGAAATCCGCCGCGCCTATGCGCAGGCGTTGATCGTCGATCGCGAGGCGCTGTCCGGCCATCAGAATGAAAATGATGCGCTGATGGCGACGGAAACGCTGAAGCGCGCGTATCGCACCGACGTCGAGCCGATCCTCGCCGAAGCGCGTCGGCGCGCCGGCGGCGCCATTGATCCGGTCGCGGCTTATCGCGCCAGCGGCTACAGGAGAAAGGTTTCCGCCGAACGTCCGGCCTCCATGGCTGGCGGCGGCGGTATCATCTAGGCCTCCCAAGGCGCCCTGGCCGCCGCTTCAACAGCGGCGGCCAGGGGAACCTCAAGGCTTCCATTCGCCGGCGATCTGGCGCGTCGCGACGTTCAGCCGGTTCCAGACATTAATGTTGGCGATGGCGATGACGAGGGCCGCAAGGCTCTTGGTGTCGTAATGGCGTGCCGCCTCGTCCCAGATTTCGTCCGGCACCGGATCGGCGCGGTCGCTGACGCGGCTGACGGCTTCGGTCAGCGCCAGGGCCGCGCGTTCTGCCGGGCTGAAATAAGGCGTCTCACGCCAGGCGGAAACGGCAAAGAGGCGCTCGTCGGTCTCTCCGAGCCTGCGGGCAATGCGGGGATGACCGTCGACGCAGACGCCGCAGCCGTTGATCTGGCTGGCGCGCAGGTTGACGAGCTCGAGCAGCTTTGGCGAAAGGCCGCACTTTTGGGGAATATTCCCGAAAGCGAGCAGCGCCTGCATGGCTTCAGGGATGACGACGGCCGGATTTCCCATTCTCGATTGCATGTTATGTCTCCTTGCTATGTTTCAGCGAATGACGCCACCGGCCGCTTGTCTGTCACATCGGCCGGAATTCGTTCGTCATGGTGGTGACGTAACGCGATGAAGGAATGTGACCGATGGACGAGAAAAAATTTCTGGCGGACGAATTCGAGGCCAACCGCGCGCATCTGAAGACTGTCGCCTACCGCATGCTCGGCTCGCGTGCGGAGGCGGAGGATGCGGTGCAGGAGGCATGGCTCAGGCTCGGCCGCTCGGACACAAGCGAGCTCGGCAATCTCGGCGGTTGGCTGACGACGGTCGTGGCGCGCATCTGCCTCGATATGCTGCGCTCCAGGAAATCCCGGCGCGAAGAACCGCTCGATCCGCCGGTGCATGAAAAGATCGCCGATACCGCGAAGTCCTCCGACCCCGAGCGGGAGATCGTGCTGGCGGATTCCGTCGGTGGCCGATATTCTATTATAAAGACTTATATAACATAAATATGGAACAATAAACCGGGAGCATGAAATGAAGACTCTAGTCGCATTCCTTCTCGGCACGGCACTCGTCGCCTTGCCGACCACACTGATGGCGCAGGAAAAAGGCGGTATCATCAATGTCGCGACGATCGGCGAGCCGCCGACGCTTGATCCGATGTCCTCGACTGCCGACCTCGTCGGGATCGTCACGCAGCATATCTTCGAGACGCTCTATACCTTCGACAAGAAGTGGAACGTCACCCCGCTTCTGGCCGAAAGCCTGCCCAATATCAGCGCGGACGGCAAAAGCTACACGATCAAGCTGCGCACCGGCATCAAGTTCCACGACAACAGCGACATGACGTCGGAAGATGTCGTTGCATCGCTCACCCGCTGGACAAAGATCGCCTCGCGCGGCAAGCAGGCTGCAGGCTTCATCGAAGCGATCGCTGCAGTCGATCCGGCAACCGTCAAGATCACCCTGAGGCAACCCTATGCGCCGCTGACCTCTCTGCTTGCCTTCAACAATTCTGCTGCAATCATCATTCCTTCCGACAAGCAGGACGAGCCGATGAAGGATTTCATCGGAACCGGCCCCTACATGCTGAAGGAGCGCAAGGCCGACCAGTATATTCAGCTCGTTCGCTTTAGTGGCTACAAGTCACGCGATGGCGAGAGCGATGGCTATGGCGGCGCGCGTCACCAGTATCTCGATGAAATCCGCTTCGTTCCGGTGCCGGATCCGAACACCCGCGTCGAGGCTGCCGTCTCCGGCCAGTATGACTATGTCGATTCCATCCCGGTCGAATCCTTCGACAAGCTGAAGGCATCGACGGCCTCACAGCCGATCATCCTCAAGCCCTTCGGCTATCCGGTCTTCGTCTTCAATACCAAGGAAGGCATTGCGAAGAACATCGAGGTCCGCAAGGCGATCCGCCAGGCCCTCAGCATGGAGGACATGCTGGCCGCTGCCTTCGGCAGCACGGATTTCTACACGTTGGACGGCGATATCTATCCGGAAGCCTATTCCTGGCACACGGATGCCGGCGTTGAAGGCAATTACAATGTTGCAAAGCCCGAAGAGGCTGCCGAAGCCTTAAAGAAGACGGGCTACAACGGCGAACCGCTGCGTATCCTCACCAGCCGTCAGTACGAATTCCACTACAAGATGGCGCAGGTTGCAGCGGAGTATCTGAAGCTCGCGGGCTTTACCGTCGACATGCAGGTCGTCGACTGGGCGACGCTGACGCAGCGCCGTGCCGATCCGAAGCTTTGGGACATTTATATCAGCCACAGCCCGTTCCTGCCGGAGCCGGCGCTGATCGGCTCGCTCTCGACCAGCTCGCCGGGGTGGTGGGATACGCCTGCCCGCAAGGCCGCCGTCGATGCCTTCACCTCTGAAGTCGATTCTGCCAAGCGCATCGAACTCTGGGCCAATGTCCAAAAAGCGATCTATGAAGATGCGCCCTTCATGAAGATCGGCGACTTCAACGCCGTTTCGGCGGAATCGAACAAGCTCGAAGGTGTCGATCCGGCTCCGTGGCCGTACTTCTGGAACGCTTCGATCAAGAAGTGACGATTGATCCTCGGGATGCCGGTCCTGCCGGCCGGTATCCCTCTTCGACGGTGCCAGGGACCGCATTTCAATGATCCGTTACATTCTCCAGCGCCTCTTCGGCATGATGGTTGTGATGTTCCTCGTCGTCACGATTGTCTTTGTCATCGTGCGCGTGACGCCAGGTGATCCGGCAGCCGTCATGCTGGGCCCAGATGCAACGCCTCAGGATATCGCCGAGCTTCGAGGTCGTCTCGGGCTCGATCAGTCGGTCCTGGTGCAATATGTCTATTACATCAGTCAGCTCCTCAGAGGCGACCTCGGGCAATCTATTTTCTTGAACATGCCGGTCACCGCAGCCCTTCTAGACCGCGCCGAGCCGACCTTTTTCCTGACGGTGTTCTCGCTGGCGATCGCCTGCGTCATCGCGCTGCCGATCGGCATTTATGCTGCCTATCGCCGCGGTTCCTTCGTCGATCAGGCGGCCACGACGGTTGCAATGTTTGCGGCAAGCATTCCGAGCTTTTGGCTCGGCCTGATTCTGATGCAGTTCTTCGCCGTGCGCTTCAACTTCTTTCCGGTTTCGGGCTATGGCGGACCGGGCGCGAACTTCTTTGGGCGCATGTATCACCTGACGTTGCCAGCCTTTGCGCTCGGTATTGTTTCCTCGGCGCTGATCTTGCGTTTCACACGTGCCTCGATGCTTGATGTGCTCGGCGACGACTATATCCGCACGGCACGCGCCAAAGGCCTGATCGAACGCCGGGTGATCCTCAAGCACGCGCTCAAGAACGCGTTGATCCCGATCCTGACCGTTATCGGGTTGACTGCGGCGGTGCTGATTTCAGGCGCTGTCGTGACCGAAACGGTCTTCGGTCTTCCAGGTGTCGGCAATCTGGTCGTCTCGGCGGTCCTTCGTCGCGATTACCCGGTCATCCAAGGAGCGCTGCTCATCATTGCAGCCCTCTACGTGCTGATCAATTTTGCGATCGACATGCTCTATCTTTTGGTCGATCCGAGGGTGCGCTACTGATGACGGATATTGCAACACGGCCTGCCTTAAGCGAGGGCAGCAAGTTTCTCCGGCGTTTTCTGAAGCGCAAGACCGTTGCCTTCGGCGTGCTCATCCTCACAGTCTTCGTGCTCTTGGCAATCCTTGCTCCATGGGTCACTCCTTATTCGCCCTCCAAGCTTTCGATCGTCAACCGGCTGAAGCCGCCGAGCGGACTGTTCTTCTTTGGAACGGATGAATTCGGCCGCGACGTCTTCTCGCGAACGATCTTTGCCGGGCGCCTGTCGCTGCTCGTCGGCGCTGCCGTCGTCGTGCTTTCGGCGTTGATCGGGGTGAGCCTCGGTTTGCTTGCCGGCTTCTTCAAGCAATTCGACGCGCCAATCGCCCGGCTGATCGACGCGATGATGGCCTTTCCGGACATTCTGTTGGCGATCGCCCTGGTCGCAGCCCTTGGACCGTCGCTCACCACGGTCATCATCGCGTTGTCGATCGTGTATTCGCCACGTCTTGCGCGTATTGTCCGTGCATCGACGCTGGTCATCCGCGAACTGCCCTATGTCGAGGCCGCGCAAGCACTCGGGATTTCGACCTTCCATATCATGACCCGGCATGTCCTGCGCAATCTGCTTTCGCCGATCCTGGTGCAAGGCACCTTCCTCTTTGCCAGCGCCATGCTGGCTGAAGCCGGCCTTTCCTTCCTCGGCCTGGGCGTCAGCCCCGAAATTCCGACCTGGGGAACGATGATCGCCGCCGGGCGGCAGTATATCGGCCAGGCCGACTGGATGACGCTGTTTCCGGGCGTCGCCATCGTTCTTTCCGTGCTCTCACTGCAGATGGTCGGCGACGGGCTGCGCGACATGCTCGATCCAAAACTTCGAAAGGACCTTTGAATGACCGGGGAACAAGCGCGCAAGCCGCTCCTGCTCACCAATGTGAAGCCTATGGCCTTTGGTGCTGACACCCCAGGCAGTGCAGTCGATATCCTCATCGACGCCAACGGCCGGATCGCACAGGTCGGTCCGCAGCGTTCAGTCTCTCACGAGATGATCTGCGTCGATGGCAAGGGCGCCTGGATTTCACCGGGCTGGGTCGATCTCCACGTCCATATCTGGCATGGCGGCACCGATATCTCGGTTCGTCCGTCCGAATGCGGTGCCGAGCGCGGCGTAACCACGCTGGTCGATGCGGGTTCTGCCGGTGAAGCCAATTTCCACGGTTTCCGCGAATATATCATCGAGCCATCGCGCGAGCGCATCAAGGCCTTCCTGAACCTCGGTTCGATCGGTCTCGTCGCCTGCAACCGCGTCGCCGAATTGCGGGACATCCGCGACATTGATCTTGACCGCATCCTTGAATGCTATGCTGAAAACAGCGAGCACATCGTCGGCATCAAAGTGCGTGCCAGCCACGTCATCACCGGCTCGTGGGGTGTGACGCCGGTGAAGCTCGGAAAGAAGATCTCCAAGATCCTCAAGGTTCCGATGATGGTGCATGTCGGCGAGCCGCCGGCTCTTTATGATGAAGTCCTGGAGATCCTAGGTCCCGGTGACGTCATCACCCATTGCTTCAACGGCAAGGCCGGTTCGAGCATCATGGAAGACGAGGACCTTTTCGATCTCGCGCAGCGTTGCGCGGGCGAGGGGATCCGCCTCGACATCGGCCATGGCGGCGCCTCCTTCTCCTTCAAGGTCGCGGAAGCCGCAATCAAGCGTGGCCTCTTGCCCTTCTCCATCTCGACGGACCTGCATGGCCATTCGATGAATTTTCCGGTTTGGGATCTGGCGACGACCATGTCGAAGCTGCTTTGCGTCGGCATGCCTTTCGACAAGGTGGTGGCAGCGGTCACGCATGCGCCTGCCTCCGTCATCAAGCTTTCGATGGAAAACAGGCTTGCCGTCGGACAGCGCGCCGATTTCACGGTCTTCGATCTCGTCGATTCCGATGTCGAAGCCACCGATTCCAACGGCGATGTTTCCGTTCTTAAGAAGCTGTTCGAGCCTCGCTATGCGGTAATCGGCAGCGAGGCGATTGCCGCAAGCCGTTACATTCCGCGTGCCCGCAGGCTCGTGCGCCACAGCCACGGTTATTCCTACCGCTAAAAGCCAGAACAGAAATCCGCATGTCAGGAGTTTGCGTGAACATGTCTCCAGCCAACGCCAAGCCGGCAAGCTCGCCCTATGAAAGGCTTGCCGAGCTCGGTATAGAGCTTCCGCCCGCGCCGCCGCCGATCGCCCATTTCGTGACGCACGTGCTGGAGGGTAATATTCTTTACCTCTCCGGTCAGGGGCCGCGCGAGGCCAACGGCTTTCTATATTCTGGCAAGGTCGGCGCTGAAATCGGCGTCGAGGATGCCTATAGACATGCGCGGCTCACCGGCATCAATCTTCTTGCCGTCATGCATGATGCGCTTGGCGATCTTTCCCGGGTAAAGCGCGTCGTGAAGCTGCTCGGCATGGTCAACGCCGTGCCGCAGTTTGCAGACCATCCAAGCGTCATCAACGGATGCTCGGATCTCTTCGTCGACGTTTTTGGAAAAGACACCGGCAGTCATGCCCGTTCGGCGGTTGGCTTCGGCTCGCTGCCGGGTAACATCACTGTCGAAATCGAGGCGATCATCGCCTTGCGTGATTGAAGAGGGGAGAGCCTAATGGTTGCGCCAGCCCATGACCTTTTCGATGCGTTCGGCCGATGTCCGCACGTGCGCGGTATAGTGGTTCTCGTCGGAAAAGGCCTTCTGTTCTGGAAGGACAATGGAAATGGTCGCGACGCATTGGCCATCTCTGTCGCAGATCGGCGAAGCGATGCAGGCGACCGCATAGTCGGACTCGCCGGCCTGGATCGACAGGCGAGACTGAAACGCCGCACCCGCCGAGCCGGAAAGCACGCCGGGGTCCATTTCGGCGCGGCCGGTCGGCGAGGATTTGGCGCAGCGCTTGAAAAGTTCGATGCGCTCCTCTTCCGGCAGGTGGCCGACAAGCAGGCGGCCGGATGCGGTCCAGTTCAGCGGAACGCGTGTGCCGACACGCGAAGCGACCTGGAAATGGCTCGGGCCGTCAGCCATGGCAAGCACGAGCATATAGTCGCCGTCGCGGCCGCAAACCTGAACGGTTTCGCCCGCCTGACGGCAAAGATCGTGCATCTCATGCGTCGCGACGCTCATGAAATCGAGCGAGCGGGCATAGGCAAGGCCGTAATGGTAGAGCCGCGAACCGAGCCAGATCGTGCCGTCGCCATTGCGCGTCAGCATGTTCTTTTCGACCAGATCATCAACGATGACGTAGACGGTCGAGAGCGGCGCCTTCACAGCCTTGGCGATTGCATAGACTCCCGTCGGAGAGCCGGTTTCGTAAAGGTGATCAATGACCTGCAGCGCGCGGTCGATACCGCTCACCCGCGAGCGACGTGCGCCCTTACCGCCGGGTTCTTCAATGGGTGTCTTGTCTTCGGAGTAAACTATTGATGATGTCTTGCCGTCCAATTCCACGCTCCTCGTATGCGGGCATGAGTCTATTACATTACTATGGGATAGCCGTCGAGGATACAAGCTGCAACACTCGCCATCTCTTCATTCAATCTGGAGATACACATGTCTGATGACATTCGCACGTCTATCGGCCTTCGTCCGGTCATCAACGTTTCCGGCACGATGACCAGCCTCGGCGCATCGATCGTCGTCCCCGAGGCAATCGCGGCCATGTCGTCGATCCTGCCGCAATTTGTCGAAATCAACGATCTGCAGCGCAAGGCCAGCGCCGTCATTGCCCGGTTGACGGGTGCGGAAGCCGGTTTCGTGACGGCATCCTGCTCCGCGGGCATTTCCTTGGCCGTCGCAGGTGCCATCACCGGCAACAACCTGCTGGCGATCGAGAAACTGCCGGATGTGACGCCAGAAAGAAACGAGGTTCTGGTGCAGATGGGCCATGTTGTGAGCTATGGCGCACCCGTCGATCAGGCGATCCGCCTTGCTGGCGCCAAGGCGGTGCTGATCGGTCAGGCGACATCGACCCATCGTTTTCACATGGAAAATGCAATCACCGAAAGGACGGCTGCGGCCGTCTACGTCGTGTCGCACCACGTCGTCGACTATGGCCTTCTGAACCTCAAGGAATTCGTCGAGATCGCCCACGCCAAGCGCGTGCCGGTCATCGTCGATGCGGCGTCGGAGTACGACCTGCGAGTTTTCCTGGAGCAAGGCGCGGATATCGCGCTCTATTCCGGTCACAAATTCCTCGGCGGTCCGACCTCCGGCATCGTCGCCGGCAAAAAGGAACTGGTGCGCAACGCCTTCCTGCAGAACATGGGCATCGGCCGCGGCATGAAGGTCGGCAAGGAAAGCATTTTCGGCGCTATGGCCGCCCTGGAGGCTTGGGAAATGCGTGACCACACCGGCATTCGCGAGCGCGAAACGGGCTACCTCAATCTCTGGAAGCAGATGTTGGACGACCGCCCCGGCGTAACCGCGCTGATCGAACCCGATCCGACCAAGAATCCGCTTGATCGCCTGCGCGTCATCCTCAAACCGGAGGAAGCTCATATCACCGCCTGGGATTTGGCCGACGCGCTGGCGCGCGGGACGCCGCCGATCATCGTCCGCGACCACGAAGTCGAGCATCAGTATTTCTATCTCGACCCTTGCAACCTGCACCCAGGCCAGGAAAAGATCGTTGCCAGCCGTTTGGCCGAAGAACTGGACAAGGCGCGCGCCTCCAACGAGATCATCGCAACGCCTATCGAAATCCGCGGCAAGCGCCGGTTCGACGCTGTGTTGCGCTGGCCCGATTGATCTTCCCGGCTTTCAGGCATCCAAGAGGAACCGAACATGGCAGGCTTTCAGGCGCAGACGATCCAGCAGGCAGAACCCGTTCTCTCCGTCGAGAATCTCACGACATCGTTTCTGGTCGAGGGCGAGTGGAAGCCTGTCGTCCGCGATGTTTCCTTTCGCGTGGCGCCGGGCGAAACGGTTGCAATCGTCGGCGAGTCGGGTTCTGGCAAGAGCGTCACGTCGCTGTCGATCATGCGGCTACTGCAGCCGGATACGAGCCGGATCGAAGGCAAGATCATGCTTGGCGACCGCAATCTGCTGGCGCTTCCGGAAAGTGGCATGCGGCAGGTGCGCGGCAATGACGTCTCGATGATCTTTCAGGAGCCGATGACGAGCCTCAACCCGCTCTTTACGATCGGCGACCAGATTTCCGAAGCGCTGCTTTGCCATTCGGCCATGTCGAAGACCGAAGCGCGAGCCGAAGTGATCCGGCTTCTGGAAAAGGTCCGCATTTCCTCCGCTGCCTCGCGTTTCGATGAATATCCGCACCGTTTTTCCGGCGGCATGCGCCAGCGTGTGATGATCGCCATGGCGCTTGCCTCCAAACCGAAGCTGCTGATTGCCGACGAACCGACGACGGCGCTCGACGTCACCATCCAGGGGCAAATCCTCGATCTCATCAAGATGCTGCAGGAGGAGGAAGGAACCTCTGTTCTCTTCATCACCCACGACATGGGCGTCGTTGCCGAAATAGCCGACAGAACTGTGGTGATGTATCGCGGCGAGCAGGTTGAAACGGGGGCGACGGCCGACATCTTCCATCGCGGCCGCCACCCCTACACCCGCGCGCTGCTTTCCGTCGTGCCGGTGCTGGGCTCAATGCGGGGGCACGAAAGGCCGCTGCGTTTTCCCGTCGTCAATGCAGCGACAGGCGAATGCGACATTCCGGCGGAAGTCGGCGACACGGTTGCTGCTTCAGCAAGGCCGGTCTTGGAGGTGCGAAACCTCACCAAGCGTTTTGATATCCACTCTGGCCTCTTCGGCCGCTTGACCGGACGCGTGCATGCCGTTGAAAACGTTTCCTTCGATCTCTTTGCCGGTGAGACGCTGTCTTTGGTCGGCGAATCCGGCTGCGGAAAATCGACGACCGGCCGCGCCATAATGCGGCTGATCGAACCGCAGAGCGGGTCAGTGAAGGCCGATAGCAGGGACGTGCTGGCACTCGACAAGAACGGGATGCGCGCGATGCGCAAAACCGTGCAAATGATCTTTCAGGATCCGTTCGCCAGCCTCAATCCGCGCATCCGCGTCGGCTCGGCGATCGCCGAGCCTTATCTTGAACACAAGATGGGAACGGCAAAGCAGGCCAAAGAGAAGGTCGCCGACCTTCTGGAAAAGGTCGGCCTTTCAGCCGATATGGCGTCGCGCTTTCCGCACGAGTTCTCCGGCGGTCAGCGTCAGCGCATCTGCATTGCCCGGGCGCTGGCGCTCGATCCGAAGGTGATCGTCGCCGATGAAAGCGTCTCGGCCCTCGACGTCTCGATCAAGGCGCAGGTCATCAATCTGATGCTGGACCTGCAGCAGAGCCTCAACCTCGCCTTCCTGTTCATCTCGCATGACATGGCCGTCGTTGAACGCGTCAGCCATCGTGTTGCGGTCATGTATCTCGGTGAGATCGTCGAGATCGGCCCGCGCGCTGCCATCTTCGGCAACCCGCAGCACCCTTATACGAAGATGCTGATGGCGGCCGTTCCCGTGCCCGATCCGGATCGCCGGCGCGAGAAGCGGATGGCGGCCAATGACGAGATCAAAAGTCCGATCCGGGCAGTGGACTGCAAGATCGTGCCGCTGGAGTATCATACGGTTTCGCCGGGGCATCTGGTGGCGATCAGCTAGATCAGCTCTGTCCGGATCCCCAAAATGTCTCCACTTTCCGCCATTCCGCGATCAAAGGACCGTGGCGTGGCGGTGAGTGGCGATCGCCAGATGCAGAGCGCCTCCCGAACGGAGATTGACTGCCGGTCGACCAATGAAGGCAGTTGCATTGCGGTAATGCTCACGCTCTACCGGCAGAACTTCGAAAGTGTCGGCTATCAGGAAATCAAACGCCTGTATAATCCTCGAGCGGTGTTCTTCTTCCAGTTGACGTGTGCGAACTTTGAGCGCGATCGCCGAGGCGACTTCAGTCAAAGACGCTAATCAGGAGTACCTGCTCGGCTGTGCATCGCTCTAAGACGGCGCTTGCGCGATCGCTGGCTTCCTCATCGTCAAGACAGCAACGATGACGGAAGTGTCGAGATAGAACATCAGTAGCGATCGGTATCACGTATTTGGTGGACAAAGTCGCCTGCGCTTATCTCCTGCCGCGGTTGCGACGCGCGGAGCGCGTTCAATTGCGCTACGTCAGCCGGCTTGTTTGGCTTTCGGATTGGTACAATCTCTGCCACCGGCTTGCGACGTTTCATCTGCACGGTCTCGCCCGCCTCGACGCGCTGAACCAATTCACTCTGATGCGCCTTCACGTTCGCCAAGTTGTCATCATGAATTCCTTATGACTATCTGGATGTCATATGACGGGAAAATGGCCCGTACGCAGTTACTGGCCGCCTCCACGGTGGCGCGAATACAGCGAAAGCCGCCGTTGGGGGAAGACGGCAGCTCTCGCACGGGGCAGGAAAGGTCCCCGGGAAGTCAGCAAAAGCAGGAAACGGTCGTCGGGTTCACGCCGGCGCGATTGGCGATCGCGTTGATGAGGCCACCCACCTTGGAGGCATTCGGTTCGCGTTTGCGGGCTGCCGTTTCCAGGAGTTGCTTGAAATCGTCAAGCTTCACGCCATCGGCGCGCATCACCATGGCGATCAGCGGGTCGCGAAGGGCTTCGGATATCGTGAGGTCACTGGTCTTTCTCATGGTTCGTCCTCCTTTCGTGGGCGGTCGCCCGTGTTCCGCTGACGCCGCCAGCCCTCTCGGCATTGACTTGTACGATCAGCGGTGTTACCGGTAAGTAACAATGCATTTGTTACCGATCGGTCACATCTATGTCAAGGACTTCGTCCGCAAAAAAATCCGAAACTTCGCATGAAATCCCAAACGTGCTGACAAACGAGAAAATCCCACCGAGGGAACGCATCGTCTCGACGGCTTCTGAGCTTTTCCGCGAACATGGCATCCGCGGCATCGGCGTCGATGCGATTGCAGATGCGGCGCTCACCAACAAGATGACGCTCTACCGGCATTTCGGCTCGAAGGACGAGCTCGTCTGCGAGACGCTGCGTCGCGCCTCCGAAAAGGCCGAAGCGATCTGGCGTGATCTCGAGGCGACGCATCCGGGCAACCCCCGGGCGCAGCTCGACGCGTGGGTTCAGGGGCGGGCTGAGTGTCTGAACGGAGAGCCGGCCGGCTGCGATCTTGCCAATGCGGCGATCGAACTAAAGGGTGAGGGACACCCTGCCCATGAGGTGATCGAGCGCCATAAGGCCGAGCAGCGTCAACGCCTTGAAGAGCTTTGTTCCGCCGCCGGGGCTCGGGAGCCTCAACTTCTTGCTGACACTCTGACACTCCTTTTGGAAGGCGCCCGCGTTACCCGGCAGGCGATGGGCAGCGACGGTTGCTGCAGCCACTTCTCAAAAGCCTGCAGTGCGGCAATTGCATCGCTCTGCTAAGCCTTGGACTATATCGGAACCTTCCATCTTCGAGATCGTTGTCCAGCTTGATGAGGAAGGCAATATTGGAGGTGGTAGAGATATGAACTACACCTATCTCCATCGTCTGTATGCCAAGCGCGCCGAATTGGAATCCAAACTCGAGCTTCACGATGCGCGCAATTGTTTTGGCGAGGAAGAAGTTGAGGATGGCACGCAATCCGATCTGCGCGAGCGCCTCAATGAAATCTCCGACGAGATTGCAGCGCTGGAACAGTCGCCCGGCCGTTAAGTCGCGGCATTGAGGATTTCTATCGTCCGCTCGTCGAATTTTCCGCCGTAGAACCGATCGATTGCTTCATGAAACAGCGAACCTTGATCACTGACGGCTGCAAAAAGCGTCAGTGAAGAGCGAAGTTTGAGATCATCCGGGGACCCGAAAATCTCGCGCGCCGTGCATCCTTTGACCGAGAGGATCGCTTGGACGCAGCGAAGAAGTCGGGCGCCCAAAATGGGGTTGCTCAAATAGGCGGCAGCTTCCTCTGCTGAGTGGATCGCATATTTCTGGGCCATCGCCGACGAGCCTAGTCCGGCAATCTGCGGGAAGATGAACCA
Source organism: Rhizobium sp. 007 (assembly GCF_015353075.1). Taxonomy (NCBI): domain Bacteria; kingdom Pseudomonadati; phylum Pseudomonadota; class Alphaproteobacteria; order Hyphomicrobiales; family Rhizobiaceae; genus Rhizobium; species Rhizobium sp. 007. Next base: position 1,401,123 of record NZ_CP064188.1, on the reverse strand, counting down.
CATCCAGTGCGAACGTTTCCGCCCCGCGCCAAGTTCTTGCAGGGCCTGGTCATACATCCCGTCCTGTGCATCGATAAAGCGCCCGAGATTGTAATCGACGTGACCGGCCATGGTTTTTTCTCCTTCTGGTGCGACACATCGAAGGCAGCAGACTTCCATGCAGTGGGCCGTAGCGATCCGAAGTCAACACCTCTTCTCCGCGAAAGGGCTGTATTCCCGGCAAGAATCCAGGCTGCCATGAGATGATGCGAATGTCGCAGGCGCAGCAATAGCACCGGTCACCTCAGGCGATACCGAAGAATTAAGGTGCCCAGTCAATCCGGCAACACCGAGAAGGACAAGGGCGCCGACCACAAGCAGCCGTTCACCCAGAGAGAGCTTCTGCGCGTTGAGGTGTTCCACATAATCGCGCTCACCTTCGCTGGTGGCTTGTGCGTTTGTTGGGTGATGTGCCACCATATCGTTGTGGCGCGGGTTCAAAATATCGTGGTGCGTCATTTTTATTACTCCTGCGGCACAGCGGGACCGGGTGGATCAAAATATGATGCCCGGTGGGGGCCCGCGTGTCGGGTGCATGTGGTCGTGCATGGGGCAGAGTTGAAGAGCCGATCTGCAAACTCAGTGTTCAGAAAATCAGACCAATCGCGGATACCACGGTAAACAGGCTGGTCCGCAGCGACGATCCGCGATAGGTCAAGGGGAACGATGCCTTTACGGATTCTCCCATGACCAAGCCATTCGGCGCGATGACTGTCGCGCAACTGTCGGTCCTCATTCAGAGCGGCGCTGCTGATCCGGTCGAGGTCGTGCGGTCGATCTTGGAGTGCATCGAAGGCCATCCCGACAAGGCGGTTTTCACGGTGCTTCTAAAGGAACGGGCCATTGACGAGGCCAAAGCGTCCTCCCTGCGCATCCGTAGGGGCTGCTCACTAGGCGCGCTCGATGGTATCCCGATCGCATGGAAGGATCTCTTCGACATCGAGGGCCTTGCAACGACAGCCGGGTCGAAAGTGTTGGCGAGCACTGCGCCGGCGGCAAGCGATGCAGCGATCGTTATGGCGCTTAAGCGGGCCGGAATGATTGCGGTGGGGCGAACGAATATGAGCGAATTCGCCTTTTCAGGCCTCGGCATCAATCCGCATTACGGCACGCCGCATAACTCCCACGGCCTTGACGTGCCGCGCATCCCGGGGGGCTCTTCTTCAGGGGCAGCTGTGGCTGTCGGCGCCGGCCTCGTACCGGTCGCGATGGGAACCGATACGGGCGGGTCAGTCCGTATCCCGGCCGCACTCAACGGCCTCGTGGGCTATAAGGGAACGCGCGGCCGATATTCCATGGATGGCGTCTTTCCCCTTGCAAAGAGCTTGGATTCGCTTGGTCCACTCTGCCGAACAGTCAAAGATGCCGTGTGGATCGATGCTGCGATGCGCGGCCTGACCTCATCCGAGGTGTGTGCCCGTCCGCTGAAGGGCATTGAGATTGCCATTCCCACAAATGTGGTCTTCGACGGCGTCGAGCCGGGCGTCGCGGCTGCCTTCGACGCGGCGGTGGAACGGCTGGCGAGGACCGGGGCCATCATCAGCCGCATGACGATGCCCGCTTTCGACCAAATCTTGACTTCGATGACCCGTTACGGAGCGCTGGTAACCGCCGAAGCTTTCGCGCTGCATCGCGAGCGTCTGGCCGGACCGGAGGCTGCGGGCATGGATCGTCGCGTTGTCATGCGCACGCGTCTCGGCGAAAAGACAGGAATGCCGGACTATATCGCAATCCTTGAGATTCGTGAGCGGCTCATCGCCGAATGCAAGCAGCTGATCGGCGACCGGCTGCTTGCGTTCCCGTCCGTCGCCCATGTGGCGCCGCCGATCGCGCCTCTGGAGATGGATGACGACCTCTTCTTTGCGACGAATGCCAAGACACTGCGAAACACGGCGCTCGGCAATTTTCTCGATTGGTGCGGCGTGTCGATCCCGTGTGGCGCCGGCGATGCCGGGATGCCAGTCGGCTTGCTGTTGTCGGCACCGGCCAATCGCGACGAGGCGCTGCTTAGTGCGGCACTTTCGGCGGAGGCCGTTATTCGTGGAGATTTCATTTGAAGCTTCAAGGATTTGTTGCCTAGTACTACAGTTGCATTTATTGGAGATTGTAATTCACTTTCGGCATCTAGCTGGAGGAATTGCTTGTCCGTCGCAAGCTGGTCTGGGTCGGTGGTGGCGTGGCAACGCGAGCTTGATGCATTGAAAGAGCGGCTGGGGTCGGTCAATTCCGGGCGAGGCCTCCAAACCTTCTTTGCCCCACTGGCTTCCGCGGCTCTCCCGACGGTTTATCGACCTCGATCATAACCGTACGCTGCCATGCGGAGTCAGCCCACGATAGGCTATTTCGTTATCCTGCCACCTTGCCGCCGTGGGCGGCGGCTATATTTCAACTTCCTAAAGGCGGCTGAGGGGCGGTGCAGGGGCGAAGGCGCGGGAGAAGCTCACCAGCTGCTATCTGTCTTCGATCCAGGGAGGTTCGAGTATGCTGATTTCTGTCGAAGAATGCTTGCCAGCGCTGCGCTGCCCGTTCACCAAGGCGAGACTTTTGAAATGTGACGAAGGTTCTCTGAGGACAGAAGGTTCGATCGACAATCAGAAAAGCTACAAGATCATCACCGGTAAGCCTATTCTTATCGACTTCTCGGATTCCGTACTTCTCGAAGACGATGTGTTCGCCGCCAATGCAAACAGTCCTATCACGCGCCACGAGCATCATGGGGCAAAAGCTTTCGTCAAGGGACTTCTTTCACCACAGAAGGTACGGACCAAGAATAACGTCAAGCGCATGATTAGCGATTTAGAGAAGCGAACTGCACCAATTCAGCTGTTGGTGGTAGGCGGCGGTAGCGTGGGTCAGGGGATGGAGCCGATTTATTCACATCCTCAGATCAGAGTTTACAGCTTCGATATATATGCAACGCCAAACGTGCAGTTCGTCGCGGATGCCCACCACATCCCGCTTCCCGATGATTTCTTTGACGCGGTTATCGTTCAGGCCGTCCTCGAGCACGTTCTTCAACCCGGGCAAGTGGTAGCTGAGATATGGCGCGTATTGCGGCCAGATGGTCTCGTTTATGCTGAAACCCCGTTCATGCAACAGGTTCACGAGGGCGCGTTCGATTTCACGCGATTCACCGAAAGCGGCCACCGCTATCTCTTCCGTCGCTTCGAACGCTTAGATTCGGGAGCTAGCGGCGGTCCAGGAATCCAGTTCATGTGGGCAGTCGACTACCTAGTGCGCAGCCTGTTTCGTTCCGTCGCTGCGGGGAAGGCTGCCAAACTTGCCTTTTTCTGGATGCAGTATTTGGACCGGTTTATACAGGCACCCTATGCCGAGGATGCCGCAAGCGGCGTCTTTTTTTATGGCCGCAAATCGCAACACGCAATGTCCCCGCCAGATATCGTAAAGCACTATCAAGGCGCTCAGCGCAGTAAGCAGTGATGTTCGGCGGGAAGCAACCAGCCTTAGTTGTGCGCATCTGAGCCACCGGGTGGCCGGGAATGTTCCGGGGTGAAGTTTTGAAATTTGGCGTTCAATAGCACATATCCGCTTTTACGTCCGACGATCACTTGCCGATCTGATTGCAACTGTTACGGAGACCTCACGTTAAGCTTGTGTTTTTTCCGGTTAACGCGGGGAACCGCAAAGGCATCGAAGCTTAAAAATTGCCCCAGGATCCGACTTTCGAACACGCGCAAGTTCGCGGTGTTCCCTCCCGCGTACGAAGTGCCGCACTCGCGGCCCGACAAAGGATAAGGCGCCCTATCCGCCGATCAAGGCTTGCATGCTGAAGGTGAGAACCCACCCGTCGACTATTACGGCGGGCAAAGAACATGGTTGGGGTGAAGCCTACGCTGATTGCCGAGATTTGCTTATATCATTTCAAGAAGGCTAAACCCGGGTATAATCCGCGCCGAAAGGTTATATTCGACAAGATTAGATTTTCTGGGCATTTCGCTTAAGGCAACTTCAATGAAGGGGACCGTCAGATGGGACTGCGTAGGCTCGCAAAATATCGCCCTTTACGACGGATAGCGCTGCGTGTGCTTCGCGCGTGGGGAACGCGTGATATTGTCATCCGTCATCATTGGTGGAGCGATGTGCCTCTGAGGCTAAACGCATATAAACACCGCGGCTATTGGTTTAAAGGAAAGCAGCGCGAGCGGCGCGTCATGGAGAAGCTCGCGGAGCTTGCAAAGCCGGGAGATACGGTTGTCGAAATCGGCGCCCATATCGGCTATCTTTCAGTTCACTTAGGAAAGCTTGTTGGCGATGACGGGACCGTTGTGGTTTTTGAGCCCGGTTCCAACAATTTGCCGTATCTGCAAGAAAACACTGAACGCTTCTCCAACATTGAAATCGTTGAGGCTGCATGCGGGGATCGCGATGGCCCGGTAGAGTTTTGGATAGAGCCGCTGTCTGGGCAGAACAATTCATTGGACAGAAATTATAAAAATTTTCAGGTAAACCGAGAAAATGCTTTCAGCGACGCCGTTATGGAATCTGTCACGGTTGAGATGATGCAGCTCGACACATTTCTGGCTGAGAAAGGCCTTCGTCCGGCGCTTCTTAAGATAGATGTGGAGGGCGCCGAAGACCTTGTGCTTCGCGGCAGCGCGCGCTGTTTAGCGGATATAAGGCCAGTTGTGGTGGTGGAAGTTACCGAGAACTCTGACGACGTCGCCTCAATATTTGAGGCGCACAATTACGCAATACACGACCGGAGTCACCCGGAGTGGATTTGTGTGCCAACGGAAAAGGTAAACGCCCTCAGGGCTGCGGGAAAAGCATGACGATGCGACGATCTATGAGATCGAAAACCCGGAACAGACCAAAGACGCTTAGACAAGCAGCGAAATTTACCAATGGCACCAGTGCCGATTATTATCTAGGTTTAGACAACAATGCGTAGCAATTTCAAAGCCACAAACCAGGCTGCTCCTTCCATTTGCCAAGTATCGAAGCCGCTATCTGGCCGATCTCAACGGTGCGCTGGCGCCATCAGGCGTGCTCTTTCAGACGCTCTTGGTCGAGGACGGCGATCCGAGCCATCCAAACGATGCCCGACCGCGAGGTCAAGGATGGCTGGGTGGATCGAAACGGCGGTTTTCGCTCGGGGCGAAGAACATGCGCTTGATAGCCGGCAAGCAGCCGGGGTTGGCAGACGAGGCGGAGGGTAGCGGCGTTCGCATCGTTTGTCGAATACTGGTTCGACCTTCTGCCTTCGCCTCGGCAGATGAACTGGCTGCTGGACGGGCTTGAGGGCAAGGTCGGGCTCAATGGCGATCTTGGCAACTGGACTGCGCCCGAAAAATACGCGGACCTTTCCGACATCGTGTGCCGCGCGGAACTTGTCATGCGAAGGCGGATTACAATGCTTCGGGTCTGGATGCTGCTGACTACCTCATGTGCCTGGACGCTTGCGGCGCTGCGGGTTACGTCGGACCGTTCACGCTGATTTACGATTCACCGTTTTTCCCAGACGAGTGGGACGGAATCTTGTTGCAGAAAACATTCATCGAGGAATTTCAAGATCAGCAAACACGCGCTCGCCTGAGCAGTGAATGGAGAACGACATGACGGAGACACCGGCAATCGACAGTTTCGCGGACAGGATCAGGACAGACGGGCATGCCGGCCTGGTTTCCGCCTGGATCGGTATACCCGAACCGATGGTCGTCCATCATCTGGCGCAGGAAGATTTCGATTCCGTCGTGCTCGATATGCAGCACGGCATGTGGGATATGGCTTCAGCATCGAATGCCGTTACGCAATGCCGTTCTGCGGGAAAACCGGCAATCGCGCGCATCCCGGTTGGCGATTTCGCTTCGGCCTCACGGCTGCTCGATGCTGGTTGCACCGGCATTATCGCGCCAATGGTCAATTCGGTCTCAGATGCGAAAGCGCTTGTGCGGTTTGCGAAGTATCCACCGCTTGGCGAGCGAAGCTGGGGACCGACGTTGGCGCTCAACCACATGAAGCTCTCGGCAGATGAATACCTGCGCACCGCCAACCGGCTGACGATTGCGATGGTGGAGACGCGGGCAGCACTTGATGCCGTCGACGGCATCCTTGGTGTCGAAGGCATCGACGGCGTCTTCGTCGGGCCATCCGATTTGTCGATTGCCCTTTCAAAGGGTGCAAGGCTCGCGCCCGACACCGACGAGATCGACAAGGAACTCGCGCATATTGTCGCGCGATGCCGAGCACACAAGAAATTCACCTGCGCCTTCGGCAGCAATGGCAAGCGTGCTGGCGAGCTGTTGAGGCTCGGTTGCGATCTTGTTGTTGCGAGCGCCGATACGACGCAACTGCGCGCTGGCGCTGCCAGTGCGATCGCCGCGGCCCGGACGGTTGCCTCCGGCCACTAGGCGGACGATTTGACAGCAAGCCAAATGACGTGGCGCGCCCCGCCGCGCTTGCCGTTGGCGCGTGTATTGACCGTGTCCACCGAAAAGCCGCTGTCGCGCAGCTTGCGGCTGAAGCTCGCATTGGGGCCGGAAGACCAGACGGCAAGAACGCCGCCAGAGCGCAGCGCTTCGCGAGACGCTCGCAGGCCGTTGAAATCATAAAGCCGATCATTGGATTTGCGGGTCAGCCCGTCCGGCCCATTGTCGACATCGAGCAGGATTGCGTCGAAGCTCGCTTTCACTGAGTGGATCACCTCTCCGACGTCGCCTTGATGGATTAAGACGCGCGGATCCTCGAGGCATCCCTTAAAAACCTCCGCCATTGGCCCGCGCGCCCAGGCGACCACGGTCGGAACCAGTTCAGCGACAACCACTTCGGCTTCCGCGGGTAGGACCGCGAGTGCTGCGCGCAAGGTGAAGCCCATGCCGAGGCCGCCGATGAGGACCTTCGGGCGTCTGTGGCCTTTGATGCGATCCCAGGAAAGCGTTGCAAGCGCTTCTTCGGATCCGCTGAGACGGCTGTTCATCAGTTCGTTCGAGCCGAGCATGATGGAGAATTCGCGGCCACGCTGCTTCAGGCGCAATTCGCCGCCGTCCCCGGGGATGATCGTGGAGTCGAGCTGTATCCAAGGTAACATTGCGGCAAGGCCTCACGGAAATTCGTGGTCTCCCCTAACACGAAATGCATGCCGGCGAGATAGAAATTGGCGTGGCGGCTTGCTGCGCCCGCGGTTGTCCTATTGCGGGCACGCCTGGCTGTAGCGGCTTGTCTTGGCCGCAACGCCGCGTTTCGGCGGCGGGCAGCGCCTGACATCGGTCGGGCCGGTGTTGCGCGGTATGACGACATCGACACTGCCGGTTTCTACCGGATCAAGCGGAATGACGAGACCATTCGTTGGGCTTTCCGGCGAGGTTCCGAGAGGAGGAGTGCCGTCAATGCGCCCGGTATAATCCGTGCCCATATTGGATTGCGCCAACACGGGACAGGCTATGCCGAGAAAGACAATCGAAGTCACCGCGAAAATCGTGCGCATGATCAAAATCCTTTCGAGCTGATCAACGCGGCAACAACGGCAAAGGCGGCCATTTGTTCCGGACCGTTCCGATCACATCGCAGAGAGCGCTTCGCCTTCTAGGCCAGCGGGTTTAGCGCGCTGCCCAGTTGGCGCCGCGCCGGAAGATAGACTTCATCTGCGGCACGCCGAATTCCTTGGACTGATGGCCGAGCGAGGAATAGAAGACGCGGCCTTTTCCGTATTTTCGCTTCCAGACGACCGGCATTACCGCGCCGTCAATCCAGTAGGCATGATCACCTGTGAACGTCGTCGTCGCCAGCACCTCGTTCGAGGGGTCGACATGCATATAATATTGCTCCGACGTATAGGGAAAATCGCTGATCCCTTCCATGACCGGGTCGTCCGGCTGCGTGATGTTTACCGTGTAGTCGATGATGTTGCCCGGATGGGCGACCCATTGGCCGCCGATGATGAACTGATATTCGACGCACTCGCGGAAGCTGTCGCCCGCGCCGCCGTGATAGCCGGCGATGCCGACGCCGTTTTCGATCGCAGCAGCGAGATTCTTGATCTCTTCCTTTTCGATCTTCGACATGGTGACGATTGGCACGACGAGGCTCAGATCATGCACCGACGGATCGGCGAAGGCTTCGGTGCTGTGCTCTACATAGACCTTGAAGCCGTCCTCCTGAAGCATGTCCTTGATGATGGCCGCGCATTCCTGTGGTTCGTGGCCGCTCCAGCCGCCCCAGACGATCAGTGCTTCGCGCATGTTCTTTCCTCCTGAATATTACTTGCCCAACCGTCCATTGATAAGGGAATCCGACAGCGGCGCCGGGCGCTCCGTCTCTGTGGCAATCGTGACCGTGCGGCCGGTTTCGGAGGCCGCGTGAAACGCCTCCATGACTTCGAGAACGTGCAGCGCGAGGCTGCCGTTTGCCCGGTGCGGGCGATTGGAACGGATGGCGTGTGCAAGATCTGCAACGCCGAGCGAGCGGTAGTTGCCGTCTGCGTAAGGCGCTGTCAGTTCCTGCGGTTCGAAGCTTCCGCCCTTTTTCAGAAGCTGGACCTCGCCGCCGAAATGGTTCGGGTCGGGAACGATCAGCGTGCCTTCCGTGCCATAGAGTTCAAGCGGCACATGCTTGTGCCCGGCGACGTCGAAACTCATGCCAATCTGAACGACCGCCCCGTTGGCAAAGGCCATGATGCCGACGACATGCGTTGGCACGTGCACTGGAATATGCTCGCCGCTGTGCGGCTCGCTGGTGATGATACGCTCCTTGCGGGGCGCAATCGCAAAGCCCGCGACCTGCGCTACCGGTCCGAAGAGATTGACGAGATCGGTGATGTAATAAGGTCCCATGTCGAGCATCGGCCCGCCGCCGACCTCGTAGTAGAAGGCCGGGTTCGGGTGCCATCGTTCGTGGCCGGGGCACATGAAAGTGGCCGTACCGCCGACGGGCTGGCCGATCACGCCCTTGTCGATCAGGGCACGCGCCGTCTGATGCCCGCCGCCGAGAAAGGTATCGGGTGCCGCGCCGATGCGAAGGTTTTTCGCTTTCGCGGCTTCAGCGAGCTTTTTCCCTTCCGCGAAACTAATTCCGAGGGGCTTTTCCGAATACGTGTGTTTTCCTGCTTCAAGTGCCTGCAGGCCGACTGCCACATGCGCTTTCGGTATCGTCAGGTTGACGACGACTTCGATCTTTGGATCGGCAAAGATCTCGTCGACGTTTTTCGCCGGGACGTTGAATTCGGCGGCTTTTGCCTCCGCCAGGGATCGGTTGAGATCGGCGATGCCGCGGATATCGAGGATCGGGAAAGAGGCCACGGCCTTGAGGTATGCGCCCGAAATATTGCCGCATCCGATGATGCCGATGCCGACTGTCTCCATGATTTCCTCCCAATCGATTTTACAGTTACAGTTTTTAGAGTGCCGGCCCCGTCGTGTTCCAAGGCGACTCGTAGAGTTCGTAAAGGGCAACGGCTGCCGCACCTTGCGCCCAGAAATCGTCTGTGGAGTCGTCGAAGAGGAGTTCGGTGACGCCCTTTAAGGATGGCGGGATCGCAAGTGCATAGGCATCGCGCAGGCTGTTCAGAAAGGGCTCGCCGAGCGCCAGGCTGGAGCCGACGAGGATCACACGCGGCGGGGCAAAGAGCGTGACGATGTTGGCAATCGTCAGCCCGACGGCCTCGCCGGCGCGGACGGCGGCGCCGATGAGGACATTGTCCTCCGCCTTGATCAGCGCCTGAGCGTGGGCCATGCCGCGGCCGAGACGGATTGCTTCGGCAAAACGCCCGTCGGCCTGCTGTTCGCCAAGGATTGCACTTTCGCCAGCCTGGCTCGACAGCCGCACCGTCCCCTGCGACCCCGTGCCGAGCACGAGATCGCCGAGATTGTGGCTGAGGCCGCCGGCACCGCGGAAGAGTTGATTGCCATGCAGCACGCCAAGCCCGAGCGTCTGTTCCAGGGAGATCAACACCATATCCTCGAGATCTCGCGCCTTGCCGAACCAGTGATGGGCAAGGGTGATTGCATGCGCATCGCTCTCGATGATGGTCGACGTCCCAAGCCGCGCAGTCATCTCCGAGGCGAAATCGACATTCGTATCCCGAAAGATGGGGCTGCTGCGAACATGGCCGGTGCGATGCTCGATAACGCCCGGAAGGCCAAGGCAAACGGTATCGACATCTTCCAGCGACAAGCCGGCATCCACGACGCAGCGGCGGACGCCATCCTCCACCAGGTCGGCGATGACTGTGATCGGCTGCCGGTCGATGCGGATCGGCAGGGTGAGTTTCGAAAGCACGTCTCCGCGGAAATCGGTGAGGACGAAAACGAGCCGGCTTGCCGCAATTTTTGCACCGACGACGCGCGCGGCATCCGGGTTCAATTCCAGCATCACACGGGGACGGCCGCGGGCCGCCTCGTTGCGGATGTCGCCTTCGTGACGCGGCAGAATGAGCCCGTCATCGAGAAGCGAGGCGGTAATTGCCGATACCGTCGTGGTCGAAAGTTCGGTGCGTTCGCTGATCTCCACACGTGCGATCGGTCCGTGGCGGCGGATCGTGTCCAGCACGTTCAAGCGATTGATCGCGCGCATTAACTCAGGATCTGCGGTCTTCATGAAAACTAGCCGGGCAATCGCTTTGCTTCAGGGCTCAGCCCCGATTATTTTCGACGGAATACAAATTAAATAACAGGCAGTTTGCGGATGCTGTCAAGCAGATTTGCCAAAAAATCGGCCCATCGGGTTGACATCAGTCAGAGCTGCGTTGAATTATTCCGCATAGGGGAAAAATTAGTGAGGACATTGGCCCCCTGGGAGGAAAATCCATGACGTATATTCGCACGAATGCTGCTCTTCGCGCCAAGCGCATCGCATTTCTGGCCGCTGCCGCAGGCATTTCCGTGATTCTCGGAGCCGGTGCAGCCTCCGCAACAACGGTCGTAAAGTGGCTGCATCTGGAGCTCGATCCGACTTATGTGGCCAAGTGGGAGGAGATTGCCAAGGCTTATGAAGAAAAGCACCCGGATGTCGACATACAGATGCAGTTTCTCGAAAACGAGGCCTTCAAGGCAAAACTGCCGACGCTTCTCCAGTCCGACGATATACCGGACTTCTTTTTCAGCTGGGGCGGGGGCGTCCTCAAACAACAATCTGAGACCGGCGCGCTTCAGGATGTGACAGCCGCGCTCGATGCAGATGGCGGCAAGCTGCGCAACGCCTTTAGCGCCGCCTCTGTCAGTGGTCTGACCTTTGACGGCAAGGTCTGGGCAATGCCATACAAGGTCGGTCTCGTCAGCTTCTTCTACAATAAGGAGCTCTTTGCAAAGGCAGGCGTGAAGGCCGAGGACATCAAGACCTGGGCAAACTTTCTCGATGCCGTGAAAAAGCTCAAGGACGCCGGCATCGTGCCGATCGCAGGTGGCGGCGGCGAAAAATGGCCGATCCACTTCTATTGGAGCTATCTCGTCATGCGCGAAGGCGGAGAAAAGGTCTTCGACGCTGCCAAGAAAGGCGAGGGCGAAGGCTTCCTCGATCCGGCGATCATCAAGGCCGGTGAGGATCTTGCCGAACTCGGGAAGATTGAACCCTTCCAGCCTGGCTATCTGGGTGCCACCTGGCCGCAAACTCTCGGCGTCTTCGGCGATGGTAAGGCCGCTATGATCCTCGGTTTTGAGAATACCGAAGCCAATCAGCGCAAGAATGCCGGTGACGGCAAGGGACTTTCGCCGGAAAACATCGGCCGCTTTAACTTCCCGACCGTAGAGGGCGGCGCCGGCAAGGTAACCGATACGCTGGGTGGTTTGAACGGCTGGGCGGTAACCAAGAAGGCTTCCAAGGAAGCAATCGATTTTCTCGCCTTCCTGACGAATGCAGAAAACGAAAGATCCATGGCCAAGGCCGCGATGCTTCTACCGGTGGCCGTCGGCGCCGATGATGGTGTGACCAATTCGCTTCTGGCTCAATCCGCCAGGCAACTCGCCGCCTCGACCTGGCACCAGAACTATTTCGATCAGGATCTCGGCGCTGCCGTTGGCCGTGTCGTCAATGATGTCTCCGTTGAAATCGTCTCCGGCCAGATGAGTTCGCAGGATGGCGCCCAGCAGATCCAGGACGCCTTCGAACTGGAGCAATAACCCGCTCCGCTTCCTTTGTCCCGGCGCCTTCTCAACAGGTGCCGGGATCGGACCAGGCGCATGCGAAGGCAAGACAGATGGCGAATATTTCCATTTCATCAGCGATCGGTGCGGCAAGACCGGCCAGGAGCGCGACCAGAAACCGCAGTTCGGCTGCGCATGACCGCTGGGCCGTACTTCTGTTCTTTCTGCCGCCGGCTCTGCTGCTTTTTACGCTCTTCGTCATCATGCCGATGGGCGAGGCGGCCTGGTACAGCCTCTATAAGTGGAACGGCTACGGCATGCCGACGGAGTTCATCGCGCTCCGCAACTTCCAAGTCCTCTTGCGCAACGCCGCCTTCACACAGGCGCTTGTCAATAATGGCCTCATTATCCTGATATCCATCGCCATCCAGGTTCCGCTGGCGATCTGGCTGTCGACGATGCTGGCCCACCGTATCCCTGGCGTCGTCGCCTTCCGCTTGATCTTCTTTCTGCCCTACGTTCTTGCCGATGTCGCAGCTGGCCTGATCTGGCGCTTCGTTTATGACGGCGACTACGGGCTCTTTGCCGCAATCTCGAACTTCTTCGGTCTCGCGACCCCCTATGTGCTCGCCGACAAGGATCTCGCCATTTACGCCGTGCTTGCCGTTATCGTCTGGAAGTATTTCGGCTTCCACATGATGCTCTTCATCGCCGGCCTGCAATCGGTCGACAAAAATGTGCTCGAAGCAGCTGAGATCGACGGGGCGACAGGCTGGCAGAAGTTCCGCTATGTGACGCTGCCGCTGCTTGGATCCACGCTGCGCCTATCCATCTTCTTTGCGGTCATCGGTTCGCTGCAGCTCTTCGACATGATCATGCCGCTGACAGGCGGCGGGCCATCGAATTCGACGCAGACGATGGTGACCTTCCTTTACACCTACGGCGTCATGCGCATGCAGGTTGGTCTCGGCAGCGCCGTCGGTGTCGTCCTCTTCATCATCTGCATGACACTCGCCTTCGGCTACAAGAGGATTTTCATGCGCAATGATTGACACGAGCTCCACCATTCGCATGCCGCTGCAGACGCGGCTTTATCTCTACGTGTCGCTGACGCTGATTGCGGCGCTGGTTCTCATCCCGTTGCTGACGACGGCGCTCGGCGGTTTCAAGACGTTGGGCGACCTGCGCACCAATCCCTTTGGGCTCCCTGCAGAGTGGCAATGGTCAAATTATACCGATATCCTCTTCGGGGAGCGATACTGGCTGCAGATCTTCAATTCGCTGGTCATTGCAGCGCTCACGGTCTCTCTCACGCTGATCGTCTCGTCGATGGCCGCCTTCACCTTTGCGCATGTCCGTTTCTTCGGCTCGTCGTTCCTGCTGAACTATTTCCTGCTCGGCCTGATGTTTCCGGCAGCAACGGCGATCCTGCCGCTCTTCATCCGCATCCGCGATCTGGGTCTTCTCGATACCTATTGGGGCGTGGTGCTGCCGCAGGTCGCATTCGGCCTCGGCATGAGCATCCTGCTTTTCAGGAATTATTTCCGAAACCTCCCGGAAGAATTGTTCCAAGCGGCCTTTGTCGACGGTTGCGGCTATCTGCGCTTCTTCTGGTACATCTCGCTACCGCTTGCGCGGCCGATCGTTGCAACCGTCAGCATCATCTCCTTCGTTGGCAGCTGGAACAGTTATATCCTGCCGCTGATCATGCTGAATTCGGAATCGAAATATCCGTGGCCGCTCGGCATCATGGTCTATCGTGGCGAGTATGGCACCGAATGGCAGCTGGTGCTCGCCTTCATCACGCTTACCATCCTGCCGACGGTGATCGTGTTCTTCGTCGCCCAAAAGCATATCATCGCCGGTCTGACCGCTGGCGCCGTGAAGACCTAAGCAGCCCTGTGCATCATGCCCAGAGCTGATGAAAATGCTGAACCGGACCGTGGCCCGAACCGACGCTGAGCGTGCCGGCTTTGGCAACGGCGGCAGCCAGGTAATCTTTGGCTGTAGCGACCGCGGCCTCGAGCGATCCGCCCTTTGCGAGTTCTGCTGCAAGCGCGCTCGAAAGTGTGCAGCCGGTGCCGTGCGTGTTCTTCGTCGGAACGCGTGGCGCTTCAAACCAGGTAATCCCGCTTTCGCTTACCAGGACGTCAGGGCTTTGCATCCCGCCAAGATGGCCGCCCTTTACGAGAACGGCAGAGGGACCAAGCGCACGCAGCTTTTCCGCTTGCCGCTCCATTGCATCTCGGGTCCCTGCGACCGGCTCTCTGAGCAGAGCGGCGGCTTCTGGCAGATTGGGGGTAAGAAGCGTTGCGAGCGGCAAAAGCCGGGTCTTGAGAAAGTCGATGGCTTCAACATCAAGGAGGGCAGCACCTCCTTTGGCAATCATCACCGGATCGAGCACGATCGGTATGCCGCGGTGCGGCAAAAGGGCGTTGGCGACAGCTTCGGCAATCGGTGCATTGGCGATCATGCCGATCTTCACCGCATCGACGCGGATATCGGCGAAGACCATGGCGATCTGCTCGGCGACGAAGTCAGCGGGAACTGCATGCACGCTGGAAACGCCCTGGGTATTCTGAGCCGTCAAGGCCGTCAAAACGGCCATGCCATAGGTGCCGCGCGCCGAACATGTTTTCAAATCGGCCTGGACGCCCGCGCCGCCCGAAGGGTCGGAGCCGGCAATGGAAAGAACGTTGCATATCATGCGCGTGCCTTTCGGATTGCGTCAGTAATGCTCGCGGCAGCCTGCCGCGGATCCGGCGTGCCACAGATAGCAGATACGACCGCGAGCCCCTTTGCCCCTGCCGCAAGCACATATTCTGCATGGGTCGCCTTGGGGCCGCCGATCGCGACCCCTGGTACGCGGCAGGCCCTCGCGCGCCTTGCCACGCCATCGATGCCGATTGGAGGCTTGTGATCCGGTTTTGTCGATGTGGCAAAGACAGGACCGATACCGGCATAGTCGACGATTGCCGGGTCGACGGCCGCGGCCAGTTCCTCGGTTGCCACCGAAAGTCCAAGGATCATCGATGATCCGATCTGTTTGCGCGCGTCGCGGGCGGCCATGTCATTTTGCCCGACATGCAACCCATCCGCCTCGATCGCAATTGGAGCCTCGGCGTCGTCGTTGACGATCAGAAGGGCGCCGGTTTCGGCAAGCGCGGCTTTCAACGCTCGACCGGTCTTGACCCGGCCTGCCGTGCCTGCCTGTTTATCGCGCAGCTGTATGATCGTTGCTCCGCCGGAAGCCGCGGCGAGCGCCGTCTTGACCATGCCGATACCGGCGCACAGATCCGGGTCGAGGACAGGATAAAGGGAAAGATCGAAACGCTTCATCTCGATGTTACTCTTGCCGCAGCATCGAGTGCGGTTCCATCGAGCTGCGCAAGCGCGTCAAGGAGGCGCCATGAAAGGGAACCGGGCCCGATATTCATCGCGACGTAGTTGGTGATGCAATGCACGAGCGGCGGCGTCGCGCGCATGGCAGCGAAGAGTTGTCCGGGTGAACTTCGTATCGGCATTTGCCCCTTTCTGGCGGGGCAAAGGCGCGGGGAGCCGGACTGAATAAGCAAGGCTCCGAGCGACTCCCTCCGCCAGCATTATCCGGTTCAGGTTCGAAGGGTACTTCTCAGCCCGTCTTGCAACGGACGCCCCTGTCTCTCATCGCGGTCTTCATTGCAGACAAATCTCTGTCTGTCACCCCTAAAAAAAGCATGGCTGTATGAAGTCAGATCCCGCTACCAACATCTGCCCTTTGAGAGCCTGATGCGAGAAAGGCGGGAATAAAGACGTTTTCATGCCGCTCCTTTGTCGAACTATGGCGGCTCCTTTTTCGGCAAGCGGCGGAGTTGCAAGCTTCGATGACGCGATGACAAAAACGAGCCCGGACGCTCAATGCTCCGATATTTGTTGGGACGCTCCGGCGCGTTCGGCCGGAATGCACACCCACTCGGGGCGACTGCGATCATATATTGCGTAATCGTTTTCGTTAAATATTCTGGCTACATCGTCAAAATTCTCGGTAACTTCCACGTGGTCTTATATTCGCTAGACAGTGCGAACTACCGAGAAGCACACGGTGTTCGGCACCCTTCACATCTATCTTCAGCAGCGCCGGACGAAGGCCCGTCTCTTCCAAGAACGTGTCAAGCTGCATCATCTCGACCGTGACGGATTCCATCAGCGCATCGCTGAACGCATTTTCTCGGTTTTGTTCAAAATTTTTATAGTTTTTGTCCAATGAATTGTTCTGTCCCGACACGCCTTCTATCCAAAATTCCACGGGGCCATCGAGATCTCCACACGCGGCTTCAACGATTTTAATGTTCGCAAAGCTCTCTGTATTGGTTCGAAGATACGGCAAATTGTTGGGCCCAGGTTCGAAAACGATAACAGTACCGTCATCGCCAACGATCTTTGCTAAATGAACCGAAAGATAGCCGATATGGCCGCCGAGCTCGACAACGGTATCTCCGGGCTTTGCAAGCTCGGCGAGCGTCTTCATGATATGCGTCTCGCGGTGCTTCCCTTTGAACCAATATCCCCGATGTTTATAAAGGTTTAATCTTATGGGCGCATCGCGCCACCAGTGATGGCGCACGATAATATCACGCGTTCCCCAAGTGCGAGGACATGGAGTGCAACTCGCCGCAGGGGCGGTATCTCGCCAGACTTTGCAGCGGCATCGTACGGTCTCCGATCGAAGATGTTTGAAGGACAAGCTCTCCAAGCTCGGAAGTTACTTCACTTTTTTGCGTTTTAGAATACCTTAAACCGACGGAGGCGTTTGGCGATGAGCTTAAATGACGTTACATCGGCTGATAAAATCGATGAACGTGCAAGGGGGCATGGGCAACCTGCGGTCGCGACATTTTCGCAATCTTTGGAGTTATATGCATTTTTTGCTGCTATATTTCTATGCTCGATGAATTATTTTAGAAGTGACTATATTTATTTCACGCTTGCAGATCTGTCTTTTCTTCTTTGCTTTTCTCTCGCTGTTGCGAACGCGAATATTGTCGTCAATGTCATTGGCAAGCTGAGCACGGCCGCCTGGTGTTTTGGGCTTGCCTTGCTGCTTTTGGGGTTGACTGCAAGCAGCATCGTAAGCCCTGGGCCGGAACGCGGACTCGTGGTCGTCCTGCAGTATTTCTACGCGTATTTTATTGTGCTGCTTTTGTTTGGGGGAAGGAGCTATGACGAGCTCTTAGCGGCGGCAAAGATTTATGTCTCTTCGATATTTATAATTTGTATACACGGTATCTTTCTCATTCATGTTATTGGAGAGACAAATACGCAGTTCGTCACCGGGAGCGGACGCTTTAACGGATTGATGGAAAGAGAAAATGCGTGCGCCGCCGTTATTGCGCTCGCAATTCAGGTCCTGCTTCTGCTCGTTTCCTTAAGAAAATTAAACAGGTTTCTCGCGCTTTGCGCGTTTGTAGTCATGACCTACGGTCTTCTTCTGACTGGCTCGAATACCGGGCTTATTGGCTGTGGGATCGGCATTGCAATCTTTCTCTTGTTCAATCTTACATGGAGAACGGTTGTGCCTGCCGCCGCTCTCTGCCTCTGCATTCCACTTGTCGCGATTACACCGTTGCGCGACTATCTGCCGGACGTTTTCCAAAAACGCGTCCTTACCGCTGTCGATACAGGAGACATCAGCCAGGCGGGAACGTTTGGTCGTCGCTTTGAGCTCATACAGGAGGCGGCCGGTCAAACGGGCTCCACGCTTTTGCTCGGGATTGGAGCGGATCAGTACAGAGTAAGCAGCGCCGTACAGAAGCCCGTGCACAATATTTACTTACTTCTTTGGACGGAGGGGGGCTTCATCGCGGCCCTTGGCTTTGCCGTCATGGTGATCAGCCTCTTGGGTCCGGCGCTTGCGGCTAGTCGCATCAAGAACGGCCTTCCGTTCGCCATCTGTATCTTTGCGACAGTTGCGGCGTTTTTGGCTATGGGCAACGCAATGACTCATATGTATGGACGTTTTTGGCCGGTTCCGCTGCTCATTCCTGCCGTTCTAGGGCAGGCCTTTGTGAAACGATCGCAAGCGTAGTCACTTAGGATTGGTCGTGATTGTAAATTGTGGCGCAGCGCGAAGCGTCGCGAGGCACGCGTCGAGATCAAAAAGACTAGTTATCACCGCATCGGGTCTATGGTCAGGCTCGGTGGCGTATGCCATGTGGATGCGGCCGATCCGGGCAATCTGGATCGTCCTCCATCCCAGACGCCGCGGAGCGATAAAATCCTTGGCGGGATTGTCAGCTACGTAAACCAGCTCCGCGCACGGCACGCCTGACCATTCTTGGATAGCCTCGAACGCCCGCGGATGCGGTTTCCAGAACTTGGGGCCCCAGACATCTGTATAAATGATGTGGTCTAGAATCTCCTCAAGACCCAGCGCCTTGACCTTTGCCATTTGTGTTGCTGCGTAGCCGTCGGTTATGAGGGCCAGGCGCGCCTTCCTGGCAGGATTGCAAAGATATTCCAACGCATCAGGGGCCAACGCTATGCGCGGATGATGTTGCCGGTAAACTTCAATTAGCTTTGCAGTCAACGTCCGGTCGCCGGCCATGCCTGCAGCGGCGAGCGCTTCATCGAACACGCGTGAGCGTCGGCCGGTTGCGAAGATTGCGTGGCAATGATCAGCGAAATTCGCAACACCCATTTCTCGATCCAGCCACGCAGACGCGGCCTCGAATCCACTTTTGGCAAAGTCGCTTTCGAGATAGAGTGTGTCATCCAGATCGAAGACTAGAACACCACCTTGTGGTTCACTCATCTTCACCATCCACGAAGATCGCTTCGTCGTAGCGCAGCATCAACACGCCCGAATGCCAGTTGTCATGACAGCTTGCAGGTAAGCCTGAGACTTCCTCGAGCAGCCATTTTGCGAAATGCGCGCCCGCATGATCAGCCAGAGGATAGCCTCCTCCGAACCGTGCGTTGATCTCGATCACTTTGGGGCCGGCAGCGCCGTCGTCCATAATCTGAAAGCAGAATGCACCCCTGAGGCCCGGCAGTGCAGCGACGATATCATGCGCGATGCGGGAATGTCGCGGCTGGCGCTCGGTGATGCCTTTTTCGACCTCGCCGGCCCTGACACGAACGCGACGATGTGTAATGGCTGTCTGTAGTCTACCGCGCACGTCGACGAAGCCGTTGACCGTGTATTCCGCGCCGGTCAGATTTTCTTGCACAATCATCGGTTCGCTGACCTTGGCGGGCAGCTCATCTCTCGAACCGGCGACGCTAATCGCGCGGCTGGCGCTTCCAGACCGCGGCTTGACAAAGACCGGCCAAGACCATTCGCTGGTCGAGGCGAACTCCTCAAGTGCGATGGTGCGCGGGACGGGGACTCCCGCGGCCGCAAGCACAGTCATCGTTTCAAGCTTGTCGCGAACGATGTCGACCACCGCCGGTTGGCTGACATGAACGCGACAGCCAAGAGCCGCAAAATCGTCCATCGCCTCTGCGAGAGCCGGGAGTTCGGGATCGATCGTTGGAACGATCAGATCGATTTTTTCACGCGATGCAATTCCTTGCAGTGCTGAAACGAAGCCCGGATCGTCACAGGCTGGAACAGCATAGCTCGCATCGGCGGATCGGCAGGCAGGGCTCATTCCTGGATCGAGATCACATGCGACCACCGTCAAGGATATGCCTAACTCTTTCGCCGCCCTGCGAAAGCAGTCGATGAGAGCGACCCGTCGACCGGCGGATGAAACTAGGATCTTGATCGCTGCTGACGTCATCCCGTATCCCTTTAGGCGTCCGAAGTTGCGACGGCTTTTCCAGACTGAAGTATGCTTATTTCGATCAAGCCTGGAGCGAGGACCCGGACCGCAAGTGGCTATGCATCCGCAGCCGCGATGCTTCAGGGCGCCAAGCGCTGACATCAACACAATTGCCGTCGCCACACATAACGAGAAAACCGGTGGCGCTGACCGTTTGAATTTGTCCCGGAAGGCCTATGTAGCGATCCGGGTTGGGGAATAGATCGGCTGCATCGATATATATCCTCTCGCTTCCAGAATGGGTAAAAGCGCCGGGGTAGGGGTCTCCGATCGCGCGTATGAAGCGCGTGATGTCAGCGGCCGGCAGGCGCCAGTCAATCAAGCCGTCTTCAGGCCGGCGCCTCGCGCAATAGGAGGCCTTCTCATCATCCTGGGGGATCCTGGGCGCGTTGCCGGACTCGACCATCCTGACGGCCTGGGGGACCATTTCTCGAATATTCAGCAGGTGCTTTTCGTATAGACTGCGGGCCGTCTCATTATCGGCTACGTCAAAGACGCGCTGAAGCAGGATCGGTCCGGAATCCACGCCGTCATCAAGCCAGAAAAGTGTCGATCCCGTCGTCTGTTCGGAGCGAAGAATGGTCCAAGGTATTACGCCCCGTCCCCTTAGTCGTGGAAGGGCGGCGGGATGAAAGCCAATCGTACCGATGCTTGCAAGCTCGCGGAATGGACGTCCGCATATTTGGGACCATCCGACGACAAGGGTCAAATCCGGACCGATACTGGCAATCTTCGCCAGGGTCTCGGTAGAGTTCACATTCGTCGTATGAAAAAAGGAAATGCCGCTCTCGCGGCCCATTGAACTGAGATCGGCAAAATCCGAGTGACGATCAGCAGCGGTTGGCGGCAGGGTTACGACAAGCGCTGGCGGTCGCTCAGAGGATACGAGCGCTGCAAGGGCGACTTCTGAACCTTCCACTGCTCCGACGAGAACGATCCGCATCCTTGGGCCACGACATCGAGTTATGCCGAGCGAGGCAACGGGCTCGGTCATGTTTTATCAAGCAAGGCTTACCTTCACGGGAGGCTCTTTAGAAGGTATAAAAACACGAGCGCGCAATTCCTGTCCAGAGGCCTTTTGCGGGCTCTGTCGTCTTGCCACGCGCTGAGGGGCACTATGGCCAAGGCAGATGTCATGCATATCATTACCAATTTCACAGCGCATGCCGGCGCTGAGACAATGCTGGCACGGCTGCTGCATGCCTCAGTCGACCAGCGTATAGTGGTCGTTTCGCTCATGGGGATTTCGGAGCGAAATCTTAAAATTTCGAGCAATCCCCGTGTCGAGTATGTATCGCTCGAAGCTACAAAATTGACGTCTCTCGCACACGCCTCGCTGAAACTTGCAAAACTAATCAGACAGGAGAGGCCACCCGTCATATTGTGCTGGATGTATCATGCGATGATTGTCGGCACGGTCGCTGCCTTGCTGGCACATCGGAGCACTGCAGTGATCTGGAACGTGCGTCAGTCGTTGGATGATTGGACGTCTTTGACCCGGAGTTTACGCGCCGCAGTGACTGTGGCAAAGTGGCTATCCTGGCATCCGGAGGGTTTCGTCTTCAATTCAGCGAGGGCGCTCAAAATGCATGCGGCGGCTGGTTATCGAACGCACAATGCCGTGGTCATACCGAACGGCTTTGAGCTGCCGCAATCCGTGACCCCTCAGCCTCGATCGGCCAAGCGGATCGGCATTGCAGCGCGCTTCCATCCACAGAAGGATTATCCGACATTCTTCAGGGCCGCGGCTCGCCTTCTTCAAACGCATCAGGGGCTGACATTCGTGGCTGCGGGAAGTGGCTTGTCCTGGAGCAATCCAGCCGTCTCACGGATGATCTTGTCCGCAGGTTTAGCGCGAGAAAATGTCCAGCTCTTGGACGAAGTCGATGACATGGCTGCTTTCTATCGATCGATCGACATTCTCGCCCTCTCTTCGAGAACAGAAGGCTTTCCGAACGTCCTGGCGGAGGCGATGAGCTATGCGCTACCTGTTGTAACGACTGACGTTGGTGACGCTGCAAGTATCATCGGCGACGGCGGCCTA
Organism: Rhizobium sp. 007; assembly: GCF_015353075.1. NCBI lineage: Bacteria > Pseudomonadati > Pseudomonadota > Alphaproteobacteria > Hyphomicrobiales > Rhizobiaceae > Rhizobium > Rhizobium sp. 007. The sequence goes on along the minus strand of NZ_CP064188.1, from coordinate 1,379,203 downwards.
GCAGTCCCCTCCCAAGATCCGGAGGCGCTGGCGGCGGCGCTACGAACTCTTCTTGACGGTGGAACCGCTCGATATGCTGAATATGCGGCGGCGGCACGACGGCGTATCGAAGAAGAGTACGAGCTGGGCAAAATAGTACGGCAATACGATCATTTTTTGAACCAATGCAAGGCAGCAGTTGAAAGAGAAAATAACATCGCTGTTTAAAACTATATAATCACTTCGGGCTAATGCGGATTGCCTTCAATTTTATGGGACAAGCTTACTATTCTTAAGCAGTATTTGACAAAAACGCTTGGCGCGGTCTGCTTTGAAAGCTCGTGGATATCGTAATCTCATTAGCGGTGACGAGGTCGAGCTTATCGATTTTACGGAAAACCAGAGCAGGGAAGCATTCGAGAAACATCTGCGCCTGTCTACGCGGGCCGTGCTCCGTGTCCTGACATCCGTTACGAACAGTGCGCGGGAAAACTCCGAATGCTTTCGAAGCGTTACTCACGGGCGCCTTTCAATGTCCGAAGCGAGTCGGGTATTGGATATGAATTGGAACCTCATGTGCTTCGGTTTGGACCCTAGGAGGTTAATGGCGATGTTGAAACGGCTGTTCGATGTGCTGTTTTCCGTTGCTGCAGGACTTTTGGCACTGCCAATCCTTATCACCTTGGCCATGGCTGTCAGGATCATTCTCGGCTCCCCTATCATGTTCAGCCAGGAGAGGGCTGGCGAAGAGCGTCGATCATTCAGGATGAATAAGTTCCGGTCAATGGGCACCGACGTGGATCCTGATGGGAAGCTCTTGAGCGACGACGAACGCACCGGAAAGTTCGGCCGGCTGTTGCGACGTTCTCGGCTAGATGAACTGCCGGAATTGTGGAGTATCTTCATTGGCGACATGAGCGTCATAGGACCAAGACCGATACTCTTGGACAAAATACATGCCCTTGGCGAGCGCGGAATCTTGCGGTGTTCAGTGAAGCCCGGACTAACCGGCTGGGCGCAGATAAATGGAAACACCAAGCTCACTGACGACGAAAAGGTCGATCTGGATATCTGGTATATCGAGAACCGCACATGCCTAATCGATGCCAAGATAATCGCTAAGACCGTTTTGGTTATGATTTTCGGCGAGAGACGTAACGAGAAGCACCTTGCTGAGGCCATTTCTGCTGCGGCCAGTCGCGATACGACCCGCGCTAAACTGCAGTAAACCCCAATTGCCGATCGACTAAAGACACCGTTAAGTTGCGGAGAACAGCTACTATGCTTGCGAGAAACGGGTAATGGCAAGGCAATCCGGGATTGCGGTATGATTAAACGCTTGGAGCGTGTCATAGGTGTATTCGCATCTAAGCAGTAAAAGTACCTGCCTGCTTGAGCAGAAAATCACGTTATGATTGAAATTTTTCAAAGATTAAGTAAGTATTCTTAACGGTATTGTATATAAAACTAAATGATTAATCAGCAGAATACAGTATCGATATCAAATAGCTTTAATATAATTTGGCTTTACAAATAAAATTGCTGATGTACCGTCCGTCAATAAATGTGAGACTTGATTGAAACTGTTTCGGAAACGTCACGGTACGCTTATGTTTTACCGGCTAACGCCGGGGGATTCGCAAGGCATCGGAGTTTATCTCGCTATCGCGTCGCGATAGCGGCACGCGTTGCAGTTGTACGGGGGGATGCATGCATGGAACCGCGCGACAAAGTCATCGCTGCTCAGCGGCAGGAGATGAATGCAAGACGGGACATGAATGCTAGACGGGACGACGTGTTGGCGGCCTGGAAGGCCGCGGTTGGTTATGCGGATTCTGCGGTCAGCGCGGCAATCCTTCTGTCAAAAAAGACAGCCGGTTCTCACGTTCGCAAGGTTAGGCAGGCACCCTTGCTGTTTGCGACCGACCTCGTGTCCGCATGCTTCGCCCTCAACTTCGCGTTCGTCGCGCGCTATGGATTGGAGCAGGTTCAGGCAAGTGCGGAGCTGATCGAAACGCTCTTATTTGCGAGCCCGCAGTATCTTGCGATTTGCATCGTGGTCTTTCCCATGGCCGGCCTTTATAGCCGCAATTGGCGATACGGTTCGATCTCCGATCTTGTGACAATCCCACGGGCGGTGCTCATATCCACGGCCCTTTTGGTCTGCGTGCTATTTTTCATAACAAGGCTGCAAGATATCCCCCGCGCGGCCTTGCTTCTCGAGGCGCTCCTGCTCTCGCTATTCCTTTCGGCGTCGCGGCTGAGCTTTCGCATTAACGAATTGTCCCTGCCGGATAACGCTGGCTGGCTGAAGCAAGCGCCCGAGCAGGAGCAAAAGATACCGACCCTGCTGGTCGGTGCGGGAGATGCTGCGGATCTCTATCTACGTGCCGTGAGCCGCGACCGCAGCTGCTTCCATCGTCCGGTTGCCATCATCGAGCCGACTGGCGCATGCGAAGGGATTATGTTGCACGGCGTACCGATTTTGGGTGCCTTGACGGATTTTGAGAGGGTTGTTAGGGAACTGCGCCTCTCCCATTCCTTCCCGCGGCACCTTGTCTTCACCGAGGCACCTTCCGTGTTTGGTGAGGAGGTTTGCGAAAAGCTCATCAGACAGGCCGAAGCGCTCGGCATCACCGTTTCCCGTTTATCCCAGATGACGGAGCTGAAGAATGCCAAGCGGGAAAACCGATTTGAACTCAAATCGATCGAGCTGACAGACCTGCTGGAGCGGCCCCAGGCCGCTTTGGACAGGGATGCCATCCTGCGGCTCATCCGGGGGCGCCGGGTGCTCATCACTGGTGCCGGCGGCTCGATCGGCTCCGAACTCACGCTTCAGATCGCCGCCTGCGAGCCGTCGCAGCTCGTTCTCGTCGAGAATTGCGAGTTCAATCTTTACACAATTGACCTTGAGCTTGCGGAGCGCTTTGCGACGCTGCCCCGCGCCACCTGTCTCTGCAATGTTCGGCGGGCCAACCGCGTCAACGACGTTTTCGAAGAATATAGGCCGGAGCTGGTCTTCCATGCGGCAGCGCTCAAGCACGTGCCAATGGTGGAGATCAATCCGTGCGAGGGCGCGCTTACAAACGTGATCGGCACCATGAACGTCGCCAATGCCGCCAGGCAGGTCGGTGCCCTGGCGATGGTTCAGATCTCTACCGATAAGGTGGTCAATCCAACGAGCGTCATGGGAGGGACGAAACGTCTCGCGGAGCTCTATTGTCAGGCGCTCGACCTCGAAGGAGTGGAGCGCGGAAGCGGCCCTCGTTACATGACCGTGCGGTTCGGCAACGTTCTTGGCTCGAGCGGCTCCCTCATTCCGTTGTTCAAGAGACAGATCGCCAGCGGTGGACCGTTGACCGTGACCGATCCGGACATGACGCGGTTCTTCATGACCATACGGGAAGCCGTGGAACTTACCCTGCAGGCCTCCGCCTACGGACTCGAGGGCGACATCGGAAAAGGCGAGGTCTTCGTTCTGGACATGGGCAAACCGGTAAGGATCATGGACATCGCACGCAGGATGATCAGGCTTGCAGGTCTTGTTCCTGACAAGGACATAGCAATCAAGGTCATCGGGCTGCGCCCCGGCGAAAAGTGCTACGAGGAGCTTTTCGATATCAATGATACTCCGGTTCCGTCGCCTGTTCCGGGGGTTTTCGGCGCAATTCCACGGCCTGTACCGCTTTCCAAGCTTCGCCCGACGTTCGCCCGGCTGGAGCGCTCCGCCGAATTGGGTGATGCATCCATGGTGCTCGCGCTCATCAGTAGCCTTGTCCCAGGTTATGCGTGGCAGCGCCCCGCTTTCGCCGGTGCGGCCCTGGCTCCAATGCATGATGGAACTCGCGAAGAGGGTGAGGATCATGACGTGGGCCTCCCGGACAACTTACTTGCAGCTCTTGTGGCTGAAACTGATGGAGGAAGTGCTGAGGTGTCTGGGTGGATCAGCCCATCACGGCTGCAATGAAACGCAATCAGCGGCAGGCGCCGGTCGCTCCCACGAAATTAGTCTATTGGATCTCGTCTGGAGACAACTGTGTTGAATTTACATGCAGCACCAACGGATAGCACTCCATTGGATCGCTTGCTTTGGCGGCAGCAGGAAGGAAGCCAGCGCATTCTGGTGCTGTCCAGCTATAGCCGTTCGTTGACGAATTTCCGTTTGGAACTTTTGAAATCCATGGTGCGCGCCGGCCATGTCGTGGTAGCTGCAGGTCCCGAAGACGACCCGGAGGTGAAGGCCGATCTTTCCAAGATCGGGGTTGAGTTCGCCAGAATCCCGATGGCCCGCGCCAGCTTGAGCCCGGTCAGGGACATTGCGACGTTCCTCCAGATTCGGCGGCTTATAAAGAAAATAAGGCCCGACGTGGTGGTCCCCTATACGATGAAACCGATCGTCTACGGCGGAATCGCAGCCCGCTCAGCGGGTGTTCCGGGGCGTTGCTTTCTTGTAACCGGTCTGGGGCATGTTTTTTCGGAAGCGAGCGTCAAGACTCTAAAGGGCCGTTGGATCAAACGACTGTGCGTCCGGCTTTATCGGCTGGCGATGGCGGGTGCGACGGCGGTTTTTGTCTATAATGATGCCGACCGCTCGGACATCGTTGAAAATTCATTGGTCCACGACGTTTCCGTCATTCATCGCGTTGCAGGCTCCGGCGTGGATGTCGATCACTACGCCTTCGCACCAGTCCCATTGGAAAAGCCTGTCTTTCTGATGGTGAGCCGGCTGATCAGTGACAAGGGCGTCTTCGAATACGTGGAGGCGGCGCGACGCTTGAAGCAGCATCGGCCTGATGCAGAATTCCAACTTCTCGGACCGTTTGATCCGAACCCAGCGGCAATATCGCGGCTGCGGGTTCAGGAATGGATCGAAGAGGGGATCGTGGATTACCTTGGCGAGACAAACGATGTCCGCCCCTTCCTCGCGCAGTGCAACATATTCGTCCTCCCCTCCTATTACCGAGAGGGAATACCCCGCAGCATCCTGGAAGCGATGGCCGTCGGGCGCGCGATTATTACAACGGACCTTCCGGGTTGCCGGGACACTATCGAACCCGGCGAGAACGGCTATCTCGTCACGCCTAGAAGCGCAGACAGCCTTTTTAGCGCCATGTCGCCGCTTGCCGACCGGCTTCGGCTGGCTGCTGAAATGGGTCGGCGTTCGCGCGAACTGGCCTGCGCCAGGTTCGATGTCCACGCAATCAACGAAATACTCATCTATCGAATGGGTCTCTCAGATCATGACTGTGCGGGCCGAAAGGCTGCAGGAGCTCTTGGGCGGGAGGCAATACAGGCTCACACGATCAACCAACAACTCGATGCAACGGGGAGGGTCATCTCTTGGAGAGGGTGAAAATAACACCACATGGGCTCGTTCCATCGCCTGCGGGCAGGCATCACAGCATCACTTATCAGCAGCGCCTGCTCCGCCCGCGTTCAGGCTATGGAATTGTCGATCTGCTGGAATTGCTGCGCAGGCACCGATGGTTCTTTGGGTCAGTCCTTGTAGGCGGGCTCGTTCTCACGGTCTTGACCGCAGTCTTGATGACAAGGGTCTATGTCGCTTCGTCTGCCATAGTTTTCGACCGGAATGATGCCCGTCCATATGAGGCCGTCGAGGAACTCCGCAAACAGGAGCGGGACAAGTCCGTAATGGAAACGGAATTGGACCTAATCAAATCGCGGGTGTTCGTGGGCACGGTTGTGGACGCGCTCGACCTGGTGAGCGACCCCGACTACAATACGTATCTTCCGCGACGTGACGACGAGAATGAAGGAGGTATTAGCCTTCTCGTTTCTGCTACGAGCAAGTTCTTCGCCCCGAGGCAGAACCCCGACATGGTCCGTAGCCGGCTGGTTTCGAAGAGCGTTCAACGTGACAGGGCTATATCTGCACTGTTGGGCTCCTTCACTGTCAGCCGCAACGGTGACAGCCTTGCGATGACAATCCAGGTGCGGCAGACAAGGCCGCTGAAGGCAGCGGCGATCGCCGACGCCATTGCTCAACACTATGTTGATTGGACTGCCAAGGTCACGGATGAAGCAACGAAGAACACGATCGATTATCTTCGAGGTCAGGCGAGGGAACTTGGCAGCCGCATAGCGGCAATGGAACGTGAGATAGCGGCATTTTCGGCCAATCGCGATCTCACTTTCGATCCCAAGGATGACATTCTCAGGTCGCGATTGGAGCTTCTGAATGAGCAATTTACAGTGGCGAGCACTGACGAGACCGCCGCACGGTCGAAGTATCTCGAGGCCAAAGCACTGATTGCGTCGGGCGATGTATCATCCGTTGTACGTGTGGTTGCGTCTGAGCCGTTGGATCGTCTTCGCACCGAGCAGTCACGCCTGGAACGACTGAAGGCGCAGCTTAGCTCTAAATTCGCCAAGAACCATCCGTTGGTCGCTGATGCCGATGCCGAACTCGAAGCCAATCGACGGATGATGACGGACGAAGCAGAACGAATTGTCCAGGCATTGGCAAATAGCGCAGAGGTCGCGGCCGTCCGTGCTGCCAAATTTAGTACCGATGTCGCGATGCTCCAGAAGCAGATACAAGGGCGAAGTCTCGCGGAAATCCGTAGGCGCGAACTTGAGAGGGATTTGCTGGCCGAACAAAAGCGTTATGATCAGGTCGTGCTTCGACTGGGGGATCTGGATCCTGAGCGGGGCGAGCACAAAGCGTCAGCGAGTGTCGCGTCCTATGCGGAGGTGCCGACAAGCCCCAGGTTTCCGAAACCGGCTCTCGTTATTGTGTCGGGGTTTATTGGATCTCTCATCCTCGCGGTCCTGACTGGTATCATTGTCGATGTTCTCGACGATCGCCTGTATCGTTCGAACGACCTGGAAGACATTCTGGGTCGACCTAACCTCGTCACCGTTCCGCGCGTGACACGGCATTTTCAGAACGGTGCCAGCTCATTCGAATTTGTCGTCGACTATCCGTCCTCGCCCTTCGGAAAAGCAATGCGAAATTTGTGTCTCGCGTGGCGAACGATCGAACGGTCGAGTGGTGGAAAGATCGTGATGCTGTGTTCACCGTCGACTGGTGAGGGCAAGACTACGCTCGCCCTCGGCATAGCTGCCGCGGCGGCAACGAGCAATCTTCGCACGGTTCTGGTTGACTTTGACTCATCAGCGAAAGGTGCTGGCGCTCTTCTTGGCATAGCCCCGCCTCGCCTAGTGCCAAAGGTCGCAGATCCACCCGATTTATGCGTCTCGAGCATGACCTCGCCTGCCCACCCCCGGCTTGACGTCGCCTTCGCAAGCTTCACAGCCGACGACACAGAGCCACTTTGCTCGTATTTGCGCAAAATGTATGATTTGATCATCATCGACGCGCCTAATTTGGAGGACGAGGAAGGGGCCGTTTGGCTCGCTGCCCACGTGGATTCCATCGTTGTTGTAGTCGCGGCGGGACGCACGACGGAACGAAGGCTGGTCAATGCGTTGAACCGACTCTCTGTCAACCAACCCTTCATACTTGGAGGAGTTCTCAACCAGGCCGCGATATCTAAAGCCGGCAAGGTAGCGCTTGCGAACTCCGGGCTGTGGACGCAAGTCAAAGCACGGTTTCGCCAGAAAGTAACCGCATAAAGGAGCTATCTGGATCAGATGGCCGTACGCTAGGACGGCGGGCGCCGCCCCTTTGTGATTGGCAAACTCAGTCATCTCTTTTTGCCGGCTTTGGCCAAAGCATTGATCACGCGGTTCTGCCGGCAAGCTGACGGTAGATATGCATTATTTGTTCTGTATGTGGTCGAATTCCGTAACGTGCCAACGCAGACTTTTGCGCGTTTCCGCTCACGCGCTGCCATTCAGACGGGTCCTTTAAGAGCTTGGCCATCGGCGGCACAAAGGCGCTTGGGACTTCGGGTTCGACCAGATAGCCGGTCTCTCCATCAACGATTGCTTCGGGATTTCCTCCGTGGTTCGTCGCGACAACCGGCGTCCCAAGTAGCATCGCCTCGATGAGGGTTCTTCCAAACGGCTCGTTTATGGCGGGTACAAGTAGAATGTCCATGGCGCACATCAGCCGATTGATCGGCGAGCGGAAACCCATCAGGTGAATTGCCTTTTCTATGCCCAGCTCGCGCGCACGTGCTGTAACCTCAACATCGAGTCGCTGGCCGTGATGCTTGGGCGAGCCAAACAGCAAACCTGCGACGGTCAGTTCAGGATGCTGCGCGCAAAATGCGTGTATAGCTTCGACAAAGCGGATTGGCCGCTTGCGATCGATAAGCGTGGCGAAAAATCCAATAAGGCGCGTGTTCTCATCCAGGCCGAGCTCGCGCACGAGGTCCATACGGCATTCCTCTCTGTCAAGCAGAGGCTCAGGATGGTCAAAGGGACTATGGATCACCGAGGTTCGGGCGCTGATGGGTAGCAGAGGTGAGGTAGGCTTTGCATAGTTGGAGACAGTAACGATGTGACTGGCAATTAACGGCGCGAGAAAGTTTATGCCCCGTGCCGCCGGGTCCCCGCGATGGTGCCATAGTAAGCGTGCTCCGGAAAACACGGTCGGGAGCCCCCATGTCGCGTGAATCGACCCGTCGTTGGTGTGAACGATATCGGCTTTCTGCCGGCGAAGAAAACGGATCAATCGGGCGACGGTATAAAGGTAGCCTGCTGCCACCGCGCTTCCGGTGGCGCCGCGATATCGGGATCTGAGAACCGACGCCTTCACCGTCAGATACTCTATCTGACGCTTATCCAAATATTTTGCGAAATCTCCGTTTGGCCTATGGAGGACGACCACGGGCCGCACCTCGGAGGGCTGAAGCGCTTCAATCAGCTTGATCGCTGAAATGTTACTCCCGCCGAATTCATCTCCAACAAACGGATAGACTACGACTATTGGCTTCGAGCCCATGGATTTACCCCCAAAAAATTCTAAAGCTCGAATGCGCCAGAGTAGATTTACCTTTGTGGACCGGATGTTGATATTATCGCCGAATGGAGCGCTATTTGATATCACCCTAATTAGTTATTGATTGTGCTGGAGCCCGGCCCAATTCGACAGAGCGCGCTCCGAACAACGTCTATCCTCGCTAAGCTGATCGGCAAACTAACGATAGCGCGAGGCGCGTTCTTTTCAGCTGTTATCAGGTTGTGAAATGGTGGCTTTGGATGCGAAAGGCGTGGACGCAAGAGATGGAATGCATTGGCAAGGGCCCCGCTGCTCTCCAATGTTCATCGCTGCAACGTGCCTACTAGCACTCACTTTAATCTGCCTGGAGGCTGTCGGTCACACTCAGGCGGCAAACGCAGCGTCCGATGCGTTCCCTGGCGCCGAAGGTTACGGAAAGAGTGCGCAAGGCGGAAGAGGCGGCGCGATCATCGCTGTCACAAATCTGGAAGACAGCGGACCCGGAAGCCTCAGAGCGTGCATCGAGGCGGCGGGTCCGAGGAACTGCGTCTTCCAGATTGGCGGTACGATCAAGCTCAAGCGAACCCTAATCGTTCGAAGCGACAATGCGTTAGTCTCCATCCTCGGGCAGACGGCACCCGGCGGCGGCATAGTCTTGACGATTGAGCGGCCTGACAAAAAGGGAAAAAATACGCTGCTGGGAATCAAGGGAACGAATGACGTTATCGTGCGACATATTCGCATCCGGCCGCAGCTCCGAAACACGGTCAAAAGCGTTGACGGGCTGGTCATCGAGAATAGCCAAAGGGTGTACGTCGACCACGTGTCGGTTTCCTGGGCAACGGACGAAAACATCAGTACCCACGCTGACGCCACGGAGGTCACGATCGCAAATTCGATCCTGGCGGAGGGCCTCAACAAACACAGCAAATGCACGTTGCTTGGATCCGATCCACGGGCGCCGCAAAAACTGACATTTCTCAGGAACCTGTGTCTGTCGAATAATGATCGGAATCCAGACAACAATCACTACGGACAGTCCTGTATTGAGATCGTTAATAACGTTTTCTTCAATGCGCGGTCCGAGTGGGCGGAGATTTTCTCGCAATTTCCGGGAGGGACCCCGATCGCATACGCCGGGAATTATTTCAAGGCAGGCCCGAGTACAAACGATCTGACCTATGCCATTCGGTCGAAAGATGCCGCAAGGGTTGCGAATCCGCAGATCTATCAGGAAGGCAATGTAACCTGGGCACCGCCTTCTAAGACGATCGTCACCGTGGCGCCCGATACGGAGCGCTTTCTTGTCTCCAGTCCGCCCTGCGCCTTAAGCGTAACTGCGATCGCTCCGGCAGCAAAGGCTTACCATGACGTTCGAACACGATCGGGCGCGTTCCCACGCGACAGTCTCGATCATGGCTGGGCCAACGATATGGGACCGGAGGGGGAGAAGGGCGACGGGAGGATGGTGAGCGAACCCGGTCAGATTCCGTCGATGGAAACCGGGGCCCCCTATAGGGACGACGATCAGGACGGAATGGCCGACTCCGTCGAGGCCAAATTTGCCGCCAAGCCCGGGGTGAGTGATGCCTGGGCGGTGAGCAACCCTGACGGCCCAGCCCATTTCGATGAATTCATGGAATGGCTCTCGGAAGAACGGATCGCTGGTCGGTATCCACAATGATGCAGTCGCCGACCGGCAGAAACCGGCTAGTCGGTAAGCAGGTCGCTGCAGAATTGTCCGATCTCAGTCCTGCGGGCGACTGTTGGCTTACGTCGAGTTTCTGGCGCTATCGGTTGCAGCAAGGACCGCTTCCCGCAGCGCTCTGGCATTTTGATGGACTGCCTCTTCGGTCAAGCTGGGATCGACGAGGAGAGCCAGGCTCGTTTCGCCGAGTTTTTGCGCGACAGGCAATCTTCCCGCCGGTTGCGCCAGGTTAGCGAATGCTTTTTCGAGGTAGATCTCTGAGCAGCTTCCGGCAAAGCAGGAAACGCCTGCGGTATTCAGGCTCACCAGAATCTGGTCGCGATCGTGGCCCATCTTCAGTCGATCTGGACGAACAAACGTATAAAAGCGGTAATATGCATGGCGAATGCCATCACGCGGCACGGGTGTTCGAAGAGCGTCGAGGTCGGCAGTCGCTGCGATAAGAATGTGCGCGTTTCTTTCTCTTGCCGCTTGCCACTCCTTTAGCCGGGCGAGTTGGCAGAGGCCAAGCACCGCCTGATACGACATCATCCGCAAGTTGGTGCCGACGGACTCGTGAAGCCATCGAAAACCGCTTCGAACCGACTTTTGCTGAACGGCATCATATGATTTTCCATGATCCCTTCTGCTCCATGCTTTCTTCCAAAGTGCTGTATCGTTCATCGCAATGAGGCCGCCTTCGCCGCCTGTGGTGATGATCTTATCCTGGCAGAACGAAAAGGCCGCAATATCGCCGAACGACCCGACCGGCTTCCCGTCAATTTCCGCGCCATGCGCTTGGGCGCAATCTTCAATGACCCACAAACCTCTCTCGCGGGCAAAAGCCATGATCTCAGGCATGTCGCATGGCCATCCTGCAAGGTGGACGGCGATGATGCCTTTGGTCCTTGATGAAACCTTCTCTGCTATCGCGGCTGTCGTGAGATTCTGGCTGTCCTGATCGATATCTGCAAAGACCGGCACTCCCCCGCAAAAGGGTACGCAAGCAGCAGATGCGACGAAACTGCGTGGGGTCACGATAACTTCGTCCCCAGCGCGTAAGCCGAGCGCGAACAGTGCGAGTTCGAGAGCAGCGGTTCCATTTGTGACGGCGATGGCGTGTTCGACCCCGAGCAAGGCGGTGTACGCTTCTTCGAACTGCGCGACATAGGGACCTGTCCAGGCATTGACCCGACCGGTCCGAAGCATGGAAGCGACCGCTTCGACCTGCTCTTCATCAAAAACGGGCCAGTGCGCCATTTCGTCCTCCGTGTTAGATGCGATATCCGCTTCCCGAAACTGGTTCCTGCGTCACAGAACCTGACGAACCATCACGAAGGCTTCCGCTGCTTGACTGAAGACGGTTGCGCCGCGCAACGTCGCCAGCGCCCTCAAGGTTTCGATAGCGCGCTCATGTGGGGTTGGCCGGAGCTGCGATTGAAAAGCCGACATCGCTTCCAATTTGGTTTCGAGATGCTCCTCGATGTCGATGAAGACGTGTGGAATGAAACTGGGCGTCACATAGGCCGCGTTCCAATTCGTCTCCGAGAGCGTCTCATATGCCAGAATCAATCTCGGATATTGCTCCTGATGAGGTCTTGCCGCCACGAGCGCAGACGTGAAGACGATCTGATGGTCGACATGCATGTCTCCGACGAAAGGGAGGAGAAGCGTTTGCGGGCAATATGCCGACACGATTTCGAACAAGGAGCGGTTCAAATCGGAGACGGCCGTCTCGGCCAAGCCGGCTGCAGGGAAACCCATCCAATCGGTTCTGCCGACACCAAGGATTGCGTGCGCCCGGCGCGCCTCTTCCCTCACGCGAGATACGGCCTCGGATGCGTAATGCGGCGGCTTACCCTCGGTTACGATGACGATCCGAACTTCGGCTCCCTCCGAAGCGAGCCGTGCAATTGTACCACCTGCCCCGAGGACCTCGTCGTCCGCATGGGGGGCGATGACAAGCGTCCTACCGAAGACGTCGCTCAACAAGCGTGAGCCGCCTATTTCCATCGGTTTTCGATCCCGCGTTCATATAGGAAGGTGGCGCTGATGCTCGGGTCCACGTTCGCTCCTCGGATTGTTACATGCCCGCGATCGAGACGGCGACGACATCCCCCGGAAGCAACTCCGTGAATGGCGCACCATCGATCACGGTATTGACCCCGCTCTTGGGGCGGCGAACCTCGTAAGTGAAGGAGATCTGGTCGCGATTTCTTTCCGCGGCTACCGAAGCAATGAGATAGAATTGCTCTTCGGCCGATTGGCGCGTGGATTCGAGCTTCTTGATCGCCGCTTCGCGCTCCTGGAGCTTCAGCAATATGTCTTTCTCCCGATCTGCCTGCAGTTTCGAGAGTTCCAGCTTGAGATTACCGAGTTCGCGTCTCGACCGGGACATCTCCGCGTATATCTCCAGAAGCTGCGTTTTCTCATTCGAAGTCGTATTCTTGACCCGCGCGATCTCGGTCTCCGTATTCAGTTCGCGTTTGCGTAGCGCGGTCACACGTTCAAGATCTCGCTCGTTCATCTCGACGACGCCTTTTTGTTCTGTTTCAAGCTGAGCGAGAATCTTCAAACCTGCCTCTGTTTCGGCAATCCCCTGCGTCAGAATCTCGACTTGAGCCTGTGTGGTGATCAGATCGGTCTTCAGGATCTTCTCCTCGATTTCGAGTACGCTCTTGAGAGATGTTCTTTCGAGATAGGGGCGCGCGCTTTCTGGAGCGTCTTGCAAGTCGATGGTTTCGGCCCCACGTAGCTGGGCCGCCAACCGCGCTGCATAAATCGCCTCATGGACGATTTCCACCTCGGCGCCATCCATCGCCCCACGTAACCTCGCGCGGGTCATGATCTTGTCAGCCGCACTCGACGCGGCCGTCAAAGTTCCACCTGCAAGGCCGACAGCCTGTTCGACCGTCAAGCCCGGATAAAAGGGAAAGGATCCGGGGTTTTTGACCTCGCCCAGAACAAAAACCGGCTTGTAGGTCGCTATGTTCAAAGCAATTTTAGGATCGACCAATATCTGCCGATTCTTGTATTCGGTCCGCAATTTTTCCAGCGCCTGGTTAACACTGAGCCCTCCGATCTCAACGCCACCGACCAAGGGAAACTGCGCAGCCCCATCCGCATCAATTGTCAACAGAACTGGCAGTAGGGCGTCGTCAAGAAAATCAAAATTGACGACGTCTCCGGGCTGCAGCTGGTAAACCTCTGATCGCGTATCAGTCGCGGCCGCAACAAGCATTGCAATGGCGACCCAAATAGCCCGGCGAGAAGCATTGCGTTCGCCGGACATTGCGCCGCCTTTCACGCAAGGATGAGATGACATCATGTCCCCCATTGACCATCGGTTGTCGCGCGAGCGACGTGGATTCGATCTTTATCTAAGAAAGTTGTTGCTTTTAACGTCAAGTAAATAAATGTTAAACGGCACGCCTACCAGTATGGAAGCGTCTATAGCATTCAGGCTATGAAAGGTTACGTCTATAGCCCGTCAGTATTATATTCAGTTCGATGCGCGACGTCTGCAAGTCAATTTAAGATTGTATTTATTGTATCGCATTCTTCGATTTTTGGAAATAGATATTGCTTTTTAAGGTTAGATTTTTTGCCAGTAATATTCTAACATGAGGTACGGCGTTATACCTGCGACCAGCTGATGCGCATTACTGATGCTCTGTTGAATCCTAGCCAGTCGATATCGAGAGCTTCACCAGGAGTTGAGAGATGCTCATTGAAACCAAAGCTGAGTTGGGAGCGTATCAGCCATTTTCTCAAACATACAGCGAACGGCAAGTGTCGAGATATCGCGTCCATGCGTCCCGCCTCGAAGGGGAAGTCTTAGTAAGTGGAGCGAAGAATAGTGTCTTGCGTCTTCTCGCAGCCTCGCTGCTGACATCTGGTAAAATCGAGATCTCGAACTATCCCACGATGCTCTTGGACGCTCAGGTTCATCTTGGGATGCTGGAGGCGCTTGGAAAGCATTGCATTGTCGAAGGCGAGACGGCCTATATCGAGGAAATTGTCCCCCCGCCGTCGGAGTTGGTGTGGAGGGGCCGCTCAATTCGCAACACACTCTTGATATTGGGTGCCCTAACGGCTCGTACCGGGAGGGGCTCTGTGCCGTTGCCGGGTGGCTGCAAACTCGGCGAACGAAAGCATGACCTGCATGTTATGCTTTTGGAAGCACTTGGTGCGACCGTTACAGAAACAGACACCAATCTCGAAGCCTATGCACCGCAAGGCCTGACAGGCGCCGACATCCGTTTGCCGATCCGCTCAACCGGCGCTACCGAGAACGCTCTTTTGTGCGGCGCATTGGCCCGCGGTGTTACGACCGTTTGGAACCCGCATATCCGTCCTGAAATAATCGATCTGATCTCCATGCTTCGAACGATGGGCTCGAAGATCAAGGTGTTCGGTCAGGAGCGCATCGAGATTGAAGGTCGAGAAGGGCTCACAGGTGTTCGACATAGGGTCATTGGCGATAACATGGAAGCTCTAACGTGGTTGGTCGGGGCGTGTATCACCAACGGCGACGTTGAGATCCATGGCTTTCCGCTATCGGACTTGGAAGTTCCCCTCATACACCTCAAGGAAAGCGGCGCGCGTGTTTATACCGGTCAAGAGAGCATAATCGTTCGCGGCGGCAACTGTTATCCTGTGGAGATCAGTACGGGCGCCTATCCAGGAATAAATTCGGACATGCAGCCCCTCTTTGCAGCGTTCGGCGCCATGTCACGCGGAGAGAGCAAGATAATTGATTTGCGCTTTCCGGGACGATACCTCTACGCGGAAGAGATGGGTTTGATGGGACTTGACTATTCCATCGAGGATAATCTGCTACGCATTCGCGGCGGCACCAAGTTGCGTGGCGCCGAAGTTACAGCACGTGATCTTCGCGCAGGCATCGCCCTGACGTTGGCCGGTCTCGTCGCCGACGGAGAGACGATCGTGCGCGATGCCTGGCAAATAGAACGTGGTTACGATCGATTCATCGAGAAAGTTACATCGCTGGGTGGGGACGTCCTCGCCGAATGAAGACAGGCGGAAATGGCGCTGTTGGTCACCGTGGAACTGACTGTGAACACTCCGAAGATATCAAGCAAGAATGTTTCGTCGCTTCTCGGGAACATCAAGAATGTTGAGATTTCATCTCATGTCCCGCTGAAGTATGTCGGGCGATGGCAAATCGGCGGGCCGGCTGACGTCGTGGTTGAACCGCTCGATGCGCGCGCGGTCAGCGAGGTTTTGAAGTGCCTCGGTACGGAGAAAGTGCCATTCTTGGTGATTGGCGATGGCACGAACCTTCTCTTTGATGATGCAGGTTTTCGTGGTGTTGTTCTGCGGATCGGCCGAAGAATGTCGCAGATTGCAATCAACCGTACACACGTCGTCGCTCAAGCCGGAATCTGGACGCCTGTTTTTGCGCGAAAAGTCGGATGTGCGGGATTGACAGGTGCGGAGCACACGGTGGGAATTCCTGGAACGCTGGGCGGCCTGGTTGTTATGAACGGTGGCAGCCAGAGAAAGGGGATCGGCAGCAACCTTGTAAGCGCAACCGTCGTCGACATTGATGGCAAGGTGAAAATGTTGGATCGAAACGCATGTGAATTCTCATATAGAAAATCCAACCTGCAGCGGCCGGACCTGGTTCTCTTGGAAGCATCTTTTGAGTTTGCCACGGCTAACAAGGCGGAGGTGCGAAGGAGGATGATTGAAATTATGGTGTCGAGACGAAAGAAATTCCCCCTTCGCCTCCCAAACTGCGGCTCCGTTTTCCTCAGTGACCCCAAGATGTATGACGTGGTAGGTCCCCCCGGAAAAGCGATCGAGGATGCTGGCTTGCGGGGACGTCGCATAGGTGGAGCTCAGATTGCCCCCGGTCATGGTAACTTTATCGTTAACCTCGGCGGTGCAACGAGCTCGGATGTGCTGGGCCTGATCGATTTAATAAGAAGGACGATTTTTGAACGAAGCGGCTTTTTAATGGATTGCGAAGTTCGTCACGTTCGTCCCGACGGATTGCTCCAACCAGCTCATCTTTCGGTTCAATCAGGAAAGTGGAATTGATGCCTCGCGTGGTTGTCGTGTCCCCATACTACAACAGGGCTCACTTAGTCGATGAGACCGTCACGGCAATTCGTGATCAGACATATCAGGATTTCGAGGCCTATTTCGTTGACGATGGGTCGCAAGACGGCACCTATCATGCACTTATGAAATATAAGTCGGATAAAATACGCGTTTCGACGCAACGCAACGTAGGTTTTACGCGGACTATGATTTCGACTATCGCCTGCACGGACAGCGAATTTATCGCGGTGCAGGGATCAGGCGATATATCCTATCCAACGCGGCTGCAGAGCCAGGTTCGATTTTTAGAGGACTATCCCGACGTCGTTGCAGTGGGCTGCTATCGGGAAGTCGTATCAGACATAGCTTCGAGGAGTTACACTGTTAAGCCGCGCGTCCATAAGGATATAAAAGTACAACTCTTTAACGGCAATCCTTTTTCGCAGGGCGAGGTCCTTATGCGACGCTCTATATATGAAAGGGCTGGGGGATATCGACCATTCTTCGTATATCGTCAGGATCTCGATCTGTGGCTGCGCATGACGGATTACGGGGCGATGGCTGTCGTTCCCGAGATTTTATACAAAGCTTGGAAGCGCACGGATTCCGTAACCGGCGATCCGCGCAAGTTAGCAGTTGCGATGAGCTGCAGAGATTTCGCCTTGTATTGTGCACGAGAGCGCATGGCAGGGAGGCCCGATCCCTTAGACACGAATGGGCCGATTTCCGCGTTGATGCGGCCGCGGTCAAAGGATCTTGCGACAAGCCTCGCCTCAGAGGCCAGGCGGCGAGCCTTAATTGGGCTGGAAGATGATGCAAGGCATTTGCTAAAGGCAGCTTTTAATGAGAAACCAGTCATCTCAGCTTGGTTTACGCGCGTTATTTTATTCGTTCCGTGGCTGAGGCCACTGGCTCCACTTGCCATTCGTCTTATGCGCCTACTCAGAGGCTGGGGGGCAGCGCCCCGCGCGGACAGGGCCGCTTGATCTAGATGATTTCGTCAGAGCCCGGGAACAAAGGCCTCAGTCACAAAGTCCGATCCGAGGTCGCGATGACCTCGATATTTCAAGGCGCAGGCATAGCGATCGATTTGGCTTACATGGCCATCCTATCACGCCTCCTGTCGCCAGCGGATTTTGGCGTCATGGCAACGGCGATCTTGTTCCTCTCATTTTGCAATCTTCTGCGTGAAATCGGAATTGGCGCGACGATCGTTCAATTGCCAAGCCTCACAGAAGTTGAGCAGCGGACGGCACTCACGTTAGTTCTGATCTCGTCTGCCATTCTCTTCCTTTTGGCGCAAATCTGTGCTGCGCCATTTGCGCGATTCATGAACATGCCCGCGTCGGAAGATGTTGTTAGAGTGTTGTCGTTCATCATCATCGTTCAAGCATTTACCTCGATATCTGAGGGCCTGCTCTTGCGCCGACTGGAGATGCGCCGCATCCGAATGAGCGAGATTGCGGCCAAAACACTCGCATACGGCACGACCGGCATCGGTTTGGCATTTGCGGGCTTCGGATATTGGGCCCTTGCTGCGGCATCGATATGTGAGGCCAGTTTCCTATCCTTCGTTCTGGTTTATGCTGCTAAACCAAACCTTCGACCGATATTTGATAGCCAATCCAGCCGTCGCCTTATGGGAAAGGGAACTGGCTTTACTGCATCACGTGTAATCAACTTTATCGCGCTTCGCGCAGACATCACCATCGTCGGCCGATCCTTGGATGCAGTTCACCTTGGCCTTTACTCACGAGCATATCGTCTGATGAGTCTTCCGACGGACGTTTACGCCCGTATAGCGGATCGGGTCGTTTTTCCTGCGATGGCGCAGGTGCAGTCTAACCCAGAGCGGCTCAAGAAAGCGTATCTGCGAGGCGTCGGTCTAACCGCTCTTTTTGGAATGCCAATGAGCGCAGTGATCTATATTCTCGCTCCGGAAATTGTTTTGTCCCTGCTCGGCAAGCAATGGGAGAAGGTAATCCCCGTGTTTTCCTTTCTCGCTATCGGAATGTACTTTAGGTTGGCTTCACGAGTGAGCGGGTCTCTGCTGCGAGCAACGGCGGCCATACGCCCGCTTATAGTATCGCAAGCTGTTTATGCGTGCCTGACAGTATGTGGCACTTTGTTAGTTGTAGAGTTTGGACTATCAGCAGTGGCGACAGCAGTGGGATTTGCAATTTTTGTATATTATTGCGTAATCACCGCGTTTGCCTGCCAAGTAGCCCGCGTCTCGCTCATGGAGTTAATCATAGAGCATCGATACGGTATGCGTGTATCGGCTATGGTTGGCATTCCTTGCTTTGTCATCGCTTACGTGCTGCGCCTCGAAAATGCGCATGCGAGCATCGTCCTATTTTCCGAAATCTTGTTTCTGGGCCTCTTTTCGCTTTGCTTCGCATATCGCATGCCGATCAATCTAATTGGCAAAGAGGGTGCTGAATTTAGCGGCCATATGCGAAGTGCAATTCGTTCAATCCTGCGCCCTGGTTGAAATGATCCATCGTCTTTGTGTGGCGTCTTTCGCCGCCTCCAGAAGGCACATGACGACTGCCCGCCATCAGCCGGTTCCGCGCTGAACAGGCCCGCAATCCGCTCATATGCTGCATTTACGCAGAGCCATCCGGATCTCAATCGGCCAAGGCCCACGCTGGCGTGTCACGTTTGGGCTGTGTGCCGACAGAATCGTGGTCCATTGTCCGCCAGAATCAAAATGTCCGCTCTTGCCAAAAATTTCTGCTCCTCCTGTCGATGTCACGCCTGTCCGAACGTCCTAGGTCGGTAGTGGCGCCACTGCGCCGAAAGCCGTTTGCGGTCTCGCAAGAGCAAGGGAGATGATGGACATGGGCGCTTCTTATCGTTGGGTCATCGTCGGTGTTGGCGCATTGATGACCTGTGTCGCTCTTGGCGCCATGTTTTCGCTGGCGATCTTTCTCGAGCCGATGGCCACGACGACCCGTTGGTCGCGTGCCGGCATATCGAGCGCCATGACGCTCAATTTTCTCGTCATGGGCGTCGGAGGTTTCGCATGGGGCGCGGCAACCGACCGCTTCGGTCCTCGTATCGTTGTGCTGACCGGCGCAGGGCTTTTGGGCCTTGCACTTGTCCTTGCAAGCCGGGCGGAGTCGCTGCTCGTGTTTCAATTGACCTACGGCGTTCTCGTTGGCCTTGCTGCCAGCGCTTTCTTCGCGCCGATGATCGCAATCACCACCGCATGGTTCGAAAAGAACCGCAGCCTTGCCGTTTCCCTGGTCTCCGCCGGCATGGGGGTGGCGCCGATGACGATCTCGCCTTTCGCGCGCTGGCTGATCTCGGCCTATGACTGGCGAACAGCGATGCTCACGATCGGCATTGTGGCCTGGACGCTTCTGGTGCCGGCGGCTCTGCTGGTGCGCCGTTCGCCGGCTGCCGCTGCTTCCGGCGATATAGACCCGGACCTTCTTGCGCAGAGCAATGGAACGTTGCTCAAGCAAGCGTTCCGCTCGCCGCAGCTCCTCGTCCTCGGCCTGACATTCTTTGCCTGCTGCGCAGCGCATTCGGGCCCGATCTTTCATATGGTGAGCTATGCGATGGTATGCGGCGTGGCGCCAATGGCCGCAGTCAGCATCTACAGCGTCGAGGGCCTGGCGGGGCTCGGCGGCCGGCTTGTGTTCGGCCTGCTTGCAGACAGGCTTGGCGTAAAACCAGTGCTGGTCGCGGGGTTGATGGTCCAGGCGCTTGCGATCGCTGCCTATCTTCTCGTCAGCCGGCTTAGCGAATTCTACACGCTCGCCGTTGTTTTCGGCGGGGCCTATGGTGGTGTGATGCCGCTCTATGCAGTGCTTGCCCGTGAATATTTTGGACCGCGCATCATCGGCACGGTGTTCGGGGCGGTGACCATGCTCTCGAGCATCGGCATGGCCTTCGGCCCTTTGGCCGGCGGTTGGGTCTTCGATACCTTCGCCAACTACTCCTGGCTCTTCATCGGCTCTGCCATGGTCGGGCTCGGCGCAGTCGCGGTCGCGCTTGCCTTCCCGGCGCTGCCGCGCGCACGGCTTCAACAGGCCTAGATGGAATCCGGTGGTGTCCGTCGCGATTTCGCGGGAATAAAGTCGATCTCTCCACGTTCTACCCGATCATTGGACCGGAGAACGAGCATGTTTCATTTTCGACAGAAAGACCCAGGCAAGATCCATTTCCTTTGCCAGCCGGAAGATCTTGAGGTCATCGCGCCACCAGTGCCTGCCAAGTCGGTTCTGCCGGAGTGGTATCGCAAGCTGCCGGTGGTCGATGCAAAGCATCAGTCGACCACAGATAGCGGTCTGACCATTAAACGCTGCATGCCGTTTCTCGACGCTATGATGACGGGCTGGATCTTGCCGCTGGCAGCGACGGTTCGGCTTGAGATCAAGGAGGACGGCAGAAGCGTCGAGGCGGGCTGGGAGTTCGACCGGGTCATGGTCAGCAATCACGGCGTCCATCAGGTCGCGGGCAATCCGAAGGAGCCAAGCCCGCCCTGCAAGTTTCATAATTACTGGTCGATCCGCACGCCACCTGGATGGAGTTGCCTCTTCGTGCCGCCGCTCAACCGGCCAGCGCAGCCGTTCGAATGCGTGGCGGGTATCGTCGACACCGACACCTACACGGCTCATATCCACTTTCCGTTTTTTGCGACGGCGCCCGACGGACTCTATGTCATCGAGAAGGGAACGCCGCTTGTGCAGGTGATCCCGATTCACCGCAATGGCGCGGCAATCAATGCGGAAATTCGCCGCGAAACCCGGGAAGAGGAAATGAACCGCCAGACAATTTACCGCAACACCATTGCCGGCCACGGCTGGTACCGCAAGTGTGCACGCGCTTCCCGCTGAAATTTCAGCAAGCGGGCAACGAGACGGGGGCCGGATAGTCCGGCCCCCGTTCCTCATCCTGCGCTGTCATCAACGCCAGGAACGCCAATGGTGACGCGAATAATACGAGCCATCAGAACCGCTCGAGTTCGAATTGGAAGAACTGTTCGAAGAGGAATTCGAAGAACGGTTCGACGATGAGTTCGAGTTAGAATTCGATGAACTGTTCGAAGACGAATTGGAGCTCGAATTGCTTGATGAATTCGAACTCGAATTTGACGAGCTATTGCCGGCAACGACGATTGCAGCGTCGCTGTGGCTGCTCGACTGTTTCCCGCCGTCAGGGCGTATCGTCGTGTATTCCTTGGCCTGTACGGCGGCAGAACCTGCCAGCGCCGCGACGCCGGCGACGAGGGCCGTGCTCAGTTTCCAGGATTTTTTCATGCCAGTTACTCCTTTTGAAAACAGGACCGGCTGCTCCGGTCCGGCAGAGTAACGGGCGGCACAAGGTTCTATTCCCGACTTCCGAACGCTTTTACTTTTGCGCCCCGTCACGGATTTCGGCGAGCGCCTTCGCCTCTTCGGACGCCTCCATCGGCGGCTTGGCATCAATGGCTGAAAGGTAGGCTTCGAGCGCATCCGTGGATGAAGCCGGCGCATAGCCGCCGCTGCCGCCAGCAGCAGCCACTGCGAACGCCACGCGCCATTGCGCACCGGACCGGCAGGCGACCGAAACCACAGTTGAGCGATCGGGCGAATCGACTTCGAACTCGCGGCAAAGCGCCTGCGCATTGTCACGGAAGGTTGCGATTGCCCGGAACCGCTGGTTGGAACCGGCCAACTGCCGCTCCTCGCCGGAAACAACCGTTGCCAGGGCCTCGTTGAGCGCGGAGGCGCTGACCCCGGCAACGTGAAGGCCGGCCGAGGCTGGCTCTTCGGACTGCGCCAGCAAATACCCGCCCAATCCACCGAGAATGGCGGTAAGCGACGCGGCGATCGGGGTGAACCAGCGGCGGGCGACGACCTGATCGTTCGCTGTACGTCGCCGGAATGGCATCACGGATGCAGCACCCTGATCGGCGGCTTTCTTTTTTGCAACCATGGCTTCGATTGCCTGGGTCAGCTCGGCCGGAACCGGCTCGTCCAAAAGCGGTTCCAGCGCCGTCTGTGCCGCTGCTCGTGTCTCCAGGAAAAATGCCACGCGGGGGACGAGCTCATCATCGGTCTCCATGGCACGTTCAATCTCGGCCGCCGAAAAATGGATCGACAGCGATCAGCGTCGCGCCTGGTACCAACTCTGCTGCATCCGTCAGCGGTGGGCGAACGAAAACCGGTACCTCTTTCGCGGCGCCCTTTTTCACCGCGGCAGCCGCGCGGATGAAAGGCGCAAGTCCTGATCTTGCCCCCGAGCGCATTCGCGAAGCGCTGAAGATCTCGGCGAACCCGGTAAGGATCCGATCTTCGGGTGGGGGCTCCTGAACGCGCGCGCGCTCTGCGGGGCGTGAGGGTCCAACCATCAACTCCGGCATGTAACGGCCGTCCTATTGGGCGGGCGTTGCGCGTGCTTTCGGCGCACGACCAGACCAGCGACTTCCAGCATCGCGACGTCTTTAAAAATCGCGCGGAGGTATTTAGAACGGCACCCGCAAGTTCGCGACTGATGCCGTCCCTTGAACACTGCGCCGAGGATCGCTCGGGGGGCGGCGTAAGACGGCGGCATGCCCTGTCACGGCGACAAATGCAGCGCTGCCGTTGCCACCGGCGAGTCCCATAAGGCGATCTCGTCGTCGGTCAGCAAAGCCAGTGTGACCGACAGGCCCTGCATATCGAGCGAGGTGACATAGGTGCCAACCAGCGCGCGTTCGATGTGAATCAGCCGCTCTTCCATGAAACGGTGAGCTGCGTTGTAGGCAAGGTAGAGTTCGGCCGGCGGCGTGCCGCCAAGGCCGTTGACGAAGAGCAAGGCCTTCGTATCCGGCTGGATGGAGATGTCTGCGGAGATTGTTTCGCACAGATGACGGATGATGGCGTCGGCGGCCAGGAGGCGTTGTCTCGAATGGCCCGGCTCCCCATGGATGCCGACGCCCATTTCCATTTCGTCCGTGTTCACTGAAAATGTCGTGCGCTGGATCTGAGGTATCGTGACTCCGCTAAGCGCCACCCCCATTGTCCGGATACGTCCGTTCAGCCGGTCGCCGATCCGCTTCAATTCCTCGAGCGGCAGGCCCCGTTCCGCAGCCGCACCGATGATTTTCTCGACGACCAGTGTGCCTGCAACGCCGCGGCGTCCTCGGCCTTCGCCGGTTCTCCCCGTCTCGATATCGTCGCTGACTATGACAGTTTCGATCCTGTGCCGGTGGGCGGCCATTTCTATCGCCATCTCGAAGTTCATGATGTCGCCGTCATAATTCTTGATGATGAGCAGGCATCCGGCACCCGTGTCCGCCTCCTCTATGGCGCTCACGATCTGGTCGGGCGTCGGCGAGGTAAAAATATGCCCGACGCATGCCGCATCCAGCATTCCCTTGCCGACAAATCCGATATGCATAGGTTCATGACCGGCGCCCCCACCGGAGATGAGTGCGACCTTACCTGGTGTGAAGTGTCGACGGCGGACGCATTTTCGCCCTGCGCCGAACACGACGAATTCCCCATGGGCGCGCACGAAGCCTTCCAGGCTTTCGGCGACCATGGTTTCCGCAGTGTTCATGAACTTCTTCATCCAGCCCTCCCCAAGGCGGCGATATGTTTGCGGTCCTCAGCCGGTCCGCGAAATACCGATCAATCCGTTCCTCCGGAAAGCGCGGCGATCTTCTGCACCAAATCGGAGATCGCCTCCTCCAGCAGGCGGTTCTTCCTCTCGTCGCCGAAATCCGGAACCATGATGGAAAGTTGCCGCAACTTTTCGGAATAGCCAAGCTCCGGAAGTTTTCCCGGATGCGCCGTTTGATAGGCGTTCAAGAAACGCTCCTGTTCGGTGGCACTGAAGTGGCAAACTCGAAAAATCGTCGCCAGATGCCGGGCCGGCAGCGGTGTCGCATAGGTCGGGCTTGTGATCTGCGTAACGAAGCTTCGGTGTTTTCCGAGCTCCTTGGCAAGCCGCTGGCGTGTGCCGGAGGGGCGATTGTCGATGATCTGCGCCAGGATGGACTTGTAGGCGATAATGGCGTCTTCGGTGTCGTCGCGCGCCATTTTACTCTCCGGCTGCCTTTGTGCCATCGGCTCTCAATCCGACGATCGCCGATCTTATCGCGGGAAGCTGTACGGGCGCCACGGAAAAGTGCCGCAAGCCGATCGCCAGCAATCCCGGAAGCCATTGCGGATCGCCCGCGATGTTTCCGCAGATGCTGACAGGTTTGCCGCCCTTTGCCGCAAATTGCATCGCTCCTTCAAGAAAACGAAAAAGCGCCGGTATGGTAGCGCTATCAAAGATCGTCGAGTTGGCGCCGTCGCGAGAGGAAGCGGCGAGATGCTGTGTGAGGTCATTGGTTCCGAACGAAAAGAAATCCGCGGTTTCAAAGGTGTCCAGCATCAGTGCAGCGGCCGGCACTTCCACCATCATGCCGATCGGAGGGATGAGGTGAGGCATGCCGCGTTTGGCGAGCCGCACGGCTTCCTCCTGAAATATGCTCCGCATCTCGTTGATCTCTGACGGAAAGGTCACCATTGGCAGCATCACGCGAAGATCGCCGTGGACTGCGGCACGCAGCAGGGCGCGTGTCTGAACGCGGGCAATTTCTGGGTGTGCGAGCAAAAGCCGGATGCCCCGCAGATCCGTTTCGGGTCCGGCAGGCGGCACACCGAGCCCGGCAAGCGGCTTGTCGCCGCCGATATCCAGCATGCGGACTATCACCGGCTTGCCTGCCGCCCATTTCAGGACGTGACGATAGATGACAATCTGCTTCTCTTCGCTCGCCGCATCCGCGACCGACGAGACCGCAAATTCCGACCGCATCAATCCAATGCCTGCAGTCGTCACCGGCTCAACTGAGTCCAGTTCGGCCGGGTCGTTGACATTGATCGACAGCAGGATTCGCGTACCATCGGCCGTGCAGACCTCACCATTGTCACAAGGACCTCCATCCGTGAACCTGGAAATCGATTGCGGGGAAGCAGATTCGGCGCCTGCACCGTCGGCATGGACGGTGACTGCGCCGCTGTCGGCATCGACACGAATATAATCGCCTTCCGTAACGGCGAAACGCCCAGCGTTGACGACCATGGGGATCGATTTCGCCCGTGCGAGCAGCGCGACGTGGCCGATGGCACTGCCATTGAAGAGCGCGATGCCTCCGCCCCCCGACCAATCATGTGCCAGGAAGCGGCTCGGCTCCATATCCCTGCCAACGAAGATCGAGCCGGCCGGAAAGTCCGCGATGGGTGTTCCGGCCAATGCGCAGAGCACACGGTTCTTGATGTCCAGGATATCGACGGCGCGCGCCCGTACCTGCTCTTCGTCTGCCGTTTCCAATTCGCCGATGTAGTCGTCGAGCGTACCCGCCCATGCGAAGACGATATTTTCTCCGGCATTCATACGCGCTTCAGCCGTCTCCGCTATCGTCGGGTCGCGAAGAACTTCGATCTGGAAATCGATGATGTCCCGGCTTTCGGCGTCCGACCTCCCGGCAAGGGCTTCAAGCTCGCCGACCGATGCTTCGATGGCGTCGATGAGCGCCTGATATCCTGAAGCGGACTGCGGTTGAGACGAGGGGGTGGCACGAGGCAGTTCCGCTACATGCACCGGTCCGTAGGCGACGCCGGAAGAAGCGCTCGTTGCTTTCAGGCTATGCCGTTCGGCCATGTTTCTTGTCCTCGTCGAAATTGCGTTCGACGAGGTCCTTCAATTCCTTGATTGCCTCTTCCGCCAGAATGCCGTCAGCTCTTATGCGTAGAACCGATCCCTTGCGGATTCTGGCGCTCATGATCTTGATAATGCTCTTGCCGTTCAGCCAGACATCGCTGCCGTTCACCGCGACTTCGATCGAACATGGGAACGACTTTGCGAGCCGGGTGAATGTCACGGCCGGGCGCGCGTGCAGTCCAACGCCATGCTTGACTTCCACGTCCGTCTGGCAGCTGACATGCAATCGTTTGGCCTCCGTCGTCTCTATTCGCAATTCACTGCTCATCAGGGTGAGAGCTCCTCGGCTGTGGCGACGACTTTTGCCAGCGAAGCACCGCCGGAGGCTTCCGCCGCCGCGATGACGGCGCCTTCCACCAAAGGGGCGTTGCAGATCGCAACGAGCGCCGACCGCGGCGTGCCGAGCATCTCGATCGCCATCTCGCTGTTCGTTTCCGCCCCGCCGAGATCGACGAAGACGGCGACGCCTGCATTCGACCAGGCCGCTTCAATTGCCCGCAGGATGCCGCCAGCGTCAGTGCCGAGCTCTCCGCGAACATTGCCTCCGGACCAGGCGAGCGGCACGCAGTCACCCACCATCTGCCGCACCATGTCGGCAATACCTCGTGCGACCAGCGGCGAGTGGGAGACGATTACGATTCCGACGTTTGCGGTAGTTCCAGTCGTCATACTCGATCGTTCTCCCCGAAATAATGGCAGATAGCCGTGGTCAAAAGCGCGCAGCTTGATGCACCCGGATCAACATGACCGATCGAACGATCGCCGAGATAAGACGCGCGGCCGCGCATGGCCTTCATGGCGGCGGTCAGATTGGCGGAGAGTTCGGCGCGCCGCGCGACATCGATCAGCGTCGAAGATTGGGCAAGCGCATCCTGTACCGGATAGAGCACGTCGAGCAGCGTCTTGTCGCCTGCATGCGAACGTCCGCGCCTTGCAACCGCATCGATCGCCTTTTTCAGCACGATCGGAAAATCGGCAGTCCCGTCCCGGGCGCGCAGCTCCCGGCCGATTTCCATCAGCAATGTTCCGTAAAGAGGACCCGCAGCACCGCCGACATTCATCACCAAAGTCATTCCTATCTTCTCCACGGCATCGGGGAAGGGGAGGCTGGAAAGGGCAGCCCCTTCCGCGCTCACCGCCTCGCATCCGCGCTGCATGTTGCTGCCGTGGTCGCCATCGCCGATCGCGCAATCAAGCGCGCAAAGATGATCGGTGTTTGCCGTGATGACCGCCCGGCAAGCTTCGATCAGTCCCAAAACAAGCACCGGTTCTGCCTGCACCTCGCATCCTCCCAACGGCGGCGCGTTTTTACGCCATGGCTGTCGCCGCAATGGCTGCCGCGACCTCGAATGCGCCCGCGACCGCCACCGCACCGGGATCCGGCACGCCTTCCAGATCCTTCTCTCCGACATACGAGGCGCGTCCGGCCTTTGCCTTCTTCATCGCCTTCGTCGACTCCGCACCTGCCACGGCCGCCTTCGCGGCCGCCGCGACGCTGCCGGAGGTGAGGGCTGCGAGCGCCGGGGCCAGCGCATCGACCATCGTGCGGTCGCCGATCCCGGCTCCACCATAAAACGTCATCCGATCGAGCCCGGCAAGAAGGGCCGCGGCGATATCGGCTTTTACCGCCATAGCCTTGGCTGCGGCGGTAAAGAAGATCGACAGCAGAACGCCGCTCGAGCCCCCCATGCTGATACTCAGAATGTCGCCGACCGAAGCCAGAGTGGCGGCGGGCTCCTTGAGCGGCAAAGTGTCGATGCGGGCAAGCACGCTGCGAGCGCCGGTTGCGACCGTGGAGCCAGTGTCTCCGTCGCCAACGCGGCCGTCCAAACGGTTGAGCTCGCGTTCGAGCGAGATCAGGTGCTCGCAGAGTGCTGTTATCAGGCGACGGCTCGGGTCGTCGTCGCTGGCCACGGCTGTTCCATTCGGATTGGCGCCTGTTTGGGGAGCCGCAATGACCTTGATCCCATGATGTTCGACTGCAGGTACCCAGGCATGGGGTTCGACCGGCGCCGTCAAAGCCGCCTCGCGGGTGCCATCCAACCGGATCAGCGAGAGCGAGAAACCATTCATGTTGAGCGCCGTCATCATTGGCGCCGGCCCGATAATCAATTTGACGCAGCGTGCGAAGGAGGAAGACAGGACGGTATTGGCGATCACACCCATTTCGAGGGGCGGGACGGCGCCAAGATTGTTGATGAGCAGGGCGTGGCTTCGCGAATCGTCCACCTTTGCGGCAAGCCGCTCGGTCATAGTGGCAACGATATCGGCGACCGGTTGGAGTGCGATACGTTCGGCGCCTGGTTCCCCATGGATACCAAGGCCAAGTTCGCCTTCGTTCGCGCCAAGGCGGTCCTCATGCGACTGGCCGGGTACACTGCAGGTCGAAAGCGACATCCCGAGCGAGACGATGTCGGTTGCTGCGGATGTAGCGTGTGCGGCGACCGTCTTCAGATCCGATCCGATCTCTGCGTAATATCCGGCAATCTTGTGAACGAACAAGGTGCCGGCGACGCCGCGCGGTTGGTTGATATCCGGGATCGCGATGTCGTCCGCAACAATGACTATCTCAACGTCGAAACCTTCGGCGCGAGCCTTTTCGGCGGCGAGGCCGAAATTCAAGCGGTCTCCGGTGTAGTTCTTGACGATCAACAGGGCTCCCCTGGGTCCGGTAACGGCGCGGATCGCCGTCAGGACCGCGTCGACGCTTGGCGAAGCAAAGATCTCGCCGGATACCGCTGCCGTCAGCATGCCCTTGCCGACGAAACCGGCGTGCGAAGGCTCATGTCCCGCACCGCCGCCTGAAATGATTGCCACTTTCGAATGGCCCCAGTCCGCGCGCAATATCACCTTGATTTCGGGGAATGTGTCCAGACGGGCAAGGCGGTCCGGGCCGCTTGTGAGCAGCAGGCCGTCCAGAGCTTCTGTGACGATGTCTTTCCGACGATTGAAGAAATGTTTCATTGATTGAGACCCGTCTGTTTTTACATGCCTGCCTTGGTTCAGTTTCTTCGTTCAAGCGAGCCGCTGTCCGCTCGCGTCGAAATAGAGCGGGTCGCGGAGTGTAAGATTAATCCTGTCGCCCGGTCTGATTGAGAGATATGGATCCGCAAGCGTGACGAGCTTGTGATCACGAACACGGATATGCAGATGGTTCTGGTCGCCCAGGTGCTCGATCCAGTCGACCTTTGCGTTTGCATCCTTGCCGACGATGATGTCGAGATGCTCAGTGCGTGCACCGATTGTCTTCGTACCCTTGGGAGGACTTCCGCCAGGAAGTAGATCGGCAGGCAGCAGGTTGATATGCGGTTGTCCGAGACGGGCTGCGACATGAAGGCTGGCGGGATTGCCGTAGATTTCCCGAGGCGTGCCGACCTGCAGGAGCCTGCCTTCCGCGACAATGCCGATGCGGTCCGCCATCGTCATGGCCTCCACCTGGTCGTGGGTCACATAGAGAAGGGTCGAGCCCAGTTCCTTCTGGATGCGCTTGAGTTCCAGCCGAAGCTCCGCCCGAAGCTTGGCGTCGAGAGACGAAAGCGGTTCGTCCATGAGGTAGATCGCGGGTTCGCGCACCAGCGCCCGGCCGATTGCGACGCGCTGCATCTCTCCGCCGGAAAGACGGGTCGAGCGATTTTCCAACTTATGATCGATCCTCACCATCTGCGCAATCTCGCGAACGCGCCGATCGATCTCGTCGTTGCTCAACTTTCGAACCGGCGCCCTAAGAGGAAAGGCAAGGTTTTCGTAAACCGTCATATGCGGATAAAGCGAATATTGCTGGAACACGAAAGCCACGTCGCGGTCGGCCGGGGATTGGCCAGCGACGTTGCGGCTGCCGATCTCGATACGGCCGCTATCGGGCCGCTCTAGGCCGGCGATCAGGCGAAGCGTCGTCGTCTTGCCGGCCCCAGTCGGCCCCAGCAGCACGACGAATTCGCCATCGCGGATCGCAAGATCGAAGTTGCTGAGCGCCTGCGTGTCGCCGAAACGCATGTTGAGGTCTTTGAGAACGACATCAGCCATGCCGGACCTCCGAATAGAGCGATGAAGCGACCGCACGGCCCGACTGGCAGTCGAAGAGCGCAAGATTGACAGGGTTGAATTCGAGACCAACCGTTTCGCCGATGCGAAAGTTACGGTTTGCCGGAACGCGGGCCTTGATCAATCCACTGCGGGTTTCGATCGCCACGATCTGATTTGTTCCAAGATACTCGCTGCCATAGACGGCGCCGCGCAGGGCGGAGACATCGCTGAAGCGGATGTGCTCCGGCCGCACGCCAAGCGCCAGCTCGCCTACCCTCAAGTCCTGGTGAACCTCGGGAACGGCGACATCGACGCCATCAAGAGAGATGGATCGGTCTCCCTTCTGAAGGCCGGAGGTAAAGCGCATGAAATTCATCGGCGGAGAGCCGATGAAGTCCGCGACATACATGGTCGCAGGCTTGCTGTAGATTTCCTGCGGCGTCCCGAACTGCTCTATGACGCCATGGTTCATGACGGCGATCTTGTCGGCCATCGCCATCGCCTCATGCTGATCGTGCGTAACGTAAACCGTCGTCGCGTGGATGCGGTTGTGCAATTCTCGCAGCTCATGAACCATGACCTCGCGGAACTCCGCATCGAGTGTACCGAGCGGTTCGTCCATCAAGAAGCATTTCGGGCGCCGAACGATGGCGCGGCCGAGCGCCACGCGCTGGCGGTCGCCACCGGCAAGCCCGGAGACGGACCTGTCGAGAATATGGTCGATCTGCAGCAGGCGGGCGGTCTCCTGGACGCGTTCACGTATTTCCGCTTTCGGCATCCCTTGAGACAGCAACGGAAAGCCGATGTTCTTGCGCACATTCATGTGCGGATAGAGCGCAAAGAGCTGGAAGACAAAGGCAATGTCGCGGGCGCTGGCGCGATTGAAGGTGACGTCCTCGCCGTCGAGGTATATCTTGCCGCTGGTCGGCAGTTCGAGGCCGGCGATCATGCGAAGGGTGGTCGTCTTGCCACAGCCGGATGGCCCGAGCAGGGCGAGAAACTCACCGTCAAGGACGACGAAGCTCGAGCCTTCGACCGCAGCGAAGCTACCGAACTGCTTGCGGATATTTTCTACTCTGATCTCCGCCATGGTTCACTCCGCAAATTTCGAGACGATGATGAACATCGCTGTTCCTATAAGCAGTGTTACCAGCGAGTAGGTGTACAGCACCAGCAGGAAGGGTTGGAACAGCATCAGGAAACCTGCCGCAATCACCACCGTTGCGATGTTCTCCATCGGACCGCGTCGCAGGAAAAAAGGCCGTTTCGGACGGGCAGGGCGGGGCGTTTCGATCAGGTGCGTCATTTGCGGACCGCTCCGAAGGTGATGCCGCGCAGCAGCTGCTTGCGCAGGAGAATGGTGAAGACCAGGATCGGGATCAGGAAAATGGTGGTTCCCGCTGCAACGGCCGGCCAGTCCTGCCCGCCTTCGCCGATGATTGTCGGGATGAATGGCGGTGCGGTCTGCGCGCTGCCCGATGTCAGAAGTGCGGCGAAGGCATATTCGTTCCAGGCGAAGATCAGGCAGAAGATGGCGGTTGCGGCGATGCCGGTCGTTGCCTGCGGCAGCACGACCTTCCGGAAGGCCTGCAGCCGGGTGTAGCCGTCGATCATCGCGGCTTCCTCGTATTCACGCGGAATCTCGTCGATGAAGCCTTTGAGCAGCCAGACGGCGAGCGACACATTGACCGCCGTGTAAAGCAGGATCATCCCCAATGCCGTGTCGGACAGCCCAAGCTCCCGGTACATCAGGTAGATCGGGATCGCGACGGCGATCGGCGGCATCATGCGCGTCGACAGGATGAAGAACAAAAGATCGTCGGCGAGCGGCACCCGGAAGCGCGAGAAGCCGTAGGCGGCCATCGTGCCGAGCAAGACGGCGAGAAAAGTAGATCCGAACGCGATCACCAGCGAATTGACGAAGCGCGGCAAGAAATTCGAGGGGCCGGCGATCACCATGTTGCGCTTGCGGGTCACCTCATCGCAGGTGCCCGTCGGCTCGGGCAAGGAAGCAATGTATTCAGGCGTCTGCCGCGTTCTCGTGGTCAGAAGATTGCAATAGCCTTCAAGCGACGGTGTGAAGACGATCTTCGGCGGATAGCTGATGGAATCAGGCGGCGACTTGATGCTGGTCAGGAAAATCCAGACCAGCGGTATTAGAGTGATCAGCGCGTAGAGGATCACGATTGCGCCGGCGATTCGCTTGCTGGTGAAGCTCGGCTCAACGACCGAATGGGCGGAGTTCGCGGAGCTCATCGTTGCTTCACCTTGTTAAGAGCCTTGACGTAGATGTTGGCGAGACCGAACACCGCGACAAAGAGAACGATAGCGAAGGCGGAAGCGCGGCCGGTGGCCCAGCTCTCGAAGGCCGCGCGCTTCAGCGTGATCGAGGCGACCTCCGTAACCGAGCCTGGTCCGCCGCCGGTCAAAAGCGTTACCATGTCGAACATCTTGAAGTTCTCGATGCCGCGGAAGAGGACGGCGAGCATGATGAAAGGCAGCGCCATCGGCACCGTGATCGACCAGAATTGGCGCCATGCCGAGGCACGGTCGACCTCCGCGGCCTCGTAGATATAGTCCGGGATCGAGCGCAAGCCGGCGAGGCAGATCAGCATCACATAGGGCGTCCACATCCAGGTGTCGACGATGATGATCGCCCAAGGCGCAAGCGAAACGTCGCCGAGCATCCGGATATCCGACGTCGGAATGCCGCTGAGCCAGGAGACCGCATAGGCGAAAAGGCCAATCTGCGGCTCGTAGAGAAAACGCCAGAAATTGCCGACAACAGCCGGAGACAGCATCATCGGGATCAGGATGACGGTCGTCCAGAAGGCATGGCCGCGAAATTTGCGGTCGATCAGGTAGGCGAGTGTGAAGCCGATAACCGTTTGCAGGACGATCGTCCAGAAGACGAAATGCGCTGTCGTCTGCATCGCCTGCCAGATGTCCGGATCGGTTAGGACGCGCTCGTAATTTCTCAAACCCACCCCTTCGACAGCGGCATTCGGCCGGTTGGCTCGATAGTTCGTGAAGGAAAGATAGATTGCCCAGATGAGCGGAAAGATGTTGATCGCGAGCAGCAGGACGATGGCGGGCGCGATAAACAGCCATGCTATTGCTCGATCGGACAGGCCGCGGACGCGCCGGACCACGGAAATCGGCGTTACCTTTGCGGTCGCATCCGCTGCCTTCTCGACGATGGAATTGGAGATGTTCAAGATGTCACCTGGTCTCTGCGTATGTGAGACATCATGCGGCCCGGCTCTTTTGCCGATCCAGGCCGCCGTCCAGACAAGAATTCCGCGTGTCCAGCCGGACACTAGATCTTGCCGTCGTCCTCGAACACTTGGGTCCAATCCTTCACCAAGCCGTCGAGCGCTTCCTGAGCGGTCCCATTGCCGGCGACCACATAATTATGGACCCGTTTCTGCATGGCCTGGAGAAGCGACGCGTAGCTCGGTTCGGCCCAGAAATCCTTGACAATCGCCATGGAGTCCAGGAACGCCTGAGCGTAGGGCTGGCTGCCGGCGAAGCCGGGCGCGTTGACGACGGAATTCAAGCAGGAGAAGCCGCCGAGCTCCCACCACTTGGCCTGCACATCAGGTTGTGCGAACCACTTGATGTACTCAAGCGCGGCGTCCTTCTTGTCGGAATAGGAGACAACCGAGATACCTTGTCCGCCGAGTTGGGCAAAGTGCGCCTTCTCGGCAGGATTCGGGAAGAAGCCGATGCGATCGCCGCCGACTTTCTCGTCCTTGTAAAGGCCGGGCCAGGTAAAGGCGAAATTCATCTGCATGGCGACCTGGCCGGATTTGAAGGCATCCGCGGATTCGACCATGTAGACGTTTGAGCTGCCCGGCGGCGTGCAGCAATCAAACAGGGACTTGTAGAATTCAAGGCCCTTTACCGCGTCCGGTGAATTGACGAAGCCTTCCATCTCGTAGGGCTTCTTGGGGTTGTCATATTGGAAGCCCCAATCATAGAGGACGTTGGTCACGCCCATGGTAATGCCCTCCGAGCCGCGCTCGGTATAGATCGAAGCGCCGTAGACGGTCTTTCCGTCGATCTCGCGCTTCTGGAAGAATTCGGCAATCTGCTTCAGTTGATCATAGGTCTTCGGCGCGGCGAGATCCCAGCCATATTTCTCCTTGAATTCCTTTTTCAGTTCCGGACGCTCGAACCAGTCTTTGCGGTAGGTCCAGCCGACCACGTCGCCCATGGCCGGAAGCGCCCAGTAGTTCGGGGTATTCTTCGGCCACTCGGAGTAGCCGACGACTGTTGCCGGCACGAAGTCATCCATCTTGATGCCTTCCTTGTCGAAAAAGTCGTTGAGTTTGACGTAGTGTCCATTCTCCGCTGAACCGCCGATCCACTGGCTGTCGCCGATAATCAGGTCGCAGAGCTTACCGTGAGAGTTGAGTTCATTCAGAAAGCGGTCGGCATAGCTCGTCCATGGGACGAACTCGAACTTCACCGTCGTGCCGGTCTTGGCCGTGAAGTCCTTCGACAGTTCCACGAGCGCGTTGGCTGGGTCCCAGGCGGCCCAGCAGAGTGTCAGTTCATCGGCTATTGCAAGATTGGGCAAAGCCGACGACAGCATGAGCGCCGAGGCCAGCCCGAGAAGGGCTTTCGATTTCTTTTGCATAAGTTCCTCCAAAGGCCGGCTCCCACCGGCGTCGCAACTTCACCCACTTCTAAGGAATGCTCACATGAACTCCTCAATTCATGTTTAGCAATGTGTTTAGTAAAACGTATTTTAGTAAACAATGCAAGCGACAAAATCGCCGCGGTGCATGCCTTAGCGCCTGCGCCGACCGAAAGGTGTCGTAGCTGCACTAAAGGAAGTGCCGCAGGGACAATGTCAGGGCTTTAGGAGACGTTTCGAAATGATCATTCGAGCCTTCTGCGAAACAGCCACGAGGCTGCGCTTAAGGTTCCGGCAGCAATCACGCAAAGCGGCCATGTCTGGTGCCACACCTCCATGAGGGGAATGTCTTTGAGGAAGATGCCTTTTACAATCACCAGGAAGTAGCGCAGCGGGTTGATCAGTGTGACCGGCTGCAGCCAGTCGGGCATGTTCTCGATCGGCGTTGCGAAGCCGGAAAGAAGCATAGCCGGCACCATGAACAGGAAGGCGCCGAGAATTGCCTGCTGCTGCGTCATCGACAAGGCGGAGATGAAAAGCCCCAGACCGGCGACCGATGCGAGATAGAAGAGCGAACTGCCGTAAAGAAGCAGCAGCGAACCGCGCAGAGGCACGCCGAAGATGAAGATCGCCGCTAGGATATAGACCGTCATGTGAAAGAGCCCGATTATCATCGGCGGGACAAGCTTGCCGATCAGGATCTCATGGGTGCGAAGCGGCGAGACCATCAACTGGTCGAAGGTGCCGAGCTCGCGTTCGCGAGCGATCGAAAGGGCGGTGACGATAAGCCCGATGAGCAGCGCAATGCTGGCGATCAGGTTCGGCACCATGAACCATTGGAAGAGCAGGTTGGGATTGAACCAGTTGCGCGGCACTGTCGTGACGGAACGGACAGCTCCTCGGACACCTGCAGGCGTCTCAGCGGATAATGTCGCGACAATCTGCGTGAGATATCCCGAAACGATCTGCGATGCATTGGAGCGCCGGCCGTCAAGAATGACCTGCAGATCGGCCGGCTCTCCCGCCTCGATCCTGCGTGAGAAATCGGCACCAATTTCGATTGCGGCGGTTACCGTCTGGCGATCGATAGCATCCCGCACGCTGGCTGGCGTGCCGGCGATGATCACCTTGCGGAATGTCGGCGAACCCTCGATGCGCCGCACGAGTTCTTGCCCCCAATAGCCGCTGTCGCGGCTGAGTAGCATCACATCGACATTTCGAACCTCGAGCGTCGCTGCATAGGAAAAGACCAGGAGCTGCACGATCGGCGGACCGATCAGGATGGTACGGCCTCTCGGATCGCGCAGTACGGCCAGCAGTTCTTTGACAATAAGCGCTTTCAGACGCGTCCACCACATCTTACGCAATCCTCTTTCTGGTGCTGCGTGCGGCAAGCAGGAAAAAGACAGAGCCGATCAGAAACATCACGAGGATTGCATGGAGGAACATCGGCCAGATATCGCCGGCCAGGAACACGGTCTGCAGGCTGGGGATCAGATAACGCGCCGGCACGATGAATGTGATCCATTGGATCACGGTCGGCATCGAATTGATCTCGAAGAGAAAACCGGACAGCAGGAAGGCGGGAAGGAAGGCCGTAATCAGCGCCAGCTGCGAGGCAAGGAACTGGTTCTTGGTGGCAGCCGAAATCAGCAGGCCCTGCCCGAGCGCCGGCATGAGGAAAACGGCGGACAGGGCATAGAGCGCCGGGACGGAACCGCGAAACGGAACGCCAAACAGAAAGACGGCAAGCAGCACGCAAAGCGTCATCGATGTCAGGCCGAGCAGGAAATAGGGGAGTATCTTGCCGGCAAGCAACTCGGCGGCCGTCACCGGCGTTGCCATCATCGCTTCCATCGTGCCCCGCTCCCATTCGCGGGCAACGACCAACGATGTCAAAAGCGTTCCAACCAGCGTCATGACGATTGCGATCGAGCCTGGCACCAGAAATGACCGGCTGGTCAGTTCCGGATTGAACCAGAAGCGTTGCTCCGCGGAAATCGGCGGCCCGCCTGCGGCAATTTCGGACTGCTGCTGGAGCCGCCAGTTTGCCACAGTGCCCTGGACGTAGTTCTGCACGAAATTGGCGGTGTTGGGATCGGAACCGTCGACGATCACCTGGACCTGCGGCCGATTGCCTGCTGCATAATTCCGGGTGAAATCCGCCGGGATGACAATGATGCCGCGGATGCGGGAAAGGACCAGCTCTTCTGCGAAGAGCCGTCTGTCGCGGCCGGTCGTCACGGAAAAATAGCGGGATGCCTGGAAGCTTGCGGCAAGATCATTCGTCAGCGGTGTTGCTTCTTCGATGACCAATCCGACACGCGTCCGCGTCGTGTCCAGCGAAACGCCGTAACCGAATAGAAAGAGCAGGATGAGCGGCAGCACAAATGCAATCAGAATGCTGCTCGGATCACGAATGACCTGAAGGCTTTCCTTGCGAACCAATGCTGCAAAACGGCGGCTTGGGCTAGAGGGAGACACTGGTGCGCGGGGAGGGAGCGTCATGCCGCAGTCCTCTCCTGCGAGGCTTGAACAAGCGCGATAAACGCGTCCTCCATCGTCGGATCGGGGTTGTCGGCATTTGAAGAACGCGCCTTCAGCTCATCCGGCGTACCGAGTGCGATCGAACGGCCCCGATAGATCAGCGAAATGCGATCGCAATATTCGGCCTCGTCCATGAAATGCGTGGTGACGAGGACGGTGACGCCCTTTTCTACGAGCCCGTTGATATGCGTCCAGAATTCGCGGCGCGTAATCGGATCGACGCCTGAGGTGGGTTCGTCGAGAAAGAGCGCCTCAGGTTCATGCATGACGGCGCAGGCAAGCGCCAGCCTCTGCTTGAGCCCGAGCGGCAGGTCCTTTGCGGACATCGCAAGACGCGATTGAAGATCGAAGATCGATGTCATCAGCTGCGTGCGCTCGCGCTTGCGCTGGCCGCTCAGTCCATAGACGCCGGCAAAGAAATCGAGATTCTGCGCGACGCTGAGATCGCCATAAAGCGAGAATTTCTGCGCCATGTAGCCGAGGCGGTTGCGTGCCTGTGCCGCATCGCGGCGCAGATCGAAGCCGGCCACCCGGCCTTCGCCGCTCGTCGGCTTCAAAAGTCCGCACAGCATCTTGAAAGTCGTTGATTTGCCCGCGCCGTTCGGTCCGAGCAGCCCGAATATCTGGCCGCGCGGAACATCGAACGTAATGTCGTCGGCTGCTGTGAAGTCGCCGAAGCGTTTGGTGAGACCTTTCGCTGCGATCACCGGCTTGTCGTCCTTGCCGGTCAGAGGCTGCTGCGCCTCCGCAAGCCTCGACCGACCGCCTGGCCCTCCACCCAGCATGTCGACGAAAGCATCTTCGAAACGCGGTTCTGTAGGGGTAACTTTTGCGATACTGGCTGCGGCAAACACGCCATCGTGGCCGGTCGCGGTTACCAGTCGGATCGCTTCACCCTGGATCACACCGTCGATAACGCCGTCCTCGTCGAGAAGCTTCGCGAGCAGCTGACGGCGCCGACCCGAAACACCGGTCAACCGAAAGACACGGTCTTTGACCTGGCCCGTCAGATCCGTCGGTTCACCGGAGAAAAGCAGCTTGCCCTCATTCATCAGCAGGACGCGATCGCAGGCCTCGGCCTCGTCGAGGTAGGCCGTCGACCAGACGACGCCGATGCCTTCCGCTGTCAAATTCTCGACCATCTTCCAAAGCTCGCGCCGGGAAATCGGATCGACACCCACGCCGGGCTCATCAAGGAGCAAAAGGCGGGGTTTCTTCAAAAGCGCGCAAGCAAGGCCGAGCTTCTGCTTCATGCCGCCCGAGAGCTTTCCGGCAAGACGGCCTGTGAAGTGTTTCAGGTCCGTGAAGGTCAGAAGTTCATCGAAGGTCGCTGCCCGTTCGCTTTTTGGCAGCCCGCGAAGGTCGGCGTAGAGATCGAGATTTTCCTGGACCGACAAATCCTCATAAAGCCCGAAGCGCTGGGGCATGTAGCCGATTGAAGCTTGGATGGCAGCCGATCCGTCGCGCGGTTCGAAGCCCAGCACCTTGATCGTACCTCCTTCCGCAAGCATGAGACCGGTCATCAGGCGGATAAGCGTGGTCTTGCCTGCTCCGTCGGGTCCGACGAGCCCGGTGATCTCGCCGCCGCGGATCGAGGCCGAAATTGCATCAAGTGCCGGTTTCGCCTCGCCGAACCGCTTCGTCACGTCCTCCAGGTGAACGAGTTCGGCGGTATCGCGAGGTCTTTCTGCGGCACTCATTTTTTCGCTGCCTGCAATGATGGAAGGCGAAGCGTCACCGGCATGCCCTGGCGAAGATCCGGCCCGGGTTTTTCGATGACGACGCGCAGACGATAGACGAGGTCGGTGCGAAGTTCCGGCGTCTCGACAGATTTCGGCGTGAATTCCGCAACCGGAGAAATGAAGCCGATCCTGCCGTCATAGGCGTGATCCGGTTTGGTATCGGACGTGACCTTGACCGCCATGCCCGGATGGATCCGACCGAGTTCCACTTCTGCGACATAGCTGCGGACCCATACAGGCTCGGTCAGCGATAGCACATAGACGGCATCGGCGGACGATACGATCGCACCGGGCTCCTTGATCCGCGACAGGATGATGCCGTCGTTGGGTGCCCGAAGCTCCGTATCGCCAAGCGATGTCCGCGCCGTTGCAAGAGTGGCTTCGGCCGATTTCAACTGCGCTGCCGCAGCTGCGATGTCTTCGGCGCGGCTGCCTTCCTTCAACAACACCAGCGCCTGATTTGCGGATTCCGCACGTGCCGCAGCCATTGCTCTTGCAGCCGTCGCCTGATCGAGACCCGCTTGAGAAACCGTACCCTGCGGCCGCAGCTGCCGGGCGCGGTCGTAAGCGAGATTGGCGTTTTTCAGGTCAGCAAGGCTTTCGTTGTAAGATGCGCTTGCCTGCGCAATCTCTGCGGGCCGTGGACCGGCCCTGAGCTTGTCGAGTGTGGCACGCAGCGCGGCGACGGTTGCC
Organism: Rhizobium sp. 007; assembly: GCF_015353075.1. Classification (NCBI taxonomy): domain Bacteria; kingdom Pseudomonadati; phylum Pseudomonadota; class Alphaproteobacteria; order Hyphomicrobiales; family Rhizobiaceae; genus Rhizobium; species Rhizobium sp. 007. Next base: position 1,339,253 of record NZ_CP064188.1, on the reverse strand, counting down.
TCCGCCGAACGGACCGCATAGTCGTAAGGTTCGTTGTCCAGCCGCGCCAGAATAGCACCGCGCTTGACGGTATCGCCCTCGTCGACGCGTGCCTCTTCGAGCCGGCCACTCACCCGGAAAGCGAGCGAAACTTGGCGGATATCGACATTTCCGTAGAGTGTGAACTCCTTTGCGCCTTGCGGCGCCCAGCCGAGCCTCGACGGCACATCGTACCACCAGCCGGCTGCGGCTGCGCCGGCGAGAAGGATCGCAGCCGGAATGATCTTGTTCATTCTGTTTGTCCTTTCGCCGGTTCGAGCAGCGCGACAAGGTTGCGCGCGTGGGCCTGCAGCGTTGCGATCTGCTCTTCGCCGATTAAATCCCATTCCATCTGCGCGAGCACTGCGGCGTTCGCCATCCGGAATACCAGAAGGCTGCCGACGAAGGAGAGGGTGCGCAAACGCACGTTCTCGGAGGCGGGGTCGTCTTTCAAAATCGCCCCGATCAGCCGCCGTGCCATATTGATCATCGGTCCCATGATGCCGGCATAGACCCTTTCGAAAGCCGCCGTCGGCTCCAGCTGCTCGCGGATGATGAAGCGGGCCCAGGCCTCCGACTCCTTGCTGACGAAAAGAACTACCATTGTTTCCACGATTTCCGTCAGAAAGAGCCGTGCCTGCGACGCATTCAACGGCGTGTTCGTTTCATCGATTTCCGCAAGATGGTGGCCGACGCGATGGCGGATGCCGGCGACATGTCCGGCGACAATTCCCGCCAGGTATTCGGCCGTTGCGATATAGAGCCCTTCCTTGCTGCCGAAGTAATAGGGGATGGCTTGTAGGTTGACGCCTGCCGTATCGGCAAGCTTGCGCGTACTAGCGCCGTCAAAGCCGTATCGGCCAAATACGTCAAGTGCCGCCGCAAGCAGCCTCTCGCGGGTAACCTCGCTTCGGGATGCCTCGGCTTTTTTGGTGCCGGTTTCGTTCATGAGGGCTATTATATGGCGTTCCCATGTATCAGTCAATCGAATGAATTATAAAGCTGCGGCTGGAAGACTGGCAAGTATTCAAGGATGGCTGGGCTCTGAGGGTAGACGATGGGTGGCGCCGTTGTTGCCACGCACGCGCCGCGACGCGCCTCGGCGTTTTTTTCTGGCGGCGGGCGTGGATCGTTTACTTGCGGCCGACAATCACAGCAATTGCTGGTGCCGACGACTTCCGCGAGTTTGCGCGCGAGATTATCAGCCTCGTTGTTTGTGATATTGCGTAGCGAACGCGCTGTGCTGGCGTTCAATATTGCAGCGTGGATAACGCGAGCGCAGCGCCCCCGTCCGTCATGGGACGAGGCAACGGGTTCGGTGAACCCGTTGTTCTTGACGTCAGCTCCGGGGCTTCGAATTTTCCGGATCGTAGAGCGGCTTGTAGCCGACGGCGACGACTTCGACGGGATAGGTCTCGCCGAAGTAATCGACGTCGAGCTCGCGGCCCACCTGGCAATAGGACCAGGGCAGAAAGGCCAGCGCGATATTCTTGCCGATGGTCGGGCCATAGGCAATCGACGTCGTATAGGAGCGGCGGCCGAGTTCGTCCACCAGCGTTTCGCCCGTGGCCGGATCCATGACCGGCAGTGAGCCGACCGGGTAGCGGGCAACACCGCTCCTGTCGACATTGTCGGTCATCACGAGCGTGCAGAGCATGGCCGGCTGGTGCTCGCGAGCCTTGTATTCCAGATGCTTGGACTTGCCGCGGAAGTCAGCTTCCTTGACCTTCGGACGGGCGAGGTCGGATTCGATGAGGTTGTACTGCGTAAGTAAGTCGGCGTTCTGCAGGCGCAGGCTCTTTTCCATGCGGCGGGAATTGGCATAAGTTTCCACGCCGAACGCCATAACGCCGGTGGAGCGCAGCGCATCCCAGACAGAAAGGCCGTCCTCATATTTCATGTGCAGTTCCCAGCCCTGTTCGCCGACATAGGAAATGCGGAAGGCAGTGACGGACTTGCCGGCGATCTCGATCGGTTTGATTGCCGCGAAAGAGAAGTTTTCGGGATCAAGGCCGGCCGGATCGGCGACGACCTTTTTCAGCGTTGCACGCGCATTCGGACCCCAAATACCGATGGTGATGTACTTCTCGGCCACCTCGGTGACGGTAACGTTGAAGTCTTTGTCCTCGGCGATGCGCTTCACGTAATGGAAATCGCGCGGGCCGGCATCGGCGCCGTCGATGACGCGGCAGCGGTCGGCCATGCGGATCACGGTCAGGTCGGCACGGACCATGCCTTCGTCATCGAGGAAGTGCGTGTAGATGCCCTTTCCGACGTTGGCATCACCGCCGATCTTGGCCGCGCAGATCCATTCCATCAGTTCGACATGGTCCGGACCTTCGACGTCGAACATGTAGAAGTGGCTGAGGTTGACGATTCCGCAATCCTCGCTCATGGCGAGATGTTCAGCATTCGATACGCGCCAGAAGTGCCGGTTGTCCCACTCGTTTTCGCGAACCGGAACGCGGTCGCCATACTTTTCAAGCAGATGCTCGTTCGCCTTGTAGCCGTGCGCGCGTTCCCAGCCTCCAAGTTCCATGAAGTATCCGCCGAGCTCCACCTCGCGCTCGTAGAAAGGCGAGCGCTTGACGTTGCGTCCGGTGGCATAGGGCTCGCGCGGATGTATGGCGGGAAAGTAGATCTTCTGGGCAGCCTCGAATGTACGGCCCTCGATGAATTTTTCCTCGAGCTGGTGCGGATAGAAGCGCGCATAGTCGATACTGGCATGGTCGATCTCTGTGCGGCCGTCCGTCATCCAGTCGGCGATCAGCTTGCCGTAGCCGGGGCCGTCCTTGACCCAGATGGCGACGCAGTACCAGAGGCCGCGAACCTTCTGGCTTTCGCCGCAGGACGGGCCGCCAGCCGCAGAGACCTGCAAGAGACCGTTGAAGGAATGGCCTTCATTGTAGCCCAGTTCACCGAGGATCGGGGTGAGCTCCATGGCGCGCTCCAGCGGCTCGAGGATCTGCTCCATTTCGAGGTCGCGTTGCGAGGGCGAGAGGCGAGCTTCATGCTTTTCCAGAATGTCGCGCGGATGGCAAAGGCGAGGATTGGTCGTTTCGTAATAGCCCCATTCGATCTGGCCGCCTTCTGTGGTCTTCGGGTCGCCGGTATCGCGCATGTAGGCGGAGTTGCCCTGGTCGCGCAAAAGCGGGAAGCCGATTTCCTTGCCCGTGCCTTCGAACTCATTGTAGGGGCCGAAGAAAGTCAGCGGATGGTCGACCGGCATGACCGGAAGATCTTCGCCGACCATTTCGGCGATCAGGCGACCCCAGATCCCGGCACAGACGACGACATGATCGGCCATGATCGTGCCGCGATGAGTGACGACGCCCTTGATGCGGCCATTCTCGACGATCAGCGATTTGGCGGGCGTATTGCCGAAAACCTTGAGCTTGCCGACCTTTTCGCCAGCATCGACCAACTTGCCGGCGACGGTCTGCGAGCGTGGAATGACGAGGCCGGCATCGGGATCGAACAGGCCCCCCTGAACCATGCTCTCCTCGATCAGCGGGAACTTTTCCTTGATCTCGGCCGGGCTGACGTAATATGCCCGGGTACCGAAGGCCTTAGCCGAGGTCAGCTTGCGCTTGATCTCTTCCATCCAGGCGTCGTCGCCGGTGCGTGCAACTTCCAGGCCGCCGATACGGGCGTAATGGCCCATTTTCTCGTAGAAATCGATGGAGTACTGCGTCGTCCAGACCGAGAGATAGTCATGGCTGGTCGTGTAGCAGAAGTCGGAGGCGTGCGCCGTCGAGCCGATGTCTGTCGGGATGCCCGACTTGTCGATGCCGACGATGTCGTCCCAGCCACGTTCGATCAGGTGATGCGCAATCGATGCGCCGACAATGCCGCCCAACCCAATAATTACGACTTTCGCTTTTTGTGGAAATTCTGCCATCACATGCGCCCTCGAACTTTGTTGCGCCGAATCTAGTACACGCAATGGCGCGACTACAGTCGATCCACGACATAAAAATGTAGCGATCCGTCAAAAGCCTCGCCTGTTCAAGACATCTGGGGCAGCCATTCTCCTGCACTCCGGCACGGTACGTCCTATGCAGGCCTCGATGGTTCCGGAACCATTGTCTTGAACAGGCGGAGAGCTGCAGACCGTGGATCTGCGGGCAGAAAGGTGAGAAAGTCGGCAGCTCAGCTGCGAGCCGCGACGATCATAGTCGCCAAATGATATGGAAAGCTGAATAGGCAACGTTCCTCAAATCATCGCCAGGCAGGCTCGTTCGTCTGTTCGTAGTCGCTGAAGGCCTTTTTCAGGCCGCCGAGCACTTCGGCTGCGATTTCGGATATCGCTTGCAGTCTGGGTTACTTTCTCGATGTCTTCGCGCAGGTCGCCTCACTGACCATCGGTATTTTCCTATGAATGGGTTTTGTCGACCGGCTTCGTGCTGGCGGGTTTGCGGGCCGAACTCTTCCTGTTACACTCGATTCCCGATATCGAATATCGAATATCTATTTTTGATGGCGAGGAATGGAATATCAGGATCTTCTTTCCGGTTTTATCCGGCTCCACGTGCTCCATCACGCCGCCGAGGGCGATCTGCACGGCCTGTGGATGATCGAGGAACTGGCCCGGCATGGGTACAAAGTCAGCGCCGGGACGCTCTACCCCATGCTGCACTCTCTGGAGAAGAAAGGTTATCTGGCCTCACGTATCGAACGCGTGGGCCGCACGCGCCGGCGGATCTACAACGCTACACCCTACGGCCTTGTCGCTCTCGAAAAGGCCAAGGAAAAAGCCAAGGAGCTATTTCGTGAAATCCTCCCAGACAGCTCTGCCTGAGTTTGCAGTCGAGCGCCCGCGTGGCAATCCCGGTGAAGTCTTTCGCGTCTTCTTGAAGCTCGGGCTGACCTCCTTCGGCGGACCGATCGCGCATCTCGGCTATTTCCGGGACGAGTTGGTGGTCCGGCGCAGATGGATCGACGAGGCCGGCTATGCCGATCTCGTGGCGCTTTGCCAATTTCTGCCGGGACCGGCGTCAAGCCAGCTCGGCTTTTCGCTCGGTATCCTGCGCGGCAACGGCTTGCTTGGCGGGCTCGCAGCCTGGTTCGCTTTCACCATGCCATCGGCCGCCATGCTCCTTGTTTTTGCGCTCGGTGCCGCGGCTTTCACCGGACCCGTAGCAGAAGGCTTCCTGCACGGCCTGAAGCTGGTAGCCGTTGCCGTTGTCTCGCAGGCGATCTGGGGTATGGCGAAGGCTCTTACGCCTGACCGTGAGCGTGCCGGCATTGCGCTGGCCGCCGTTGCGATCACGGTGTTCATCGGGGGAACGTTCGGCCAGACCGGCGCGATCGCACTTGGTTCTGTTGCCGGGCTCTGGCTTTGCCGCGCGGACGTCCCTGTGCAGGCCGGACGACTCAGCTTCCCAGTCTCGCGCCGGGGCGGCGCGATCGCGCTCATCTTCTTCGCGGTCTTGTTCTTGGTTCCGCCGCTTGTTGCCGGCTTCACCGGCCATGAGGCTGTCGCGCTGTTCGACGCCTTCTATCGCTCGGGCTCTCTGGTGTTCGGTGGGGGACATGTCGTGCTGCCGTTGCTTCAGGCGGAAGTGGTGACGCCTGGTTGGGTGACGAACGAGGCCTTTCTCGCCGGCTATGGCTTGGCGCAGGCAGTGCCCGGACCGCTTTTTACCTTCGCCGCCTATCTCGGCGCGGTCATGGGGCCTGCGCCCAACGGGCTCGCCGGGGCGGTCATCGCCCTTGTCGCCGTCTTTTTGCCGGGCCTGCTGCTGGTCTACGGCATGCTGCCGTTCTGGGACGCGCTTCGGCTGCGACCCGCGGCACAGGCCGCCATGTGCGGCGCGAACGCCGCCGTCGTCGGGATCCTTGGTGCTGCGCTCTACAGCCCGGTCTGGACAAACGCTGTACTCTCGCCCGTGGATTTTGCACTCGCACTCGCAGGGTTCCTCTTGCTTGTCGTCTGGAAGATGCCACCCTGGATCGTCGTCTTGCTGCTGGCAGCAAGCGGTGCGCTCCTCCATCCCATTTGAGGGCCTTTGGGCAAAAGCAAATCATCTGCCAATTATCGGGGTGAAGTAACGAGAGCTACAACGGAGGAAAATTCCATGTCAGGCATCAGCGTGCGTTACATCGTTGACGACGTCGACGCAGCAGTCGATTTTTACCAACAGCATCTCGGCTTCTCTGTCGCGTTTCGTCCCGCGCCAGGCTTCGCCATTCTCACCAAAGATGGGTTTCGCCTTCTCCTAAGCGCAATGACCGGACCAGGCGGAGCACCACAGGCGATGCCGGATGGGCGCAAGCCAGAGCCCGGCGGCTGGAATCGTATTCAGATCGAAGTTGCGGATATAGAGGCACAGGTCGCAGCACTGCGCCAAGCCGGCGCACGGTTCCGCAACGAAATCGTGCAAGGAATGGGCGGCAGGCAGATCCTTCTCGAGGACCCTGCGGGAAATCCGATCGAACTGTTCGAAGCGCCGAAGAAATGAGCTTTGCGAACATGCGCAGCCGATGGAGCTCTCAAACGCTAGGGACATCGAAAGCGCTTGTGCGCTGATCCGGGATGGCGCAGGTCGCGCCGCCCAAAAGGCGCGAGGGGGTGAGAAAACGCTTCTCGCGCCCGTTGGCGAGCGAAAACATGCCGCCGCGGCCGGGGACGACATCGATGATCAGTTGCGTATGCCTCCAGACCTCGAACTGGCGGGCACTGATATAGACAGGCACGCTCCCGATCTCGCCCAGTTTCACATCCGTCTCCCCGACGCGGAATTTATTTGACGGGTAACACAATCGGCGACGACCCATCGCAGCAGCCGCCGGACGGGTGAAACAGGATATCGGGATGGTCGCGGCGGATCTCGCTGATGAGAACAAGCGCCGCATCCGTTGCAAGCACGCGCGGTTCTCCGGTAACGGTCGTTTCCATCCTGGTTCCTTCATGCCGAAAAGCCTCCTCCCCGAAAAGGGAGAAGGCAGCAATTTATGATCAACCCGTTCCTCAGAAGAAGCCGAGCGCCTTCGGGCTGTAGCTCACGAGCATGTTCTTGGTCTGCTGGTAATGGTCAAGCATCATCTTATGCGTTTCGCGGCCGATACCAGACTGCTTGTAGCCGCCGAATGCTGCATGCGCCGGATAGGCGTGGTAGCAATTCGTCCAGACGCGGCCCGCCTGGATCTCGCGACCGAAGCGGTAGGCGCGGCTTCCGTCACGCGTCCAAACGCCTGCTCCCAGGCCGTAAAGCGTGTCGTTGGCGATCTCCAGCGCTTCATTCTCATTCTTGAAGGTCGTGACCGATACCACCGGGCCGAAGATCTCTTCCTGGAAGATGCGCATCCTGTTATGCCCCCTGAAGATCGTCGGTTTGACGTAATAGCCGTTGGCAAGTTCGCCGCCGAGATCGTTGCGCGTGCCCCCCGCCAGGACTTCGGCTCCTTCCTGCTTGCCGATGTCGAGATAGGCGAGGATCTTCCCTAACTGTTCGTTCGATGCCTGCGCGCCGATCATTGTCGCGCTGTCGAGCGGGTTGCCCTGCTTGATGGCTTCGACGCGCTTGACGGCCCTTTCCATGAAGCGGTCATAGATCGATTCCTCAACCAGGGCGCGGCTGGGGCAGGTGCAGACTTCGCCCTGGTTCAGCGCAAACATCGCAAAGCCTTCCAGCGCCTTGTCAAGGAAATCGTCGTCTTCGGCCATGACGTCGGCGAAGAAGATATTTGGCGACTTGCCGCCGAGTTCGAGGGTCATGGGAATGAGGTTCTGGCTGGCATATTGCATGATCAGTCGGCCGGTCGAGGTCTCGCCCGTGAAGGCGATCTTGGCGATGCGCGGGCTGGCCGCAAGCGGCTTGCCGGCTTCCAGGCCGAAACCATTGACGATATTGAGGACACCTGGCGGTAGCAGATCGCCGACGAGTTCGGCCCACACGAGAATCGAAGCCGGTGTCTGTTCGGCCGGCTTGAGAACCACGCAATTGCCGGCCGCAAGGGCCGGAGCAAGCTTCCAGGCTGCCATCAGGATGGGGAAGTTCCAAGGAATGATCTGGCCGACGACGCCAAGCGGCTCGTGGAAGTGATAGGCGACGGTGTCGTGGTCGATTTCGCCGATAGAGCCTTCCTGTGCACGTATGCAGGCAGCAAAATAACGGAAGTGGTCGATGGCAAGCGGAATGTCGGCCGCCATTGTCTCGCGGATCGGTTTGCCGTTGTCCCACGTCTCGGCCTGGGCGAGCAAATCCAGCTTGTCCTCCATGCGCTGGGCGATCTTCATCAGGATATTCGAGCGTTCGGCAGCCGAAGTCTTCGCCCATTTGTCCTTCGCGGCATGGGCCGCATCGAGCGCCGCGTTGACGTCCTTTTCGTCGGAGCGTGCAATTTCGCAAAGCTTGCCGCCTGTGACCGGCGTGATGTTGTCGAAGTATTTGCCTTCGATCGGCTCGCGCCACTCGCCCCCGATGAAGTTGCCGTATTTCAACTTGAACGGCGATTCGACGATCTTCTGATGCAGCATGTCATCCTCCCTAGATGAGCCAGGTTCAGGAGTGAACCAGTGGAGGAATTCTGAGCATCTTTTGCCGTACGAACCAGACTGGCGGGGTATTGTTGCAGTGCACAGTGTCGCAGCGTTGCGACATGATAATCGCACTTCGGAAAGAACAAGAGACGTTCAGTGGAGATTGAGCTTCTTCATCTTGCGATGAAGGGTTGCCCGGCTCATGCCAAGATCCATCGCAGCCCGCGAGACGTTGCCGTTGGTTCGGGTGAGGGCGCGCAAAAGCGCCGCACGCTCAGCTTCCAGAAGAGCCTTGCCGTTTGCGGCGCAGCTTTCATGAAGCGCATCGGCCGCGGGAATGCCCGCCGCAATCTGCCGGTCGTCGAGCTTCAGTGCCAGCCGCGCCGCGCGGGTAGCTCCGAGCACGAGGTCGTGCTTGTCCACGGCAAGCAAGGCGGCCGCCGAATTCGCGCCTGAGGGGACCATCAGGAAACGTGCGCCGGTAAAGGCGCTCCGGAAGATATTGAGCTCGATGCGAAGGGCTGCGTCGCGCACGGTCTGCGACAGGATCGACAACGTCATCTCGTTGACATCGTCGCGGCAGGTGGAAATGTCGAGTGCGGCTGCGAGCTGGCCGCGATGATCGCGGATCGGCGCGGTCGTACAGCTGAGCCGGATATTGGAACAGAAGAAATGCTGGTCACGGAAGATCGCAACGGCGCGTTCGTCGGCCAGCGCAGTGCCGATGCCGTTCGTTCCAATGCTTGCCTCCGTCCAAATCGATCCGGTCCAGAGGCCGAGATCGTGAAACTCCTTGTCGTCGCCGGCGTTGCCCCGCCGTTCCAGCGCAATGCCGTTGCGGTCCGTGAGCAGCAAGCAGCAGCCGGCCTTACCGACCGTCGTAAAAAGCCGGTCGAGCTCGTCTGCAGCATCCTTGATCAGTTGTTCCGATTGCTCGCGTGCCTGCCGAAACTCGTGATCGGTGAGCCGCAAAGGTATGCGCACATCTTCCGGCGCCAGCTGATGCATGGTCATGCAACGCCGCCATGAAGCCACAATTGGTGAACTTGCCGCCGCTGATTTCTGCTGCGCGCATGTATAGACATGACCCGCATGTGCGGAGTGTTCGTGCATCGGCTCCTCCCACGGAACACGCAAGAGCAATCTGTCGGAAGTCACGGGTTTCTGCAATGCTTCTGGAATATGAAGATTGTCGCATGGCTCGCCGAACTGTCGCAGTCGTGCGACAGTTGGTGTTCTGGGGTGCATCCGACGCAGCGTCAAATGGGGCGATGACGCTACATCTGCCGGATGTTCCGGAGCGCCGAACGTTGCCAAGCTCGGTTGGTTGGTTGATGGCGATCACGGCGAAAGCGGCAAAATCATGAGCGTGCCGAATCGGGACGTGACAAATTTGGCCGCGATTCCATAAACCCGTGAAGGGTTTCCGGTGTAACGACAGTCTCGAATGTGTCCAATCCCGCAAGTCGCACCGCGCGCAACAGCAAAATGGTGTCGCTGTGCAGCGCGGCCGGGGATGAAATCGTGGATTGCGATCAGCACCGTCGCCTGCGTCTTTGCGACATGGTCTTCAGCCCCACAGGATTGCCGCCGAAGGGAAGCTCTTCGGCGATCGCATTGAGTGGTGTGGTTTTGCCGGCGCGTTCGCAACGACAAGTCCGACGATTTGGCCGACGGCAAACGATGCCGGTATTCCGCCAGCGTGTCCTGCGATGCTGGACGCTGACATCTTTAAAATGAGATGGTGCCGAGTGGCGCCCTGGGTGCGAATGGAACCTCGGATTTGGCCCCAAATTCGTTGAAATCGATGGGATGCCATCATCGTTTGTTATCTATTTCCTTCTAATATGTTCAAAGGACGGAAGATGGGGGAACAGATGATCGGCCGGTTCGCACTTGCAGCAGTACTTTTTTTCGCAGGCTCGATTGATCTCGCGACGGCGAATGAAAAGCTCCGAGTCGCGACGGAGGGCGCATACCCACCATTTAATTTTCAGGATGCATCCGGTCAGCTTGCTGGTTTCGACGTCGATATCGCCAAAGCGCTTTGCCAGCAAATGGCCGTTGATTGCACGTTTGTCGCCGTCCCCTGGACCGAGATCGTTCAAGGCTTGTCGGATGATAAATACGACATGATCGTCGCAAGCATGGCGTTTACCGAAGAGCGCGCTCAAAAAATGGAGTTCTCCGCTCCATACTACCGTTCTCATTCGGTGCTGGTCGGCGACGCTGAAAAGTTCCAGGATAGTGCGCCGGCAGCCCTCTCCGGCGTCCGGATTGCGGCAGCACAGGACACGATCCAGGCGGAGTATTTGCAAAAGGCCTATGGTGCAAGCAAGGCCTTGCTGGCCAAGGATCAACCCGGTGCCCAACGCCTTCTTCTGGACAACCAGGCCGATCTCTTGATCGGCGATGCCATTGAACTTTTGAGCTTCCTGCAGACCACGGAAGGTGCGCGCTTTGGATATGTGGGAGATCCAATCTCCAGCGAGTTTCTTCAAAGTTCGGCGCACATCACCGCGAAGAAGGGAAACTCGGGCCTGATCCAGAAGGTGAATGCCGCACTGAGGCAGATTAAACTCAACGGTGTCTACGACCGCATCAACGACGCTTATTTCCCGTTCAGCATTTATTGAGCCGATGGAATGGAAGAAAATAGCGCCCCGAAACGGCGTCAGCTCTCACTCAGCGCTGTTGCAAGATTTCTTCTGCTCGGCGTCGTGGCATATACGCTGATTGCAGCGGCTTTTTCGTTCGTCTTTCTGAAAAGGATCGAGACACAAGCGAACTTTACGCGCGATGTACAGATCCCCCTGATCCTGACGCAAACGCGCAATGCGGTAAAAATCGAGCGTCTCTCTTCTCTTGTTCGGTCGATTTTTTTGGCGAAAGACCGCAGACTGGAGCGCCAGATCCAGTTGCAAATCCAGGCTCTCGCGCAAGGCTTTTCGTTCGATCACAACGGTTTTCTGGTTGAGAGATCTCAAAAAGTCGCCGACGAAGCCAAAACGATCGCCAAGCTTCGCCAGCAGGCCCGCGACAAAGAAAGCTCGACGCAACCGTCGCCCTCCGCCAATTCTATCGACGCACGGGTCGTTGATGAACTCGACCGGCTGGCGACGCAGGCCTATGAGAGGGCCATACGTGATCTCGATGCGATGGGGGCTCAGTTGAGCGGCGATGCTGCCGTCGTGGCGGACAATATCGCCAGCGAAATCCAAAACAGTGCGGGTTACATGCAGGTTGGGTGGCTCCTCATCCTGGTTGTTCCTGGCCTTTTCGCCGTCACAATACTCATTGCTGCCAAGCATCATCTTGCTGCACCCATCGGCGCTGCGATTAAGAACTTGGAACGCATTGGCAAGAATGAACCGGTCCTGACGCTGGAACGCCTTCCACTCATTTCGGAACTCGCGATGATTGATGCGGCGATCGTTGCCTACGGCCAAGTATCCGACGATTTGCACCGCACCAATTCGATCCTGCAAGGATTGGCGGAAAAAGATCCTTTGACGGGCTTGGCGAACCGACGGACCTTTGAAAGCTATCTGGCGGCAGTCTTAACCCGTCCGGCAATAAGCTCGCCCGGCGTTGCGATCATGATGATCGATATCGACCACTTCAAATCCGTCAACGACACTTTCGGTCACCTTGCAGGCGACAGGTCTCTTGTGGCTGTCGCGAATGTGCTGACATCGGTGCCATGGCAAGCAAACCATCTTGCAGCGCGATACGGCGGGGAAGAGTTCGTGGTCGTCCTGGAGGAGTGTTCGCTCGAGCAAGCGATTGAGCGCGCGGAATGGCTGAGGCGTTCTGTGCAGGAGCTCAACATTGAGACAGGAACAGGGCCATTTCTGAGACTAACCGCCAGCGTGGGCATCGCTGTCGCGAACAGTGTTTCCGATCAGCCGCCAGACATAATCGCAAGAGCAGACCGTGCCCTCTACACCGCAAAGAAAAACGGACGCAACAATGTTCAGGTCGCATCGCTCGATATTGGAATTTCAAAGGCGGGCTGAGCATCCGTCAGCTGCAGTTTCACCAATGCCGGCAACATAAGGGCTTCGCACGGCTTTCTACTGCCAACTCGTCCTTCATGCGTGCCGCCAGCAACACGCGCGGCATCAGTTGCGCGGATGCGGGGGTCTCACCAATTCGATGACGATAATGTTCGCTTCATGCGCAGCCTTGATAAATGCTGCCCGCACGTCTTCGGGAGGTATTCGGTCGTATAATCCGTCAAGGCATGCCATGACTGCCTCAGAAAAATCCTCTCCGTCATCGGTCGGCCAGTGCTGCAGTAGCGTATCGGCTGCAAGACCCACAGAGTTAACGACCCGATACTCGCCGATGCGATGCATCGCCAAACCGACCGGCCGAAACGCCAAACCGTTTCCTTTCATAACACTTTGCCTCCGTTAAACCGTCGTACCAGCACGCGTTGCAAAACCCGTGCCCGATGCCGGCGATGGCCCGGATGGCGCAATCAAGACCACAGCGTCAAACAAACAGGCTTGTTGCGCGTTTACCCAATTGCCCATGCCTATATTCGTGGCTGGTAGAGCGCTGGTCACAGGCAACACGGGGCCCGGGTTAATTCAATGGTTGGCCCACGCACTGATCGAAGCGGAGAGGACAAGGGAGACAAGGCTCGCCCAAGACCAAACATTTTACAATATTTGCGTAATGTGATGGCCAGGCTTCATCCGGGTATCGGCTGGGCAATTTACCTCGCTCTGGTGGTGCTGATCTTTTTAATGGGATCACTGCCCATGTGGTGGCTGCTATGACACCGAGGACAGAACGCATCATTCTCGCCTTGCTTTGCCTCATCGGCATCGTGGCACTGGTCTATGAATTTGGCTAAAGTTGCCGCTTTCTTCTGCAAGCCGGCCGGGGGTTGAATCCGCATAATGCGTTAAGGCTCACGGGTCAGTATCGCTCTCACTGTGAAGACGCCACGACATCGGCTCCAACGGGTGTCGGCTCTTCTGCTCCACAATCTCGAACGCCACCGGGCTGCCGTCGTCCGACATATCGAGCCGCGCAGGATAGACCCGCGAGCGTGAAGCGGCAGGGAGCGTAACACGGTTCAGGGTTCCCGCCGCCTGCCGCATACCGAAGGCTACTTGCCCGCCTCTTTGGCCGCCATCTCGATGACGTCCGCGACCTTTTCCGGCCCGTCCTGCAAATCCAATAGACGCTTCGTTGCCGCTACGTCATCAGCAAGCGAGGTGGAAGGCTCCTGGATGACGTGGAAGCCGCGCCTTTCGAGGATTTCGGTCGTCTTTAGCCAAGTGCAACCATCGGCAAGCGCACCGACGATGGTCTTGAGCTCAGTGGCCCGTTCCCGCTAGTCACCTGAAGGTCGTGTCATAAGCTGTTGTCGACCTTGAAAAGCCTGTGGCCCCTGCCATCGAGCGGATCGACCAATGGGTCGCATCGCTTGGCGTTGACCGCAGCGTGCGCTCGATCACAGCAGCAATCTGATCGTCGTCAATCGTCCGGGGCCGACCAGGGCGAACTTCGTCGAGCAGACCATCGAGCCGATCTTGAAAGCGTCGTCTCCATTTGCCAACCGTGTGTTCATGCACGCCCAGCTCGCCCGCAACCACCTTGCTCGGAATTCCGTCGGCACAGCGAAGAATGATCCGGCACCGTTCCGACATGGAGCGAGCAACGCGATGCCTCCGTACCTGTCGTTCTAAATATTCCCGTTCCGCCTTGCTCAAAACTAATGGTGCCGTCGGTCGGCCAGTCGCATTTGCCATTGCTCAACCTCTCATGAAGAGGTCAAGCGTACAATGTAATGAACTTCAGTTCCAGATGACTAGCCATTGTGCTGCAGAAGGTGATCTATCGGGGTATCACCATCGGCTCCGGCTTCGGCGAACGTTAATTCCTGCCGATATTGCGGCGAAATCTGTCAGATAGCCAGCGCGACTTCACCCGAATTGGCCGTCAGGAGCGTTCTGAAGCGCATCTGCTTGCTCGACGGCCGCCGAATGAATGCAGCTAAGCAAGCCTCACGGTGGAGGCGAGTATCCGACAATCACTCGGGGCATCGAACGGGTCTGATGCACACACACACACACACACACACGTGTCAGGTCAGCCGCAGATCCACGCCTGGATGCAACTTCTTGAGGTTGGGCAATGATTTGATCTGCCACGGGACTTGGGAAGAACCGCGTACGGTCAAATGAATGTCCGGGTGATTGCGAGCCTCGATCGTCAATTTGGCAAGCAGGTTTATACCGGAGGAGTTCAAGAATTGAAGTCCGGTCACGTCGAAAGTGGCCTTACCGGCCCCCTCTTCGAGCGCTTTCATGGCCAAAGCATGAATGGGTGCGTAAGCATCCGGGCCTGCCAGCCGCATGGTTCCGTCAAAATAAACGGTACCGCCCTCGGACCAGACGCGGAACGCTTCTTCTCTGATTTCCATAGCACTTTTCTCGCGGTTCATGACGGTGAAATTGGCATTGCGGCATATGTTTCAAGTTTTGCACGGTTGCGGGGGCGGTCCTCCTCGAAGAGCCAAGCCAGGTCTGCCTTGTAGTCGCTCATCAAAGTCAGCAATCCCAATCCGGAACCGCTACCGGCCGTTTTAGCGCTCGCCTCGATCTGCTGGATGAGAAGATCGCTCGGATCGCCTTGCGTTATGCTCGACAGCAACCGCTGGAACCTGGCTGCCGTCTGCCTGTCGACAAAATTCGATATCCTCATCTTAAAGTTGTCGTCTTCCGCCATGGCTTCGATCGCGATCTCGCCTGGAGCACGAAACTTGATGGCGTTTTCGATCAATTCGTTCGTCAGGTAGCCGATGTCTTGTCGGACCTGATTATAGCGCCGCTTCGACGGTCGAAATCGGAGCGCCATCATCTCGGCGATGAAATCCGACGTCATGCCGGAGTGTTTCCAGGCAAGGTAAAGAGGGCCATCGAGTAGCCGCAGCTGAACGGCGTGCGTCGCGTCAAACGAAGCGAGATGCTCCTGCCCATATAGGACCGTTGTCATGCCATCACCTATGCCGCACTACGACGAGCGTAATGTCATCATGTATCTTTTGCGTTCCGATATAGGCCATGAGGCTTTCGAGAATGCCGTTCATCACCTGCTCAGCTGTGCGACCGTGCAGGCGGCGGGTGTTTTCGCAAAGCCGCTCGATGCCGAATAGTTCGCCTTCGGGATTTTCTGCCTCGGTGACGCCATCGGTATGAAGGACAATCAAATCGCCCTTGTGAAAGGGTATTTCGCGGGTAACGATGAAAGACGATATATCAGATTCAAGTCCCACTGGCAGGCCGAGGTCGCTGGTGTCGATCCGTTCGACCGCGCCGGTATGACGAATGACAATCAGATCCTCATGCTGGCCCGAAATCGTCAAACGCTCGCCATCATAGTCCAGAAATGACAGCGTGACGTGCTTGTCGATTTTCGTCCGCTCGATGTTCTTGTAGATCGTGCGGTTCAGATAACTGAGGAACCTTGAGGGGTTCGTTTCGCCGGCTTCCTGTAGCGCGCGGGCGACGGACTGCACCATAAGCATCAAAACACCGCTTTCGAGGCCGTGGCCCGTCACGTCGCCAATGCCTATCTTCAGGTGAGCTCCGTTTTGCAGGATATCGTAGTAGTCCCCGCCGACCTCGTCGGCGGGGCGCATATAGGCGGCAATCTCCAACTGCTCGATTGCCGCAAGCTCTTTCGCGCGGGGCAGCACCATAAGCTGAATCTGCCGAGCCACATCCAGTTCGGCACCGAGGCGCAGGTTTTCGCTCGTCAATTGGCCGTTCAGGATCGAGATTTCTTCTTTGGCCACCTCAATTTCCTTCGTGCGCTCAGCAACCAGGTTCTCGAGATTTTCGGTATGGAAGCTGATCTCCTCGGCCATGCGGTTGAACGCGAGACCAGCCTCGCCAACTTCGTCCTTGGTGGGTATATCGACCCTGACAGAATAATCCTTTGTCTGTATGCGCTTGGCGGCACCCGCCAGTGCGCTGATCCCGCTTGTAATTCGCTTTGACGCCACAAAGACCGCCCCCGTGACGACGAGCATCGACATGAGAACCGCGAGGATCTGATAAATCAGAATGCGGTTGGTTGCCCGCGATATTTGATCTCTGGCGGCAGTGAGGGAGGCATAGATTTCACGCTCGGGCACAACGATGCCGAGCGACATGACCTCGCGCTGAACCGGTCCGTTTATCCAAAGATTGGTTGCGTTTAGCTGTTTTGTAACGACAAGATAAGGAACATTTTCGCCGCTCTCGTTCAGCGAGATGTGCCTTATGACGCCATCGGCATCAAGCGGCAGTGAGGCGACCTCCTTTTGGGAACTGTTGCGTAAAGAGCGGTCAAGGCCGGTCACGCCCTTGTTCGTGGCGTCGCTCGCCGAGCGAAGACCGATGATCTTTTCCCCGGCAGGGTTGATTGCAACGACGTTGCCGTCCGACATGGTTAGAAAGCCAAAGCCGCTTTCGGCGACCTTCACGCGCTCGACAATTTCGGCGAGCTGGTCAAGGGTGATGTCTGCTCCGGCAGCTCCCGCCACGCTACGCCGATCGGCAGTCCAAAGCGGATGGAAGAAGCTGACGATCAGTTTTCCCGTGATTGCGTCCGTATAGGGAGCAGTCTGGGTGATATTGTCAGGTACCGGCCGCAAGGAAGGGTCGCTTGCCCACTTCTGCCAGGATTCATAAAGACCGGGAAAGAAGAAATCCCAAAAGTCTGCGCTGTTGTGACCGGGATAAAGCCGATCGAAAGTCTGCGCTTGATCTGTATAAGGTGCCGTCCTGAAGATCGGGCGCTCTTTCGGCCCGATATAGTACATCTGCAGCTTCGATGCGCCGTTTTTCAAGAGGTCGGGGGCGACAAGATCAAGGACCGCACTCGTCTCGATATCGGTCTGCACCTGCGGCAGCGGATGGCGATCCTTGTCCAGGAGGTAGCCCCATACGCTGACGACCGACGGCGCCCCTGGAAGGTTCTGCGCCCATTGACCCTTGGGGTCGAACGTCACGGTCACCGCATCTGGAGCCGCCCTTGCCATGGCGGCTCCAATCTCCCCGTTTCTCGTTGGTTGATCGATCTGACCCTGAAGCACGCCTGTCAACGCCTTGACGTCGGAATGGACCTGATGGAGAAGCAAGCCAACCTGCGCGGCCGTGGAATCGGTATAGGAGCGGATATAGTCTTGGCTTGCCCGTTCAAGGCCGTGTCCCACTTCCGCCGTCGCATCCCGAGAAAGTCGCTGGACATTCCAAAGGGCGAGACCGCCGCTGACAAGCAGGTCAAAAAGGACCGCCCCACCGACAACGATCATGAATTTCGCGCGAAATGAGCGCGGTCCGAGGCTTGGCTTCCTGATCGGCGCGGTCATCATAGCGGTTTTCGCCCGGACGCTGCCCAAATGGGCCAGCCGGCGTAGCCCTTTGGATGAAGCGCCGCAAAGATATGGTCGGCGAATCCTTGTCTGAAACGTTCGACGAACTCCGCTGAATCGCCCCTGCGGACAGACATTTCGCCTGCGTAGACATCTCGCCATGCCGCGATGACGTCTGCGAACTCCTGGGGATCGCCGTCGAGGTTGGTGACCATGAAGCTTTCCATTTTCACCGCCTCGAAGCCCGCGTCCAGCAACAGACGCAAGCTCTTTGGCCCCATTTCGACGTCCATGTCGAAATGACTGAAGAGCTTGGCGACCTCGTTATAGGTCCATTGGATGCTGTCGGCCCGCGGTTCCCCGAGGCAATGGGAGTTTTTCTCGTTGGTGATGTAAACCCGGCCGCCAGGTTTGCAGATCCGATAGAGCTCCCTGAGCAGCAGTTCGGGGCGATCGAAGATTTGCAACGAGTGCCGGCAGGTCACGAAATCGAACTGGTCGCTTTCGAACAACATCTGCGATGCATCGCCGTAGGTGTATTCAATATCGCGGACACCGAAGCTTTCGGCAACATCACGGGCATAGTCGAGGCTTGGCGAGGAATGATCTAGCGCAACGATCCTTGCAGGACCGAACTCCTTTCTGACAAGCATCGCGAAATCGCCAATGCCGCAACAGATGTCGGCAATCACCATGCCGTTGCGAAGCCCATGACGCGGCAATATCTCTCTCTCATGCCGCCACGTCATCTTGGTCTGCGTTCTGAGGATTGGAATGAAGCTTTGGTTTTCAACGAATGTCTGGCCGGGATAAAAAGCCGAGTCGTAGACCTCGATAGCAATGTTCGGCGAAAGATCGCTCAAATGCCGGAACATCCGTGCCGCCCAGGCGACAACGCTTGATGCGACGACCACAAATTTGATTTCGGGCCTTGAACGCGAAGCATCGATCAAAACCCGCGTCAAGGCACGAAATGCCGTGCTGTTCATATGCGTAACGCGCTTTAGATTGACGTATAAAACACCGCTGACGGTCTCGATTCCATTTCGCAGCAGCAAGAGATCGTCGGCAATTTCAGCCGTGGAATGAGGGCGAAGCACGCCAGCGAGGGAGAATTCCTGATCGTTGATGTTGAATTGCGCTGTAAAGACAGGCGAAGGACTTTGTGCAGTCAATTCAGTAGCCTTTCGAGCGGCAGGTCGACAATGAATGCAAGTGCGCCGATATCCAAATCGCGGATCTGGATTTCCGCGTCATAATTCACAACCAATCCGAGCAGGATCGCCTGGCCATCGGAGGCGGCATCGTTGGTGATCACGTTGAAATAATTTATAAGGGCCCGGCCGGTTTGTAATCCCAGGACAATCTTCTTGTAGGATTGTCGCTGTTCTGGCGGGCAAGGAAAGATCAGCTCGATGCGCTCGGTCTGCTGGCAGCGATAAAAATTGCATACAAAGTCACCATCATCCGCCTCTGAGCGAAACGACATCTCCAGAAGCTCGTTAAGGGCTGAGGAAAGCAGGTTGGAATGGCGCACAGGATCGCGACGGTCATGGCTGACCATTCGAGCGACGTAGTTGGACAACTGATCGCAATGCAGCCAGTCGGCGGTAAAGCTCGCCATGTCCATCTTCAGACTGAGCAACTGGTCAAATGCGGGGCCCATTGCCGCTTCTTGATTCTTCAACCCACACCTCTCGGCGAATTGCTGCTTCACTTTTCAGGATTTGGCCCGATCATTACCGGGTCCCGTGTCAGCGTGCTTGCGAATAAATTCATCAACCATGTCGGCCCCCAGAGGAGGGCTCAGGAAATAGCCTTGCAACCGGTCACATCCCTCCGCCTGCAGCCAGGCGGCCTGTTCGGCCGTCTCAACGCCTTCGGCAGTCACGCGCATGCCAAGCCCATGGGCCATTGCGATGACGAAGCGGACGATGGTCTGGCTCTTCTGATCATCAGGCAGGTCGTTGATAAAGTACTTGTCTATCTTGATGTTATCGAAGGGAAAGTTCTTCAGATAACTCAAAGAGGAATACTCGGTCCCGAAGTCATCGAGGGAAATCTGGATGCCAAGCACGTTGAGCGTGTTCAGGGTATCAAGATTGTTGATCGTGCGCTCCAGCAGCACGGTTTCGGTGATCTCGAGCTCCAAGCGCTCCGAGGGCAGTCCGACGACGTCGAGGGTTTGCGACACTCGGTCGGTCAGGCCCGAGGTTAAAAATTCGGCGGGAGATAGGTTTACCGCAACAGTATAGTGGGCGGGCCAGGACAGGGCCTGCCGGCACGCTTCTTCCAGCACCCATTGACCGATTTCGCTCATAAGGCCGTCTGATTCCGCCATCGGGATAAAGGCAATCGGGGAAATCACTCCGAGGATTGGGTGGCGCCAGCGCAGCAGTGCTTCGAAGCCGGCGATCGCCAACGACCGATCGACCAGCGGCTGATATTCGATAAAGAATTCACGGTGTTGCAGCGCAACCCGAAGGCTCCGTCTCAATACCTCTCGCTGTTCCAGAACCTGCAGCATGCTCGGATTAAAGGTCCGCGCGCGCCGGCGTCCGTCCTTCTTGGCGGCATAAAGGGCAACATCGGCAGCCTTCATCAACTGCTCGCTCTCATTGCCGTCGCGAGGTGCAATCGCAACGCCGATACTAGCACCGACAAACACGGTAATTCCGTCCACCGTGAAGGGCTTGCGAAATTCGGCGATCAGCGACTCTGCTAATCTTTCGGCTTCATCCGGCTGCTCCCGGGCGATCTGTATGACGGCGAATTCGTCGCCTGCAAGGCGGTAGGCGGTCTCGTCTTTACCCAGCGTCTTTCGAATCCTCTCGGCCGCAAGCTTTAGGACGATATCCCCGGCTCCATGGCCCAGCGTATCATTGACGGGCTTGAAATCGTCCAGATCGATCTGCATCAGTGCAAGGCCCGCCTTTGCACGGACTGGGAGAACCTTTCCCAGTTTGTCGCTGAATTGGCGGCGATTGGGCAGCCCGGTCAAAACGTCATGGGTTGCCTGGTGAAGGAGTAACGCCCGGTCCAGCTCTTGCGCTTTTGCAGTCTCATCGATGTCAGCGCCGCCAAATTCGACGATCGCAAGGCCGGCCCTGGCCTGGAACAACAGCAGATTGCGCCGCTCGGATTCACCGGCGCCGAGACGAATGGTCCTCGGCTTGCCGGTATTGACGACGAGCTGAACGAGGGCAGCGAGGTCGGGATTTGCCAGGTCGGGATACACATCCCCCAAAGTTACGGGGGCCTCGTCAGCAAGGTCCAGGCGCTCCTTGAGCTTTTCAGACCAGTCGATAAGCCCGAGATCGTGACCCCAGAGCGAAAACAGCCCCTCGGCGTGGCTGCCGAATTCGGACTTCTGCGGAGCCGGCTGCGGCCAATTCGCACGATTTTCCGGCATGGGGTCACCCTCCTCAACCCGCCTCGGTTTACGTGGTCCGTTATCGATACATCCTGCCGAACCCAAATCTGTTCCGTATCAGAACTAGAGCGAGCCTCGTTGTAGTCAACGCAGAGCTCTACCAGAACGCGCTATCTTGCGGCCGTGTGACCACCGGGTTCTCGATCGTATATGACAGAAAGCTTATCTAAAGAATAACAAATCAACTTTGGACCGTAGCGGCGCGTTGAGCGGCGAAAATGCTGAGATCTTCGCGGTCAGGTGTTGAGGATCAATCTCACCGGGCGGCACGGAACGGGCGCGTCGCAACATGAGAAGACGCAAGGGGCGATTATGGAGCTTGCTGCGTCATTGCGGCCGGTTGACTGTCGCGAGGGCGCTCGATTTTAACGTTTGATTAACCATATCCGCCGTTTATTCCTCGTTAACGGCCGGTCGGTCGTTGATTCGAACATCCATTGCGCGAAGTGCCGATGGATATCTGGAAAGACGATTTTGCGGCGGCACCCAAAATGCGCTTGCTGGGGTTGATATCGGTGGTCGCGGCGGCCTTGTTGGCCGGCTGTGCGTCGACGAACGGCAGCGTCAGGCAGCCCTCGGAGCCCGAGACGGTGGCCAGCGAAAAGGCGCTCATTCTTCCGCCCCCCGGTGGCCCGGCCATCGTGAGTGTCGTCGAAACCAGGCGCGGCAACGGCGTGGAGCAGATGCTTTCACTCTATACGTCCTCTTCCGTGCCGGGGCAGAATTTCCTGAAAGTGCAATTCTATGGGGCAAGTGGGTCCAATCCGGGAGCGGGAGGCGCCTCCTACAAGATGATCAGCGAGAGGGGGATTTTTCGCGAAGCATTCGCGGCTGCGCCGGGCGTTGCGATGGCGAGGAACAACACCTTCCTGCAAAACAGCTATGGGTCGTTCGCCTATGCCTCGGGGCGCAGCCGCGCAGGCGATACCTGCCTTTATGGCTGGCAGCAGATCCGATCGAGCCAGGCGGCACATACGCAAGCGCGCAATTTCGGGATGATCCAGGTGCGGCTTCGCCTTTGCGACGCGCGCGCCAGCGAGCGTCAGCTCTTAAGCGTTATGTATGGCTATACGGTCACCGGCACGCTGAACGGCGAGATATGGAATCCTTACGGCGAGGTAAAAGGCGCCGATGAGGTTCTCGGCCGCGTCGGCAGCCCTGTTTACCCGGATGACGGTGGCCACCGCACTAGCGCCATTGAAATCGGCTACGAACCGGCCCCGGCCCTCCGCCGTCAGCCACGTCAAGTGAAGGCGCCGGTGACAGCGCCCATGCCGGCGCCGATCGGGGTGCGTGTACCGCTGCCGGACCCAGCTTTCGAAACGCCAGCGGCCAATACCCAGCCGATGCCGGCGCCGGGCTCGGTTCAACAAGCGGCGAGGGCAGGTGGCATCACCGTGCCTTCCCCCGACTGCATAGGCGATGCGGCCATGACGGCCGCGTGCCGAAGATAGGAAACGCATAGCCGGCGCCGCAATGCCCGGCCATGCTTTTGAAGGGACGTCGATGCATAAGGCTCGAAGCATCTTCACCTGGGCGATCGTCTCGCTCTGCGTCTTCGTATTGATCACCTTGCCGGTGAACCTGCAGACTCAGCTTATTGCCAGTATCACCGTCGTCACGATCATGGCGATGATCAAGATCCTGAAGGGGGAGGGCACATGGCGCCTGATCGCGCTTGCCTTCGGCACTGCCGTCGTTCTGCGTTATGCCTATTGGCGCACGACGAGTACGCTGCCGCCCGTCAACCAGCTTGAAAACTTCATTCCCGGGCTGCTGCTCTATCTCGCCGAAATGTACAGCATCGCCATGCTGGCGCTCAGCCTCTTCATCGTCGCGACCCCACTTCCGCCGCGCCGGTCGCGCCCTGTCAAGCAAGAGCGGTTCCCGCATGTCGACGTGTTCGTGCCCACCTATAACGAAGACGCCCATCTCCTCGGCAATACGCTCGCCGCCGCAAAAGCAATCGATTATCCGGCCGATAAACTGCATGTCTGGCTGCTGGATGATGGCGGCACGCTGCAAAAACGCAATTCCAACAAGCTGCTCGAAGCCCAGGCTGCCATTGCGCGGCACAATGAACTGAGGCAGCTCTGCGAGGCACTCAGCGTCAATTACCTGACGCGCGACCGCAATGAACATGCCAAGGCAGGCAATCTCAACAACGGCATGCAGCATTCGACGGGCGAGCTCATCGCCGTCTTCGACGCTGACCACGCGCCCGCCCGGGACTTCCTGCGCGAGACGGTCGGCTATTTCGACGACGACCCGAAGCTCTTCCTCGTGCAAACGCCGCACTTTTTCATCAATCCAGATCCGCTGGAGCGCAATTTGCGCACTTTCGACAGGATGCCGAGCGAAAATGAGATGTTTTACGGCATCATCCAGCGGGGCCTCGACAAATGGAACGCTGCCTTCTTCTGTGGTTCGGCCGCAGTTCTCAGCCGTCGCGCGCTGCAATCCACCAATGGCTTTAGCGGCATCAGCATCACTGAAGACTGTGAGACCGCATTGGCGTTGCACGGCGCAGGCTGGAATAGCATTTATGTCGACAAGCCGCTGATCGCCGGTCTGCAGCCCGCCACCTTCGCAAGTTTCATCGGCCAACGCAGCCGCTGGGCGCAAGGCATGATGCAGATCCTGCGCTTTCGGTTTCCGCTCTTAAAGCGCGGCCTGTCGATTCCGCAGCGCCTTTGTTACATGTCCTCGACGCTGTTCTGGCTCTTCCCGTTCCCGCGTACAATCTTCCTGTTCGCGCCGCTCTTTTATCTGTTCTTCGACCTTGAAATTTTCACAGCCTCCGGCGGCGAGTTTCTGGCCTATACGCTTGCCTATATGCTCGTGAACCTGATGATGCAGAACTATCTTTATGGTTCGTTCCGCTGGCCGTGGATATCGGAACTTTACGAGTATGTGCAGACGGTCCACCTTTTGCCTGCCGTCATTTCCGTCATGATCAATCCACGAAAACCAACCTTCAAGGTCACGGCAAAGGACGAATCGATTTCGGTCAGCCGCCTTTCGGAAATCAGCAGGCCCTTTTTCGTTATATTTGCCGTGCAGATCATTGCGCTCGCCATTACGATCTATCGCATCTATGCCGAGCCCTACAAGGCGGATGTGACGCTCGTTGTCGGCGGGTGGAACCTTATCAATCTCATCATGGCAGGCTGTGCGCTTGGCGTGGTGTCGGAGCGCGGCGAGCGTGCCGCTTCGCGGCGTGTGCGCGTCAATCGGCGCTGCGAATTCGGCGTCAACGGCAAATGGCATACCGCCTCGATCGAGGACGTCTCGGTCCACGGAGCGCGTCTCCATGTCTTCAACAAGCAGTTGGACCCGATGACGATCGGCGCCGAAGGCGAAATCCGCTTCCGCCCTTACAGCGGTGCTGACCTCGAAACTCTGCCGCTCATCGTTCGCAACATGGAACAGGACGGCGATATCATGGCCGTCGGCTGCCAGTATATCCCGAAGAGCGCGCTTGATCATCGCCTGATCGCCGATTTGATCTTTGCCAATTCCGATCAATGGGCGCAATTTCAGGAATCGCGCCGCCGCAATCCGGGCCTCATCCGCGGTACCATCTGGTTTCTTGGTCTATCGCTCTATCAGACAAGCCGCGGGCTCATTTATTTCTTCCGCAGCATGCGGCCGGAGCGCGAAGCGCAGCAGCAGATGGCAAAGGCGAACGGCTGATGAGGACGGGTCTTGCCGCTGCACTGTTTCTTATCAGCACCTCGGCGCTTACCTCGGCTCAGACTGCACTGGTGCCCGCGCCCTTTGACATGTCGCCTGAGCGCCCGGCCGGTCTTCATCCCATGGTGCCGCGCCTGACGTTGCCTGCCCCAACGGTGACACCGCCTGTTACAGTTCCAGACGCACCGTCCGTCCCTGCCGCTCCGCCGAAACCTTCCCCATCTTTTCCCGGCTCTGCAAATTCCGCTCGGCCGCAAACCGTCCAGCCTGCCGGCACCCCGGCGGAGACGACAGGCGGTATGCGCCGCTACGTCGTTCCCTTCGACAAATTCGGTCTGGAGGGCGAATACGACCGAAAGTCGTGGAGCGTCTACCTCACTCCAGAACAGGCAGCCGCGCCAGCAAAATTCAATTTCGCCTACCAAAATTCCATCGTCGTTGCGCCGGAAGCCTCGCAGATCACCGTGCTCATCAACAACCGTCCGATCGGTCAAAAGCAGATCGGCTCACCCGACACACCCTCCCAAGTCAGCTTCGATGTTCCGCGTGGTCTGTTACAGCCCGGCGCAAACCTTTTGACCTTCGAGGCAAGCCAGCGCCACCGCACGGATTGCACGATCCAGTCGACTTATGAGCTATGGTCCAATATCGATCCTGCGCAGACCCATCTGAGCTTCGAAGGGCAAGAAGCTGCAAAGTTGTCAAGCACGGATGCCATCCGTGCGGTCGGCGTCGACGGGTCCGGTAGAACGGAATTCGACCTCCTCGTTCCAGCCCTTGAGCAGCCTGGCACGACGAAGCCGCTACTTCGCCTCGCACAGGGGCTCTCGGTGCTGAGTGGTATGCCGAACCAATCCATCTCCTTCAGCGTCGACACGCTGCCGGCAGCCGGACCCGGCAAGCTTACCGTTCTCGTCGGCACGACTTCCGAGTTGCAGCCCTATTTTCCAGACCTGCCACCGGCGGCTCAGTCCGCAGCGCTCGCGACATTCGTCACCGACCCGCGCACTGGCTCGCCCGTGCTTCTGATCAGTGGCCCTTCGTGGCAAGCAATCTCCTCGGCTATCGATACCATCGTCTCCCCAACTGATCGTGCCCCGGGCATCAGGCGCGATGCGCTGACCACCGAGCGCTGGAGCGCGCCAAACGCACCGTTGATACTTCAAGACACGCGGCTTACATTTGCCGATCTGGGCGTGAAGACGACAGAGTTTTCCGGTCGGCGTTTTCGTACGAACTTCAATGTCGCGGTTCCTTCCGACTTCTATGCGAATGCCTATGGAGAAGCGACGGTTCTGCTGGACGCGGCATATACCGGCAGCGTCCTTCCCGGCAGCCATATCGACATCTATGTCAACGGCAATATCGCCTCGACGATGCCGATTACCGGAACCGGCGGCGGCATCCTCCGTCATCTGCCGATCCGCGTGGCCATGCGCCACTTCAAGCCGGGCCTCAACTCGCTGAGTCTTGAAGCAATCCTCACGACGAGCGATGACAACATATGTGTGCCCGGTGCGACCGCCTCGACCACGTCGCGCTTTGCCTTGTTCGATACGACTGAGTTTCGCATGCCGGATTTCGCCCGCGTCGGGCAGCGTCCCAATCTTGCCGCCATGGCCGGTACCGCCTACCCCTATGGACGGCTTGCCGGTCCGATGCCGCTCTTCATAGACCGCATCGATGCCGACACACTTTCTGCCGCGGCCACGCTGCTTGGCCAGATGGCAGCTGTCTCCGGACGCCCCATGAACATAGAGCCGACGGCTTCGCCAGGCACGATCGGTGATCAGGACGCCCTATTCATCGGTTCCATCTCGCAATTGCCGGCGGCGGTCTTGTCCCAACTGAATATCTCCACGGCAAGCCAGGCCACTTGGCGCCCGGTACCGGATACGCAGGTGGTCCAGCCGGACACCAATTCCGCTTTCGACCAATGGCGCTCGAAGGTGAGCAGCGGCGCATGGCGCGGTCAGGTCACGGCGTTCCAGGAGTGGCTGCGCAAGAACTTCGACATCTCGCTGAGTTCGCTGCAATTTGTACCGAGAGCAGAAGCCGTTTTCACGCCGTCCAATGTGGCGAGCCTCATGGTTGCGCAAGGCGCCAGCCCAACCGGCGCCGGGGCCTGGACAGTCGTAACCGCGCCCTCGGCAAAGGACCTGCGCGAGGGTATCGATGCTGTGACGGAGCAGCGCAACTGGCCGCAGATTTCCGGACACATCACCACCTATTCCGGCAAGACCGGTGAGATCGAAACCGTGCCGGTCTCGCGTTTCGACTTCGTGCCCTCGCAGCCTTGGTCGCTTGCGAACTTTAGGCTGATCGCCGCAAACTGGCTCTCGACCAATATCCTCTCCTACGCCTTTCTGCTTGTCGTTCTTTCGATTCTCCTCGGCATGGCGACCTCGGGCATGCTGAGCAGATTGGGCAGGGGCAAATGAAGAGGATCGTGGCAACGGTGCTGGCTGGTGCACTCGCTTTTGCGATTGCCGTCGAACCCCTTCAGGCCCAACAGGTGCTCGTCGATCGAAAGACGTGGGCCGCCTACAAGCTGCAGTTTCTCGATCCGAGCGGCCGTGTCATCGACAACGGCAACGGCAACATCAGCCACAGCGAGGGCCAGGGTTACGGTCTGTTGCTTGCCTACCTCGCCAACAGCCCCGCCGATTTCGAGCAGATATGGTATTTCACCCGCACGGAACTCCTGCTGCGCGATGATGGACTTGCTGTATGGAAATGGGACCCTTCAGCCAAACCGCATGTGACGGACACCAACAACGCCTCGGACGGCGACATGCTGATTGCCTATGCGCTTGCGCTCGCTGGCACCTCCTGGAACAGGAGCGATTATATCGAAGCCGCTGCCAGAATGGCCCAAGCGCTCCTTTCCGAAGCAGTGGTGGAGGCCGGTGGCCGCACGCTGCTCTTGCCCGGCGTCGAAGG
This sequence comes from Rhizobium sp. 007, assembly GCF_015353075.1. NCBI lineage: Bacteria > Pseudomonadati > Pseudomonadota > Alphaproteobacteria > Hyphomicrobiales > Rhizobiaceae > Rhizobium > Rhizobium sp. 007. Next base: position 1,311,296 of record NZ_CP064188.1, on the reverse strand, counting down.
TTTTACACCGCCCAGCCGGGTAGATGGGCCGGTGGTCAACCCCTCCTACTGGATCTTCGAGGCGATCCCGGTGATGGCGCTGCTTGCGCCGTCAGACCGGTGGCAAAAGCTTTCCGATGACGGCCTTGCACTCCTGAAATCCCTGCAATTCGGCCCGCGCAAACTGCCTGCTGAATGGGTAAGCCTTGCCCGCCGGCCGGCACCAGCCGAGGGTTTCGATGCGGAATTCGCCTACAACGCTGTTCGTATCCCGCTTTATCTCGCAAGGGCAGGGATTACCGACAAGGTCCTGCTTTCCAGGCTGCAACATGGAATGACCGCAAATGGTGCTCCGGCGACAATCGACCTTGCCACGGGTGGCGTGAAGACGGTGCTTGCTGACCCAGGTTATCGAATTGTTAACGATGTTGTGGCCTGTGTGGTCAACGGCAAGAAACTGCCCCCGACTGCCCGGCAGTTTTCGCCTGCGCTCTATTATCCGTCCACGCTCCAGCTGCTCGGGCTGGCCCTCGTCGTGAAGAAACATCCGGAGTGTCTGTGAAGTCGTCCCTCATCGCATTATCGGCTGCAGCGGTGGTGGCCATCGTAATAACCGGGGTGAAGGACCGTGCCGCACTGGTGGAGAAATTCGGCATCGGACGCTCGAACCTGCAGACCGACCGCCTGGTGCAACCGGACACGCCCAGCAGCCAGCCGATCGACGTCCAGGCGGTCGCCGACCGTCTTCAGGAGGCGGCACCGGTGCTGACGGCACAGGCGCCTCAACCTCCCCAGGCGCCTGCCCCCCCGGCTCAGCCGCAGCCTGCCGAGAAGGAGCGGCCGGCCCAACAGTCGGCAGGGCAGCAACCGGCAGCTCAGCCGAAGGTCGACGAAAGCGCGCTGCGGTATTTTGCAAACCGCGGCGACAAGGTTCGCCTGCAGGCCGAAATCTCCCGTCTCCAAGCGCTTTATCCGAACTGGGTGCCGCCCGCCGATCCGCTGGCCGTGCCGCAAAGCGGCGATAAGCAGCTCGAAACCATGTGGCAGCTTTATGCGGAGGGGCGTTATGCAGAGCTTCGCAAAGCTATCGCCGACCGCCGCACGGCGGATACCGGCTGGCAGCCGCCCGCTGACCTCCTCGATCGCCTGGATGTCGCAGAAGCCCGGGCGCGGCTTGTGAATGCGTCCGACCTCAAACAGTACACAACAGTCATCGAGATCGGCGCTGCGACCCCGAGCCTTCTGACCTGCAGCGATATAGATGTCTTGTGGCGCGTCGCCGAAGCCTTTGTCCATACAGGAAGGGAAGCGCGCAGCGTAGATGCCTACAGCTACATCCTGAAGTACTGCACGAACCCGCAGGAGCGCCTTGCGAGCGTCCAGAAGGCTTCGGCGTTGCTGCCCTATCAGGCCATGCAGCGGCTGCTTGCCCTCGAGCAGCCTGCCGTGAGCGGCGCGCGCGAGTTCGATAGCATCCGTGACGAGCTCGCTCGCCGCTTCGTCGCTGAAGGCAACGCCGATCCGAAGCTTGATGTCGAAGCAGACTATGTATCGCGTGTTGCGCGTCTCGCGCAAACCCAAGGGCTCGCCTCCGATGCGCTCTTGCTTGGCTGGTATCAGCTGCGACGCGAGAATGCGCCGGAGGCGGAGAAGTGGTTTCGCGCAGCCCGTGCCAAGGAGGATTCGGCATCCGCTTCGCAGGGCATGGCACTTGCGCTTGTCGCCCGCAAGGCGCCTCAAGAGGCCGAGGATGTCATGTACAGGTGGCGCAGCGATTCCAAGGATGCCACCGATACCTATCTTGCCGCTGCTGCCAATCTGATGGCTTTGCAGCCGCCCGCCGATATAAGCGAAGACGTACTTGGTCGCATGGCAAAAGAGGTCATTGCGCAGAAATACGTGCCGGCCGCGCAGCAATTCGGCTGGTATGCACGCTCGCTCAATCAGCCGCAAACTGCAGCGCGCTGGTTTGAAACTGCGCTTCGCTGGAAACCGGACGACGAACCGTCCGCCTATGGTCTTGCCATCACCCGTGAGCAACTGAACGATCGCACGGGGGTCGCGGAGGTCCAGCGGCTTTGGGCCGGCCGCTCGCAGCGTATCGCCACGCTTGACGATGCATCGCTATCGGCGCCCTCCGTCGAGGCACCGCTTCAAACGTCCGCCCGGCTTCCACAAAGGCTTGCGCGTGCGGCTGTGCCAGCTCAACCGGCTGACGGAGGAGGCGCAACCGAGCCTCCGGGCCGGGCTGTGCGAACCGAAGGATCGGCAATGGAGACAGTGACTGTGCAGCAAGGCACCCGCAAGCCGCGCGGCTGCTCGACCACGACGGATGCGAGCCTCCTCAGCCCCGATGCCGCGCTCAGCCGCGGCTGGTGCCTGATGGATCTCAATCGTCCGATGGAAGCTGTTGCCGCTTTCGAAAGAGCCTTGAAGGGGTCTGCGCGGCAGACGCGCGAAGACGCCGCCTATGGACAGAGTCTCGCTTATCTGCGCGTCGGGCTGTCCAACAATGCAGCCGTTGCGGCAACGCGTGCGCCTCAGAGCCGTGAGCGCGCCGCCGAACTCCAGATTTCAATCCTCGCTGACCGGGCACTCGCCGCTTATGGCGCCAAGCGGTATCGCGAGACGCTGATCTATCTCGATCAGCGAGCTCAGATCAAACGCGAGACGATCGATCTCATGGTGTTGCGCGGCTATTGCTATCTGAACCTCGAAATGTATGGCGATGCCGCACGGATATTCAATGCGGCCGCCGCCACTGGCAGTAAGGATGCCAACAGAGGGCTGGCCGACCTTAAGCGAGCCACGCGCCCAGAGACGTCGGGCTGATCCCGATTTTGCTGGCAGCGCCGCTGCCGGCGCCCCGGCAGAACCATCGTTTTCACGCAGCCGTTGCCAGTTCGACGCGGTTGCGGCCAGCTGTCTTGGCGCGATAGAGCGCTCTGTCTGCGGCCTCGATTGCTGCACGAATATTAGTGCCGCTAGAATCGACAGCCGCGACGCCGATGCTGACGGTAACCTTGATTGCCGTAACACCGACGATCAAGTCTTCTGACTCGATTGCATGGCGGATCTTCTCGGCAACGATTAACGCGTCGCCCTCTTCAGTATCTGGAAGCAGAATGATGATCTCTTCGCCCCCGTAGCGAGCCGCGACATCGGTCTTGCGCACGGTCCGGCGAATGAGGTCGGCGACCCGGGAGAGCACGGTGTCTCCCACATTGTGTCCCCAGGTATCGTTGATCTTTTTGAAGTGGTCGACGTCGAGCATAACGATCGAGAAAGGCCGCCCGCGATTGCTCGCCTCCTCGGCGCAGCGGTCGGCCGCCCGCTGAAAGACGCGGCGATTTGGCAGCTTCGTCAACGGGTCGACGCTCGCCTCATTTTCAAGCACGCGCACCATCCGGACTCGCTGCTTTTCGCGCTCAAGCAGATCGGCAAGGAGGAGGACGCCGAGAATATTGGCAAGCATGACGGGAGCCGCAGCGCGCAGAAACAGGTCCCTGGCGATCTCCGGAGGCAGAAAGACAAGGACGATGAAGGAAGAGACGGTCGCAAGGCCGAGCAGCAGCGATCTCCCCCAGCCGGTGCCGATGCGGTGACGGGGTATGAGCGTGCTGGCGTAACCACTAAGCGCCACAAGGATGACGCTCACCGCGCCGCCCGTCGCGCCGACGCCGCCAAGAACCAAACGGTGCGCCCCCATCATGGCTGCAGCAATGATGGTGCCAATCGGTCCTGCGTAGAGGGGGGAGAGAACCAGAAGAATGGATCGGGCGTCATAGATAAGCCCCGGCCTCATCACAATCGGATCGTTCATCGAAAGAATGCCGCCGAGACCAAACAAAAGGCCCGCCGCAACGCCCCTCATCAATCTTTGGCTGATGGTGCGAATGACCCAAGCATAGCCATAAACGACTAAGACAGCCAACGCCAAGACACGTATGTAAGCGGCGACGATTTCGCTGATTTCCATGCTTTTCTGTTAAATGTCCGATGACACCGGTACGTGATTCCAAATGATCACCGATAGATGGCAGCCCTCACGCACAAGACAAGGGTGCCGCGCTGTCGAACGTGCCACAGGCGCGCTTTGGCCTCCGGTCGCGGCTGGCGTAGGCGGCGAGACCGCCCTTTGCTCCGGCGTGGCAGGAGTAGCCAGTCACCTACCGGATGCGCTTAAGCCTTCCTGCTTCTGCCTTTGGACAACCGTCCGATCGGCCAGACGATATCGGCTCTGTTCGTCGGGTCTATCTAACCGACGGTGGGGTCTCGAAGCGGGCGATCTCGGCACCGGCTTGCAGATAGGCGCCGGCTTGGGCCTTGATCCGGATCTTGCCGGCCCGCGATGCCGTCACCAGGGTTTCCATCTTCATCGCTTCAATCACCGCGATCAGGTCACCCGCCGCCACTTCCGCGCCATCCTGGACCTTGAAGGCCTGCAGCGTACCTGAGATCGGCGTAGTCACGCTCGAGGTGTCTTCCGCCCTGGCAGCAATCGCCAGCCCGGTGTCTTGGCCTGCAAGCCCGCCGAGACCGGCCAAAAGCGCGACCGGAATGCCGATCTCATGGCGCCTGCCGTCGATTTCCACATGGGTGCGGACCAGCGGGGGATTGGCAACCGGCTCTGGCCGGGCTTCCGCTTCAAGACGATTGGCGAAATCGGTCTCGATCCAGCGCGTATGCACCTTGAAGCCGCTTTCGCCCGTAAAGTCCTTCGTCTCGATCGCGGCGCGATGGAAGGGCAGAACCGTCGCAATGCCGTTGATCTTGAATTCTCGGAGCGCGCGGCGGGCGCGTCTTAGCGCCTCGTCGCGAGTGGCGCCGGTGACGATCAGTTTCGCCATGAGTGAATCGAAGGTACCAGGCACCGTCGAGCCGGAGACGACGCCGCTGTCAACACGGATGCCAGGCCCGGCGGGAGGGTCGAAGACGGTGATTGTACCCGGCGTTGGCAGGAAGCCTCGGCCTGGATCCTCGGCATTGATACGGAACTCGATCGAATGGCCACGCGGGACAGGCGTCTCGGTGACGCGCAGGGGCAGGCCGTCGGCGATACGGAACTGTTCGATGACGAGGTCGATGCCGGTTGTCTCCTCGGTTACGGGATGCTCGACTTGCAGACGGGTGTTCACTTCAAGGAAGGAGATCGTGCCGTCGCCACCGAGCAGGAATTCGACCGTACCCGCGCCAGAATAGCCGGCGGCAGCGCAGATCTTCTTCGCAGCATCGTGGATCGATTGGCGTTGGGTGTCGCTGAGGAAGGGGGCGGGGGCCTCCTCGACGAGCTTCTGATTGCGCCGCTGCAGCGAGCAATCACGCGTGCCAAGCACCAGCACATTGCCGTGTTTGTCGGCCAACACCTGCGCTTCTACGTGGCGCGGACGGTCGAGGAAGCGCTCGAGGAAACACTCGCCACGGCCGAAGGCGGCCTTGGCCTCGCGGACTGCAGATTCATAAAGCTCTGCTACTTCCTCCATCCTCCAAGCGACCTTCAGGCCACGGCCGCCGCCGCCGTGGGCAGCCTTAATGGCAACGGGCAACCCATGCTCTTCGGCAAAGGCGATGACTTCGGCAGCCGACTTGGCCGGGCCGTCGCTACCGGCAACCAGCGGCGCGCCGACGCTGGTCGCGATCCGCCGGGCCTCGACTTTGTCGCCCAATGCCTCAATGACATGCGGATCAGGCCCGATCCAGGTGAGGCCAGCATCGATCACCGCACGGGCGAATTCGGCCCGTTCGGACAAAAAGCCATAGCCCGGATGCACTGCATCTGCACCGGAGCGCTTGGCAATGCTGATCAATTTGTCGATGTCGAGGTAGGTCTCGTCCGGACGGGCGCCGACGAGCCCATGGGCTTCGTCGGCCAGCTTGACGAAGAGCGCGTCCATGTCTGGATCGGCATAGACGGCGACAGATTGCAGGCCGTGATCGTGACAAGCCCGGATGATGCGCACGGCGATCTCGCCGCGATTGGCGATCAGGACTTTCTTCATGGATGTCTCCTCACTTGATTTTGGCCGTCACCGATCTCGAGCCTTGGCGGGCTGAATATCGGCGAAAGCCGTCACGGGCCGGAATCGTATTTTGGCATCGACCGGGATCTGTCCGGCGAGATCGAGATGGTATTCGGCGACCGTGCCGATGACCGGATAGCCGCCAGTCAGCGGATGGTCGGCGAGGAAGAGGACCGGCTGGCCGCTGTGCGGTACCTGGATTGCGCCGGTCGCCGTACCTTCGCTCGGCAATTCCGCCTTGTCCTTGCGCTCCAACGGAATATCGCCGGAAAGGCGGATGCCGACGCGGTTGGACTGCGGTGTCACCTGCCAGAGTTGGCCGGAGAGGGCGGCGATACCAGCCTCGGTGAACCAGTCGCTGCGAGGCCCCATGATCACGTCGAGCGTGATGGTTTCGTCCGCCGCCGGATGGTCGAAGGCTGGCGCTTCATGAAGCGAAACGCTGGTTAGGGCCAAGCTATCATTGTTGATGGCCAGCACTGCGCCTGCGGCGACAGGGTCGGGACCGACAACGGCCAGCGTATCGGTGGAAGCGCTGCCGAGTATCGGCCTAACGGCAAATCCGCCGCGGACGGCGAGATAGCTGCGCATGCCTCTCGGTGCAGGGCCGAGCGTCACGACATCGCCCGGTTCAAGCGAGATTGGCTGATAGGTCCCGGCGCTAATCGTGCGGTCAGCTGCATCGCGGATGCTGATCGGGCAGGGCGCGCCGGTGAGCGCCATGACGGTGCGGCCAGAAACCTCGAAGGAAAAACCGCCAAGCGTGATTTCGAGGCAGGGCGTGCCGGCCGGATTGCCGACCACGCGATTGGCCGCCTTGAGTGCCCCCTGGTCAAGCGCGCCGGAGGATGAGACCCCCTGGCCGGTCTTGCCGAAGCGGCCGAAGTCCTGGAACAGTGCCGGGATGGGGGCGGCACGAACCTTGAGCGCAAGGCTGTCCGACGCGACTACTGGTGGGCGGGCGACCAGGGTCTTGGTCGTGGTCCTGGTAGTTGAGACTGCTTTCTTTTTGAGATCGAAGAAGTGCACGCGGTAGCCGGGCTGAAGAAGTGCTGGCGGATCGCGCGATAGATCCCACATCTTTTTTGGCGTCGTGCCGACGATTTGCCAGCCGCCGGGGCTCGCCTGCGGATAGACACCGCTGAAGGCGCCGGCCAAAGCAACCGAGCCGGCCGGGATCCTTGTGCGCGGGCTCGGGCGGCGCGGCACCTGCAGTGCCGGATCGCCGCCGGTGAGATAGCCGAAGCCGGGCGCAAAGCCGCAAAAAGCGACGGTGAATTCGCTGTGGGTATGGCGGCGGATGACGTCCTCGATAGACAAGCCCGTAAGGTCCGCGACATCTGCCAAGTCCTCGCCATCGTAGCAAACGGGGATTTCGACGAGCTTGTCGGAGGGTGCCGCGCGCATCGACAGATCGCGTGTCGCGATCTCGCCGGCCAGCTTTTCCAGCGTCAGCTTTTCCGGCCGCAAGCGGATCATCAGCGTGCGGGCCGCAGGCACCATGTCCTCGATACCTTCCAGCGGATCAGCTTTGAGCGAGGCAAACAGCGCCAGCGTCTCGTCGAGATCGGCGAGTTCGACAAGCATGGTTGTCAGGCTGACAGGCAGGAAACGCATGGGAACCTCAAGCGTGATACGCGGAATCGGGGATGTCGGTGATGAACATGTGTCCCGGCGCATGGGTGATCGCAAAGGGGACACGGGAGGCCATCACGGCCGTCTGCGGGGTGACGCCGCAGGCCCAGAAGACCGGGACCTCGCCCGGCTCGATGCGCACCGGATCGCCGAATTCCGGCGCGGCGAGATCCTTGATGCCGATCGCTTCCGGCGTGCCGACATGCACGGGTGCGCGATGCACTGCCGGGAAGCGTCCCGAGATGGTCGCGGCGTCCGCCACGCGCGACGCTTGGATCGGCCGCATGGACACGACCATGTTCCCATGCAGGCGGCCGGCCGGCCGGCAAGGCCGGTTGGTCAGATACATCGGCACATTGGACTTGTCCGTGATGTGGCGGATCTCGATCCCGGCCTGCGCCATCGGTGTCTCGAAGGTGAAGCTACAGCCGATCAGGAAGCCGACGAGGTCGGGATATTCGGCCCAGGCTGCGGTCGCATCCGCTGTCTCTTCGGCGAGCTTTCCATCACGCCAGATGCGATAGAGCGGCAGATCAGTGCGAAGGTCGGCGCCGGGCGCAAGCAGGGTCGCATGCGAACCCGGATCGGAGACATCGAGCACCGGACAAGCCTTTGGAGTGCGCTGCGCATAGAGCAGGAAATCGAAGGCCCAGTCGCGCGGAAGCACGATCATATTAGCCTGGGTGAAGCCCGGCGCGACGCCCGAAGTCGGCTCGATGCTGCCTACCCAATAGCGTTCGCGGGCTTTTTGAGCCGGCCCAGCATTGATGTGGCGAAGATGTTCGATGGCGATCATTGCATGTCTCTCGCAGGTTGGTCAGGCGGCCAGGAAGGAGCGGACGGCAATCCCGTCGACTTCGAAGACGCGGCGGATCTCCTTGGCGATGGAGACAGCGCTGGGGCTGTCTCCATGCACGCAGATCGACTGGGCGTCGATCTTGATGGTCGAGCCGTCGACCGCTTCGAGCGTACCTTCATGGGCAAGCTGCAGCATGCGGCGAGCGATCAGCTGGGGATCATGCAGGACGGCACCCGGTTCACGGCGTGAGACAAGGTCGCCATCGGGCGTATAGGCCCGGTCGGCAAAGGCTTCCGCCACGGCCTTCAAGCCGCAGTCGCGGGCGAGCTTGAGAATTGGCGTATTTGCAAGACCCATCAGCACCAACGAGGGATCCACCGCCTTGATGCCGTCGATCACTGCCTGGGCTTGCTTCGGGTCGCGGGCGATGCGGTTGTAGAGAGCGCCGTGCGGCTTGACGTAACCGACGGTGACACCCGCTGCCGCTGCGATGCCCTTCAGTGCGCCGATCTGATAGATGACATCGGCGGTCAGTTCGTGGCTTGCGACATCCATGTCGCGCCGGCCGAAGCCGACGCGATCAGGATAGGAGACATGCGCGCCGATCAAAACGCCCTTTTCAGCTGCGGCCCTGACGGTTCTTAGAATACCGAGCGGGTCGCCGGCATGAAAGCCGCAGGCGACATTGGCGCTGGAGACGAGGGCGAGCATCGCGGTGTCGTCGCCCATGCCCCATGCGCCATAGCTTTCGCCGAGATCGCTGTTCAGATCGATGGCAGTCATATCAGGTCTCCTTAGGCGGTCAGAAGCGCGAAGATTGGGCCGATTGACTTGTAGCCCATGTACCAGGTGAGGACGCAAGCCAGCACGCCGAGCACCAGCAGCCAGCGCGGATAGCGATAGCCACCCATCAGGTCAGAACGAGCCCAGGCAGCATAGATGAAAATCGACAGGCCGATCGGCAGAATGAGACCGTTCAGGCCGCCGACGAAGACCAGCATCTGAGCCGGCGGGGTGGTGATAATCACATAGAAGAACAGCGATACCGCGATGAAGATCACGGTCGCGATATTGCGGGCTCTCTCACTAAGGTCCTGCTTGAAGATCGTGAGGAAGGAAACCGACGTATAGGCAGCGCCGATAACCGAGGTGATGGCGGCAGCCCACAGGATAATGCCGAAGATGCGCATGCCCACATCGCCGGCGGCGGCCTCAAAGGCTTGGGCGGCCGGATTGGCACCCTTGCCTGAGACATCGATTACGACACCGCTGGCGACTACGCCGAGCACAGCGAGAAAGAGGACGTAGCGCATGACGCCGGTGACGGCGATGCCGGTGAGCGCTGCGCGGTTGACGGCGCCGAGGTTTTCGATGCCGACCGTGCCCTTGTCGAGCAGGCGATGGGCCCCGGAATAGGTGATGTAGCCACCGACCGTGCCGCCGACGATAGTGGTGATCGTGGCGAAATCGACGGTTGCCGGCAAAAAGGTCTGGAACAGTGCTTCGCCAACCGGCGGGGCCGATACGATGGCCACATACAGCGTCAATGCGATCATCAGGATACCGGCGAAGATGATGAAGCGGTCGACG